>NZ_CP089980.1:882500-1200000 GCF_021389955.1 Fulvivirga maritima
TATTATTTTTTGAGCTGAAGCCTCATCTCCCATGCGAGATAAGGCTAGCAAGGCGGACCATTGTAACCCGCTATCCTTAGTCTTACCGAAGGACGACTAAGGATTTATGAATGGTAACGAGTGTCTCTGACACGGCGAATTGGCTTCTTATCTCAAAAGCAATCTAATAACCTTCCTCCAATATACCATAATCAGACTGATGATTAGCATACCAAGCCCTTAACTCTTGTAAGGCTTGCTCGTAATTATCTACTGCCAGTTCTCCGTCTTCTGTGGGGAGGGGCTGGGCGGTGAGGTGTGGGGCAAGGTATTCCATTACTCTGTAGCCACAAAGGATAGCGGCTTCATTATCTGGGTCTGCGGAGGTGCAGTTGTTTTCATTGCTGTTAATGATGGTAAAAAGATAATCAAAGGCGGTTTTGTTGCGGGTGTAGACTAGGTCTGGCACTAGTTCATAGACCAGGTTATCATTTACCGGGAGGTTTTCTAGAATGCTGATGATCTTTTGAGCTGAAGCCTCATCTCCCATGCGAGATAAGGCTAGCAAGGCGGACCATTGTAGCCTGCGATTGGAGGATGACGCATAGCTTTTCAATGTATTCTCGGCTTCTAAAATATTTACATAGCCGATTAACTTGATCAATTCTGGTTTGTGGTATTTTATAGTACTCAAGGCAGACAAAAGCGCTTGCTGCTCTTTGGCTGAAAACAAGTCTCTATCAAACTCAGTGAGAAATTCTATGTTATCTCCTGAAAGGCCGGAATCTTTATCTTTTACACCTTCTATAAGTGCTTCTATAGCTGCTTTTTTAATCTGTTGATTATCAGTATTAGTGGCTGAGCGATAAGCAATATAGTAGGCCTTACCTCTCACATCATCTATTGAGTCTTTGTAATACGGTGTAAGCTGATTCATTAAAGTCATATCTCCAGAGAAAAACGCTGAAGGTATTTGTGGGTAAGAACCCGTTCTTACGGATTGAAAGTAAGTGCCTATGTCCTGGCTTCTTACTGTGAAGGTAAAGAGACAGGCTATAAATATGGGGAGTAGTGTTTTTTTCATTTATTGATTAGATTGATAACTTTTTGTGTAACCTAGGTAGGTAGCACGCGTATTGCTATCGCTACGCGCGCTAGGGGATAGTATCCTGACACCTCCTAGTCATCGTCCGCTCAAATACCTGACTGATTATGGAACTACACAATAACTGCTAAAAAGGATAAGATTTTGTTGCTTAATATCGTGTTAGAGACACTAGTGATCATCGGAAAGTCGTAGTTGTAGCTACGAACGGCTAAGTAGTATACTGCCCACAATAATCGAGGAAAATATGCCATTGATATTATTTAAATGGCTAACCCCAATGTAAACCTTCGTTTAAGAATACATTTTCATAAGTATTAACAGTATATACATATACCTAAAACAAACCCTAAAGATTTTAATCAATTAAGGTTTGTCTTCACACAAAGTATTATTCTAGTAGGAATGAGTTTAAAAGGGAGTGTTAGCTCATCTCTGTCTGCTTCCCTCCCAGGGGCTAGCCCCTGGGAGGGAATTTTTTATTTTTTGGTTTGACTGGTTTTTAGTTCCAGTTCCAATCTTCCCTCAAATCTAATGGCTAATTGCTGCACCGTCAAACCCCAATTCCGCAAAGGTGAAGTCCATTTTTTCTCAATACGTCTGCAAACTAAGTAAACTAATTTCATCAAGTGGACCTGCTACATTTGATTGGACAGTAAGTTAAGCGCTTTTGAGTTAAATTTACTAAATATGAAAAGAGCAAGAAGAGAGTTTGACAAGGAGTTTAAACAGATGGCAGTGAACCTGTGCCTGTCAGGAAAAAGTACAAGAGAAGTAGCTGATGAGCTTGGTTTAAGGACTGAGCTGGTTACCCGATGGAAACGTGAATACAATGAGTACAAAGAAGGTAGTTTTTCAGGTCATGGTAATCAGAATTTAACCTCAGAACAAAAGGAGATAGCCCGTTTAAAACGAGAACTGCGTGAAGCCCAACTAGAAAGGGATATTTTAAAAAAGGCAGTAAGCATCTTCTCCAAGGGAGACAACAAATATTCCGGTTCATAAAGGAATACAACCACAGATTTGGTGTTGAGAGGATGTGTAAAGTACTTAAAGTCAGTAGAAGTGGTTTCTATAATTGGAGCAACAGAAGGCCATCAATGAGAAAGTTGGAGAATGAAAAGGTATCCGCATGTATCAGGACTATACACAGCAATAGCAGAGGAAGGTATGGTAGCCCGAAGATCACCGAGGAGTTACGAGACCTGGGTTGGCGTATCTCTCGCCCCAGAGTGGCCAGGATCATGCGTAACCAGGGCATTAGAAGTATTATTTGCAGAAAGTTCAGAGGAACTACCACCCAATCAAGACACAACTATCCAGTAGCTAAAAACCTATTAAACAGAGATTTTCAGGCAAACCTTCCGGGGCATAAATGGGTCTCTGATATTACATACATCCCCACTGGTCAAGGTTGGATGTATTTAACCATCATTATGGATTTGTACGATCGAAAGATTATAGGATGGTCATTGAGTAGGTCTATGGCGTGCCATGATACAATATGGCCAGCCTGGAGAATGGCTTTAATTAATAGGCCAATAACAAACCAATTAATATTTCATTCCGACCGGGGAGTGCAGTATGCCACCTATTCTTTTTCAGATCACCTCAAAAGTAAGGGTATACAACAAAGCATGAGTAGAAAAGGTAATTGCTGGGATAATGCTGTGGCAGAAAACTTCTTTAAGATACTGAAGTCAGAACTGGTCAAACATACCAATTTCTATAGTATTCTTCAGGCCAAGAATGACCTGTTCGAATTTATAGAAATATGGTATAATAGAAAAAGAAAACATTCGCACTTAGGATATAAGACGCCTGAACAATTTAATAACCATAACTATTCAAAATGTGCTTAACTTATTGTCCAGTTTTTTGTTGCAAATCCACAAGGCCATATCACTGGTAAATGCTCCCTTACTCTTGGTAACTTTTCTTACTTGTCTATGAAAGCCCTCCACTGGATTTGTAGTGTATATTAACTTTCTTATGGGTTTACTGTAATCGAAATAAGTGCTAAGTAGTTCCCAGTTATCATTCCAAGATCGTATCACCACAGGATATTTCTTTCCCCATTTTTCTTCCAGTTCTAATAAAGCAGTCTCTGCCTGATCTTTTGTGTCTGCTTGATAAACTAATTTAAGATCTTGTATAAACACTTTCTGTTCTTTACTGGCTACATATTTCAAGCTATTTCGAATCTGATGAACTACACAAAGTTGAACATCTGTTTGTGGGTAGATGGAGTGTATCGCTTCACTAAAACCTTTCAAGTTATCAGTGCAGGCTATCAAAATATCTTTCAAGCCTCTATTTTGTAGCTCAGTAAGTATCTGAAGCCAAAAATTAGCTCCTTCGCTTTCTGATAGGTACATGCCCAATATCTCCTTGTTGCCCTGCTTATTGATCCCTAAAATATTATAAAGGGCTTTATGCTTCACCTTACCTTCATCTCGCACCTTGAAATGCATGGCATCTAGCCAAACAATACAATAGACCGATTCTAATGGCCTATTTTGCCACTCCTTTACTTTAGGGATCACTCGGTCTGTGATATCACTTAACACCTCTGTTGATATATTTGTGTCATACATCTCCTTGATGTGCTCTTGAATATCTCTCAAACTATTACCTAGCCCATACATGGCTATTATTTGCTTCTCAAGATTGTCTGCCAGTATACGCTGGCGTTTCTCTACTATTCTTGGCTCAAAGCTGCTATGACGATCTTGAGGAGTATTTATCTCAACGTCTCCTAAACTACTCTTAACTGTTTTCTGGCCTTTGCCATTGCGCTTATTGCCATGAGAGCGTCCTTTTTCTTCACTGGATAGGTGATCCTCCATTTCTGCTTCCAGAGCTTCTTCTAAGAACTCCTTCAACATGGGGCTGAAAGCCCCATCCTTACCAAATAGAGATTCTCCTTTTAAAAATTGTTTAAGTGCTTTTTCCTTTAATTCTTCTTTCTCTTGTTTGTTCATTGCTCTTTAGTCTAAACATTATTTCTTTATATCCAAAGTTTAGACAGAGATGAATTGACAGTCTCGTTTAAAATTCACCAAAATAAAATTACACTTCCCTTACTTTAAAATTATCAATCTTCACTAAGTGCCCCTTTCTTATCAATTTTAATAATCTGCAGTTCGGATAAATCATCAGCTATCGAAAGATCTTCTATGCCCACTAAAAAGTAATTATCTCCTAATGGAAGTATTCCACAAGTCAACTTGTGAGCATAATCTACTGTATATTTCACCCCCTCAATATTGGCATAAGTTACTTCCATATCATTTCCAATAATTAAAAATCCATCATTGTCGGCTTCTACAACTGAATGCGCCCCTGAGTTTATTTTAGGTTCTTCCCAAATTTTTATATCTTTTTCAAAGCATATATAGTTATCATGAAGTATCATTAGCAGATCTCCCTTCACGTAAAAAACAGGTTCATACAAATCTCTTACTTTTGTAATAGGTAATTTATATTCGTCTACAGGATGACCGTCTTCATTCAAATCCATTCTAATAAGCTCACGCGTAGCACTATCCTCTAATATGAGGGTATATCCTGATTCCATATTTTTTACAAAAGCAATTAAATCAGTTTCCTCAGCTATTGAAGTAGGCAAATCATAACTTGCCACTAAATCCCCATCCATATTAATTTCCCCGCTATCCTTAGTCTTACCGAAGGGCGACTAAGGATTTATGAATGGTAACGAGTGTCTCTGACACGGCGAATTGGCTTCTTATCTCAAAAGCAATCTAATAACCTTCCTCCAATATACCATAATCAGACTGATGATTAGCATACCAAGCCCTTAACTCTTGTAAGGCTTGCTCATAATTATCTACTGCCAGTTCTCCGTCTTCTATGGGGAGGGGCTGAGCAGTAAGGTGTGGGGCAAGGTATTCCATTACTCTGTAGCCACAAAGGATAGCGGCTTCGTTATCTGGGTCTGCGGAAGTGCAGTTGTTTTCATTGCTGTTAATGATGGTGAAGAGATAATCAAAGGCCGTTTTGTTGCGGGTGTATACTAGGTCTGGCACTAGTTCATAGACCAGGTTATCATTTACCGGGAGGTTTTCTAGGATGCTGATGATCTTTTGAGCTGAAGCCTCATCTCCTATGCGCGATAAGGCTAGCAAGGCGGACCATTGTAGGCTGCGATTTGAGGATGCCGCATAGCTTTTCAATGTATTCTCGGCTTCCGAAATATTCACATAGCCGATTAACTTGATGAGTTCTGGCTTGTGGTATTTTATAGTACTCAAGGCAGATAAAAGCGCTTGCTGATCTTTGGCCGAAAACAAGTCTCTATCAAACTCAGTGAGAAATTCTATATTATCTCCTGAAAGACCAGAATCCATATCTTTTACACCTTCTATCAGTGCTCCTATAGCTGCTTTTTTGATCTGTTGATTATCAGTATTAGTGGCTGAGCGATAAGCAATATAATATGCAACATTGATAAGACTTATCAAAATTAAAGTAGTAACCTAAAGCTCTAGTAATTCTCTCCAACATCTTAATCAATTAAAGTATTTAATTTTACAGTGTTGATAATATTATCCTCATCTTTTACCTGGCTTGATATATTTTGAATCTCTTTGGGAGTTTCTGAATTACTTAATGCATTTAAATTTTGAATTTGATCAATGGACAATGCCCTTAACACCTTCATGACAGGTTCTAACCTTGAAGGAATTTCCGAAACTATCTGCAGTTTCTGTTTTTTTGTATTTTTAAAAATTAGCATTTCATCCTCATTTGACTCCAAATGTTTAATTTTAACAATTTCATAATGATCATCGTTATAGCTAAATAGGTAGCTAAAGTCGGGTATTGCAGTTTCAAAACTTAAATTAGCCATCCTTAGTTTTTCTTCGATTTGAGTATCTTCATGAGCAGAAACAAATGAATCATCCTCATATACTCTTATTTTTTGATCTTGAATAGGAAATACAAATTCACAAGGTACCCTAATCAAAGAATCTTTATTGCTGGAAGAATTGCTATTAAAAATTATATTAGCCTCTTCTGGAGTGTAGGGTTTATTGGCGCGCATATTAATCGCTTTACTTAAATATAATAATTCCCCATTGTACACCTCATCTACCATATTATCGAAAACAGGTATTCCTAAATTCATATTATAGAAAATAGCATCTAGAGCCCTTTCTGAAAGGTATTCGAACATAATTACCAATTTTGACATCACGACATCAGAAGAAACAACCTGCCAACGTGAAGAAATAAACTTAAACATCATGGCATGATTAGTTGTATCATTGGTCGTTTCCAATCGGAACTTAACTATCTCATACTTATCTTGACCAATTGAAAAATCTATTTTTCTTAGAGGAAGAAATCTATCTGACAATTCTTTATCCTCATAAGACTTATCTTTAGGAATAGAATAAGCATAATTTCTTTGATCCCAACTGTAATTCTTAGCTGACAACAGAGATTTTAGTAACTCTATAGTGGTACGTGTAGGGCAATCCTCATACGATTGGCAAGAATTTGTTATGACTGACTCAGATGAATATTTATAATATTCAATCTCTTTACCATCCAATGGCAATCCAAAGTATGCTTCTAATTCTCTAAACTTATTTTGAGCAGAGCAGAAACAAGGTAGATATAGGGTCATCACTAAAATTATTGATTTGTATAAATTCATCTAAATCTTCTTATACTGTAATAAATTAAAAATAAAAGTGCTGCTGTATGATAAGTTAAGCTGAAATAATCAATGAAATGGAAATAATTAGAGACTTCCTTCCCATTTATTTGTAAGATTTGCGCTGAACCTGCACCACGATATAGTTTTCTAAAAACAACCGAGTCCCCAGGCATTGGTTTTTGATCTTCATCATACGCATGAGTTGAATATTCCCCCCCTTCTCCATCAATATGAACTAACAAGTAATATCCAGCCCCTTTTGAATATAACCGATTTTCTACGGAGCGAACCGTTCCCTTATACCGTTCATAATTATTAAAAGTGACTCTCAATACACCTAAAGACATTGGGAGAAATAGTATGAATATAAAAATCCCTGCGATCCATGCTACTTTTAATATTGCTTTCATTTAGTTAAACTATTAAAATCCAATTTATATATCTCTATTTCTTTTTTAGTATTTAATCTAAACAATTCGTATGTTATGGATTTAGATAAATATTGACTAAAATCCTTACCTACTTCCACTTTGCCACTTATATCACTTGAATACCAAATGAAACCTATTAATGCAGGGTTTCCATCATAAGGATATTCTATTCTAACACCAGTATCCATATCTATTTTGCCCACTATCCCTGCTAAAGTTGCTTCAACAAATGGGCTTACAAAAGCAGCAGCAGTAACTTTACTTTTATTATAAAAAGTTTTTCCCGTTTCTACTTGGACTTCCCGAACTAACTCAACCTCCCCCTTTAAACCAGCTTTAACACCAAAATTAGCAGCAGCAAGAGTAATTTCAGATGAACTAAAAGGTATGGGTATAGTAATATCTTTGCCACAAGTCAAATCAACAATATTAGCTCCCGTTGCTGAAAAGACAAATTTATCGATATTACGATAATATCTTGTTTCATCCTCCTCTTCATTAAAAGTTTCATAAGAAAGACCAAATTCATTTCGACCAATAGCTCTAGGCAAGTTATCAAGAACCGCCACCTTGCAAGGAATTCCTACAGCCTTAAAGGTCTTCGACCAATAATTAATTTCATCAAAAATGGATAATATCGGCCCTAATTTACTCGCCACGTCTATTTTTTTTAAATCTTCATCAACCCATGAAATTTCCACTTTTTTTTCTACTCTATTTGGATAACCTGACCGAAACTCCGTACTTATTATATTATCTTCTTCATAAAGTTTTCTTACAATCTTTTTTTCACCAAAGACTTGTTCTAAATTATGTTGAGGTGTAAGCTGCTCTATATAAGACCAGACCATATCCAAATTCACATAATCTCCATTTTTTATGTCTCCAGGATTTATATCTGAATCAAATATTATTTGTCTCTCATCATCACCAGCAACCAAATAAAGTATTTCTTGAGATTTCGCCACCCTATCTCCATCTTTAGCATAAATTTCCTCGAGAGAAAATTCCTTTCTCTCAACATTCAAAATAACCTCAATAACGTCTTCGTCATACTGAACTCTAAGTCTTAAATCTCCAAACCTTCCCCCAATATTCATCCCAAAATTATCAAGATTACGATCATTATTAAGCACCTCGACAGTATGATCTACTCCATCCTGCAAAAATGACCAGTTAAATGTTTCTACATTATTAGGATAGTCTCTCAAGGTAAAAGCTAAATGGTTATCTAATGATGTAAAAGGTATAGTAATAACATCTCCATCATGATACTCATTATCGTCTAAGGCAAACCAGATAGAAGGTGTAACTCCACTACCATTTCCATTACCCTCATTATTGCTATCATTTGGGGCATTGGGGTCAATCACATTATTGCCTCCCGTACTATCACTTTCATTATAATCATCATTATTATTATAATCTGTCAAGGTACTATCACTAGAGTTTACATTATCAGCTTCAGTAATTAACGAATCCATAGGAATCACTGCTTCTTCCAAGCTAGTTGAATCAGTAGGGGCATTACCGCCAACCTCAGTATCAGAACTTTCCGATTCAGCTTCCTCGCTGCTCGCATTATCTTCTGCCTCTGAATCCCCCACCTCTTCATCTTCTCGCACTTCTCTCCATTGCTGGATGTACTCATCCATACCGGTGCTGATGGCTACCAGCTCTCCTGAAACCATGCGATACCTGTCGTTGATCTTAATATCGCTAAACTCAACAGGAATGCGATTGCCCAAAAAGTTAATCGAGATTGTTCCCCATCCAGAATAAACACCATCCTGGCCATTACCGGTTACTGAAACCAGCGTCACATCTACATTCGCTGCTTGTATAACGTCACCTACACCAGCATTTATTAAGGGTATAAAATCATCGTCTGACTCTACAGTCGGCATATCTCCACAAGCTAGCACCTCTTCATCAGGAGTGGAGAAGAACACGCTCTCACTCCAGCTGCTGACCAGCTCTTCTCGTTTGCTACCTACTCGTACCTCATAGCCATGTCCTGGTGTTAATCCGGTCAGGTTCACCTGCCCATCAATGGCCCCCCCCGCTTCTTCGGGCTCATCAATACTATACCACTGGCCAGATCCTCCTTCAGTAGAGCGGTATTCTATGCGGTAATTATCTACCCCATCTACTAAATCCCAATAAGTGCGACCCTGATAGCTGGTAACGGCTTCTGCCCTCACACCTGTTGCTACTGGTAGAGATTGCTCGGCTATGCGAAAAGTACAGACACTACTAAATCCCTCATTTCTGAATTTCTCCTTGCCCCCTACATCTTTCGCGTGTACACGCCAGGCATAGGTCATGCCGGGCAGCAACAGCGGTTCGTCATTATCATATACCAGACTGGTCTCACTGGTAGTATACTGGTATACTGGTGCAGTAGTACGCATGGCTTCATAGGGATCTCTGCCTTCAGGACGGATTTCTACCAATGAAAATTCATATTCCAGCTCTCCGAAGGTGTTAGGAGAAACGCCTATGGGCGACCATTGAAAAACGATATATTGCATGCCGCTTTCCAAATTAATCTCAGACTCACAGAAAGGCTGGTTTAGCCTGGGAGGCTCACTTAGGGCCATCCAGGCGATAGCTTGCGCCGGCATGGATAGTTGCCTTCCGGTATTTGCATCATAAGCGGTGAAACTAATTCTATATAATCCTTCTGGTAGCCTGCCACCCTGCTGCTCATATTTACTTTTGCTGATACCACCAAAAATCAAATTAGCCGCATCAAAATAAGGAGAGAGCTCTACGGTAGTAAGCAACTGTGGAGTTCCACTTTCCAGGGTCAAGGCCGGAGGCATATAGTATGGAGCCGTTTCCATGCTCAGCCCCTGCCCTTCTATCTTTAACTTTAATACTACATCTACAAAGGGCTCCTGCAAATCTCGTAGGATCAGATTTAACTTCACCTGATCAGTTTCAGGACGCAACAGGTCAGATAAGTATACACTATATGGCGGAGTAAGCTGCAGCTGAGCACTTACAGGAAAGGTCTGCGCCTGAGCTCCTGGCAAGCAGGCAACAAGGTATGCCTGCAACAGGAGAAGGGTATAAAGTATATATTTTAGTCTTTTACAGGACATAAGGTATTAAAATCTATAACTATAATTAAGGGTTATGGTCAGCTCTGAAAAATCATTGGTAGCATTAGCGGCGGCAGCTTCTTCTGACACCATTTTTTTCATATAACTGACTCCCAGAGTAATGGCATGTTGTCCCCAGCTTTTATTTTTAGCTTCTGACTTTGCTTCTTTCTTTTCATTGATTTCCGAAAACTCTTCTGGCATTTCCAGCCCTGTAGAGCTACTGACTTCTGAGGGCTTATGATCAGCCTTTTCTTTGCTTTTCTGATCTCTATTTCGTTTTCCAAAAGCAATCTCTTGTGGCTTTAAGCCGAAGTTCAAGCGGATATTAATGACCCCGGTAGCAGGCCGCCCTGTCACCTCCTGTCTCAGGTAGGTGCCTGAAAGGGTGCTTCTGATGTTTTTATTCATCAAAGGCTTACTTAATGTCAGGTTAGGGCCGTAGGATTGGGATACATTTTCTGCGAAAGCACTTCTATTACCATTGATAGCAGCACTGGCACTGGTACCATCTTTTAAGCTCATTCTATAGCCTAAGTTGCCACTTAAGAAAGTGGATTGTGCGCTCTCTGCTTC
Source organism: Fulvivirga maritima (assembly GCF_021389955.1). Lineage (NCBI taxonomy): Bacteria > Pseudomonadati > Bacteroidota > Cytophagia > Cytophagales > Fulvivirgaceae > Fulvivirga > Fulvivirga maritima. Next base: position 893,394 of record NZ_CP089980.1, read on the forward strand.
CGTTGATTCTTCATTGGTAATCTGATAGGATCCATTAAGCATAATGCTTTTTTTTATCTCTTTTGAGCCAAAGCTATACATGGTGTTAAAGGTGGCGCTTTGGTTCACCTGATAAAAGTTAAGCGTATCCATTTCATCCTGAAAGGTGGGGTCTACCTGTGGCCTCACGTTGGTGTAGGTATTAAAGTTAGAATAGCTGGCAGAAAAATTCCAGGAAGATGACGGGCTGTAATTAACATTAGCAGAACCCACTACTCTTCTGGTAGAGCTAGCTTCTGTGTCTTCAAGATTATTCCGTTGCACTCCGGTTGATAGTGTTATAGCCATCTGGTTCCTTAATAAATTGAGATTGCCATTCACCGTGATATTTTCCATATCATTGTTATTATAATAAGCTCCCAGTGTTTCATAGCCTGGGTCAATGCGTTCATACTTAAGCATCAGGCTGTATACTCGCTGACTATAAGCCAACCCAAAATTATAGGCATGAAAAGTGCCTTCTGTGTTGTCTGCTTCTGTACCCAATGAGTCTCTATAAATATCTCTGATATCACGATTATAGCGACTTTGAGCATATTCAAACTCCAGGCTCAGCCTATCGATCAGTTCTTTTCCCCCTGTCAGGCTCCACACCACATTATCTTCAGGAGTGATTTCGGTATCTTCAGGTATATATTCTACACTGCTTACGTCATCCTTAGCTGTGAAAACCGACATTTCTACATGATAGCCATCTCCACGATAGCCTACTTTTGCCCCATATCCCATTCTTTTATACACCGGATCTGTGTAGGTGACACTATCTAGTGCTACCGACTCGGTAGCTTTATTCAGTCTGCCATACATAATACCTACATACCAGGGACCTGGGGTCAGTTCTACTCCTCCTCCCAAAAAAGTATAACCTGAAAGGCTATAGCTAGAAAAATTCATGTTACTATAGCCTATATGGCCTTTCACCCATTTATAGGTAGGGGTGAGTCCTATCTGGTTAAAAGGCTGTGAATAATTCAGTTGCCTATTAGTATAGCTAAAGGTTAAAGGAATAGAAAAATCATATAGCGATATATTAAGATTACCATTGAGATACCAGGAGAATGGATCTCTGCGCTGCTCTATACCCTGGGCATTATAGCCTATCATGTTGTAGCTCACCCCTCCATTCACTTTCACGGGCTCCTTTTCTGATAGGTTACTCAGGTCTTGTGCCTGCAACCTAAAGAAGCTTAACAAGAGTATGCTGGCAATGAATATGTACTGTAGTCTACTCATCCTGCTTATTCTATCACTATTCGTAAGGTCATCTGATCATTACTGGTCACCAGACGCATTAAGTAAGCTCCAGCCTGTTTATCTGATAAATCAAAATTGATTTCAAAACTGTCTGCCTCATCGTAGTTATCTCTGTATTCTTCCATTCCCATGGTAGAGACAATGACTATACCCAACACATCATCTTCATGCAGCTCTACTGATAAGGTAAATTCTCCATCAGAAGGATTAGGATAAATCCTCACATCTTTAAACCCTGTCTGTCCGAACCTAAACTGATCTACCGTTTCAGGAGCTTCTTCAGGCAAGAACACTGACACCGTTTTAGTAAGGCTATCAGTACATGGGCCATAGTAAGCAGCGAAACTTATAGTATAATCTCCTGCCTGGTCAAACCATAAGGTAGGTATAGTGTTGGAAGCGGTGAGCACCGTAGCCTGATCATCAAACCTCCAGTATAATGAATCTGGTGTTGGCGTGCTGGTTTCTACTAATTGCAGCGTGTCTCCTACTACCAGTTCAGTAGCAGCTAAGAATTTAGCTTCAAACTCTATATCATAAGAAGAAATGCTAATGGTATCATACATCAGACATGCCCTGGTATTCAATGATGCCTGAGCATAATAATCTCCAGGCTGATCAACCCATAAGGTAGGCTCTGTGGTTAGCTGTCCCTCAACCCCACTCCATGAATAGGTGGCATTACCCTGAGGCCAGCTGGCATCTAACGTAGCGGATTGCTCATAGCATAGGTTCAGGTCTGGTCCGGCATTAATATTAGGAGGTTCCGGCACAAAAACGCTGTCTGTCCAAATACACCCTTCCTGATCCTGAACACGTATTTCATACCAGCCATCAGTAACATAAGCAATAGATTGTTGCTGATTATTAATATCATGCATCCAATTGATAGCATAAGGAGCATGACCTCCCACAATAGTTACCTGAGCAGCACCATCGCTATAATTATAACAGGTAACACTATCTACCTGCCAATCAAATTCAATGGGTGGAAACAGATTAATAATCTCTGTATTTAGAGTGTCTCTGCACGTATTGCGATCTTGTATAATCACCTGATAGTCTCCACTAGTGAGGTTAGTAAAGAGGCTATCACCCATGAAAGGAGACTCGTTAATAGAAAAACGATAGGAAGTAACTCCTCCATTGCCTGCTACCTGAATATACCCGGAGCTATCACCAAAGCATTTTACATGCTTAATATCATCTAAAGCAATGGTTAATGCTGATGGTTCTATTAGTTCTATGTCCTGACTTTTTAAACAGCCATTAAGATCTCTTACATAGAGGGTATGAAGACCTGAAGATAATCCCGTGACAGTGCTGCTTCCTCCAAACTCTCCATCATCAGCGGCGTATTGATACCCCTGTTGTGAGGTAGTGATTCCTCCCTGAGCGCTCACTGTTACTTCACCATCAAAAGACCCGAAGCAACTAATGTCAAAGCCATTGTATTTTTTACTTGTCAAACCGGTAAGCTCTAATGGTTGATCCGCTTCGGCAAAAAGAAGATCTTCCTCCCACTCCACGCTACAGCCTTCAGGATCTGAAACTCTTATTTTATAAGTACCCTGATCAAAATTATCTGTCAGGTCATAGACCTGCCACTGGGTATCTGGTAGCTTAATATATTCATACTGATAGTTACCCCAGCCTCCTGTCACTTCCGGAAGAATATGACCATTTTCTTCTTCTTTACATGCCAGCCCCACCAATAGCACGTCTTCTATTACTAAGGGTTCCGGGTTTACGATTTCAACAGCAGCGGAAGCCTTTTCGCAACCCTTACTATCGGTAACATACAGGCGATAGATGCCATCAAAAAGGTCATGAATCAACAAGTCATCTGTTCTTTCTTGGTCTGTGAAATCCCCCCACACACCTGCTGATTGCACTTGCCAGCGGTAGGAATAATCACCAGTATTACCACCACTAATACTTGCTGAAATGGAAGCATCAAAACTGTCAGTACAGGTCATATCATCTTTCACTAATTTGACAATAATTGGAGTAGGCTGCTCTATTTCTACAAGTTCTGCCAAGGTATAAACATCTGTACATCCATTATTATAAGAGATGCTTACTTCGTAATCTCCTGCAGGTAAGTTGCTAACAATATTAGTGTTTGAGGTGAAGTCCTGACCGGTCTGCTCGTCCGTCATGGTAATAGTATAAGGAAAAGCATTATTATAAACTGTAAAATGTACTTCTCCATCATTAGCCGCGGGCACCGGACAAGTAACAGGTATAATCTCCTGCACTTCCATAGTAATACGAGTCGGTTCAGGCAAGTGAAAGCTTCCATCAATAATAGTACAAGCCTTTTCAGAATCTTGTACCTCCCAGGTATAGTCGCCATAACCTAAGTTGGTGAAAACGACTTCCTCACTATCATTATAAACATTAAACTGCTTAACCACGTCACTGCCTTTGTACAAGGTAATAGCGTAGTCCCCATAACCACCTGTAGGGATAACAGAGATAGTACCATCTCCTGCATCATGACAAACTGGTGCGGTAAAACTCGCAGTAGCCGCGATAGGAGCGGTGGGCTGTACTACTTCTATTTCGCTAGAGTACACATCACACCTATCTTGCACCCAGGCTACATAGGTACCTGCTTCCAGCGACTCAAAGGTATCATCATCTTGCCATACTGTAGTTTCTCCCTTGAGATTAAGACCATATTTTATGGTTCCTGCGTCGCCATCAGAGGCTGAGACCGTAATACTTCCGTCATTACTTTCATAACAGGATAATTCGGTTACACTCACACTATCCAACTCAAGTGGAGGGATTTCTTCTATTATAAAAGGGCCATATTCATTATAGCATCCTCCAGGGTTGTAACTTTGTGAAGACTTCCAGTTCTGAACATACAAGTAATATTCACCTGGGCCTGCTTGTGCAGTCACTCTGCCTGCAGATGTATTACCCTGCCCCGCTATATCAGAAGAGAAACATTTTCCATCCTTTATATCTGATATGCTACAATCAGGAATCCTTTCTTGCAGAGACCAGCGATAATTTCCTCCGCCCCCACTTATATTAAATGAAATAGAACCATCATTCGCATTTGCACAGGATGGAGATCGTGTAATATTAGATACAGTAGGAGGTGCTGCAGATATCTGGCCAATCTTCGTGTTTGATAAAATAGAGGCTGTACCATCGCTAGCTCTTACCCTAAAATGCACATCATGACTATTAGAGCTAACGGCTGCAAGAATTTTCGCATAATTCTGTCCCAAAAAAGAAAATGAATTCACCCCGTCATTATAATTTGTCACTCCTAATGTATTCCACACATCCTCTACCACTGGGTTATCACAGCATGGAGGTAAGCTAACAGGGTTACAATTACCGCTATACGAGTCATAACAACCAATAGACCCATCTGGTAATCGACATCCTGTACCATTAGGACAAAGAGCATTAGGTCCACAATCACACGGTTCTGTTATTTGATCTCCAGCTATATGATACTGCCAAGTAAGGTTAACATTTGATGAGTTTGATGGAATTTTATTAATAGCAGTATTCAATGTGATCGGATTATTGATACATAAATAGCTTGAATTATCAATTGTAATGTTGTCTGGTTTAGGCACCTGATAAATAAATCTGAATGTGATTTTATTATTATCACACATGAAAAACTTGGTATTCATGACTCCAGGTTTAAATTTAGATAAATCTAAGATGACATTAACGGTTGTTTCATTACCATACTTTCTATCTTTTCTTTTATCCACCTCACACACATGACCTTTAAAATCTCTATGTGTTATTATTTTAATAGACACTTTAAGAGAATTATTAACTGGCATATTATACCCTAACTGATAATCATATACCTTTAACCTATCCTTTGTTGTAAGGCATTTTTCTGCCAATGAACCAATCGTTATACGCTGTACAAAATAATCAGCGTTATCCCTGTCTCTACCCCCTAGAAAATCCTGACACCAAATATTTAATTTAGTCTCCCCTATGCCTTGTCCAAAAGTGCAAGGGATTATTGTTGTGAAAAATCCTATGAATAGGATCAGTATTCTTACTTTTAACATCAACTTCTAGTTAGTTACAGGTTTAATCCACTCGCTTAATGGCGATCTATATTCTCCTTTATAGGCTTGAACGCGGTATTTATAGATTCGGCCTATCTTATAGTTTCGTTCTACATATTGCGCCTCTTGTGGAGTTATATAATCCAGCATTCTTAGTGCTCCTTCATCTAATGACCGGTAGAGTATAAAGCCATCTATGTCCTTTACATCATACTTCCATTTTAGGGTTAGCTTGCGATTATCAAAATCCACTTGATAGGTGATCTTCTTTACTGGTGGTAATATGCCATTATCAGGAATGCTAATGCTATAGGAGGCTGTGTCTGAAGTGAGGCCTGACTGATCGACTGACACTATACTATAGATATATTGCACCCCTCCTGCTACCTGTAAATCCTGATACTGAGTAACTCCTTTTTGCAGATGTGACAATAAAACTAACGAATCAGTGCCTTGACGGAATAGATTATAACCTTCTAAATCATCATCACTTCCCTCAATCCATGAAAGCGTAACTGTACCTTCTTTATATTTAGGAACTTGTAGAATAGGTGCCGTTGGTGCTACTACATCTGGCTTGATCACCAATATAGGAGTAGAAAAATCAGAGGCATTAGACCTTCTGTCCACTGCCGCTACCTGATAGTAATAATCTTTGGTCAGGTTACGAAGCTGTACTTTCTCGGTAAACATCGTGTCATACACCAGGTTATCATGAGCCTGTACATATTCTCTATCTTTATAATAAGATTTAAATACCTTATACCCATCAAAATCTCTTTCTGTATTCTTATTCCAGCGAATAGTGACCTGCCCCGTAGAATCAATCACTCCTTGTAGCCCTACAGGTGGCAATGGAGGAATACTGTCTTCAGTTTGTACCAGTAGGGGCATAGATTCTACCATCTCTCCATAGCGAGACTCTGCCCGCACCACATAATAGTTAGTAGCCATTGGGTTGGGATCACTGTAATAGCGCTCTGAGGCAGGAATAATTTTGTTATGTACATTTTTAAAGGGGCCTTTGCTGGTTACTGCTTGTGCTATATAAAATCCTTTGATTCTATTTTCGAGGCTATCTGGAAAAAACCAATGAATCTGTGCTTTTCCTGCTCCATCTACCTTGCCACTTTTAATGCCCGGGATGGTTCCTATTTTTTGATGAGCCTTACCTGAAACGACATTAGAAGGAGGGCCTGCCTCTCCAAAAGCATTGATTCCTTTGACTCTATAATAATACATCTTCTCATTTTTTAAAGAGTCCATGTAATACAAATTGTAATCATCCAGACTGGAGTTATTTCTTAACTGCAAAAAGTTAAGTTCATTGAGGCGTTGGTAGTTTTTACCGTCTTCTGAGCGCTCTATAACATAATAGTTGTAGATGTTTCGATTAAAAAAGCTATTCCAATGTAATCTCACAGAGGCATCACCATAGTCTGCCTCTAAATCCGCAGGAGTAGGTAATGGCTCTACTTCTGAAGGATTAATGATAATACTCCCTCTTTGAATGCGTAGACTGGGATGTTGATGAGCCAATCTGACCCGATAGACATAAGTAACGCCTGGCTCTATATTGTTATCTTCATAATACAACCCTGACGCTTCTGCTACTTCTAAGGATTGATCTGCTGAAGCCAGAGCAAAGGCAAAACGGTTTTGTTGTTCTGTATTTTTATTTAACAACGCCGCCTGACCAGCATCGCTCTCTTCATCGAGCTGAAAGGATTCTCCATAAAGTGCCTGTGCTGTAATAGCTGCATATCGGTTTTTCTTGGCTAGTGGTTCCCAGCCAGCTAAAGGTAGAGGTTGTATAGGTGTAGGAGTCAGAATTACTGAATCCTTGAACATTTGCTCTCCATCACCATCAAAACGATAGCGCACCACCTGATAGCCATATTGATTACCGTAATTCCAGGCAATATAATTGGTAGGTGCCCAGCGAAGCATCACGCCATCACCAGTAGCTCTGCCTAAAACTTTAACCTCTCCAGCATATTGAGCCTGAACAGTGAAAAATAGGCTTAAAAAAATGAGCGTTAAAAAAAGTCTTTGAACCGATTGTTGCATAAAAGAAAGGGATAGAGGAAGTTTAATCACTTCCTCCATTTTATTGCATTTAGTCTTTTACATATTTAAATTCACCTGAAAAGCTGCCACTAAGGGTTCTACCATCCTCCAGATTCAACTCAAAAAATAAAGTGTACTCTTTATCTGATCCAGTAACTTCTACACTACCCCCTACAGCAGCAATAGTTTCATCACCATCATAAATTCCATCATTATTAAGATCAAGTCTGATCTCTGCCCAATCAATAAAAGGAGTATTAATTATACTTCCATCTGAAATCATTTCTTCTGATGCGAAAACATACTCCCCTGGTCCAAATACTGATGCACTAGGATAATACAAATCCAAATTAACATCGTAGGTACCCCCCTTAACTTGGAAATAAAAATAATCAGGATCGACTGAATCTTCGACCAATTCATAACTACCATTTGTTAAGGAAAATTCATAATAATAATAATCATGACCTTCTACTCTATCTGCACCATAATCTGTAATGCTTGCATCTTTCACTTCGTAAGTATTACTATTGTACATAAAAGAATTAGTCACTTCAGGGCCTTCTTTACTATCATCATCTGAGCATGAAGTCAAGGTAAAAATTGCTATTACTAATAGCGCTCCCCCATTTAAAAAATCGATTGTTCATCTGGTATTATATTTAGTTGTGTTTTACTTATTAATATCTATAGTCAATATTTTCTTAGAGGTAATGATATCAGTGCCCGGCAAACGATACTGCACTAAAAACTGTAGTGGCTCATTGGCATACAGATACTGATAAGTTCCTGTAAGAACTCTTCTTATTGGCGTAGTATTGAGTTCATTATCATTTAAATTGACCAGGTTGTTTTTGATGTCGTAATAATCATAATAGCCATAGAAATCCCAGTCGTGCATAATATCTACTTGTCCTCCTTGTGAGGTGTAGGCTCCCATATTTACTTCATCTTCTGACATACTCGGGAAGGTCTCTTGCTGTACAATGATAGGCTGATCCGGAGGCACCCCACTATCTCTTGTCTCATCCTCATCTACCTCTCTCCATTCTATAATTGCCTGATGATGAACCGGATAGTTATTATAGATAGTCGGGCCTGCAAAATTCTTATACCAGCCATAGTCTTGAATGGCCTCTATCAATACTAGTCGCTTGAATTTATTATTTCCACGTACTTCAGTCTCTTCAAAAAGTTCATCCAGATTCATACGTAGTCCATAGCGTTTGTACTGTTTCTGAGCAAGCATCTGACTAAAACTAAAGGCATTATCATCATTTAGCTTATCCAGGAATTTAGCATATCTACTGGTTCTGAAATAGTTTTCATACAGGTTAAAGCCTTGGCCTACCACCAGATTCTCCATCAAAGAGGTTTGTTGTACATTGACATTGTTGCCTCCTTCATCATTTAATTGGTTTACCTGCTCTGTGTTGATATTTGATTCCAAATTGAGTCCTCCATTTTCAGGCTCTCGTACTAAAACCATTTTATATGCTGTTTCTGTGGCTAATTCAGGTAAGGCAAAGGATACTTTCTTTGCGCCTCTATCATAACTCACCGGCGACTTAACGCTAGCCTGAGAAGTAGATACAAAATTCATTTCGTACTTCATACCTGGCTCTGTAAACAGGTACTCCTGATCAGTATCTAAAAGAATATATCCCGAATTGGTTTCTTTAGGGTGGAAACTATATTGCCCTAAATATGGGTAACCTGCCACTATGTTATCTTCAGGAATATAGTCTGGAGCCTCTCCTGTTATAAAGGTCAGTTTCTCTTCCTCTATTTCATCTTTTCCTCCCTGGCTTAGGTTCTTCCACCCAGAAGATACTCGCTCCTGCCACACTACCTGAACTAAGACTTCAATCTTTTCTTGTGGAGGTAATATGCTTTCTGTTTTATAGACTACCGAGGTTCTCGCTTCATTCCAAACCAACTCTCCTTTTAATGGAGCTCCGTTATGAGTGACCTCGAATTTCTGCATTTTAATACGATAGAACTTAAAGTCATTATCATTATTAAGTATCTCCATAGCCGTTCCTTCTGCTACGTTTAATGACACCTGTGGCTTAGTAAAGACATCTACTTCTTTATCACCCTCTACCGGTTTGATCTGTCCGATAGCTTTCACTCCAGTAACAGAATTGGTACCTACTATTTCACATTTCTCTCCGAAGCTAAATTTGAATTTACACTTACCGCTCACCAAACCGCCTAGTATATTAAATTCACCCGCCACGGCTCCCTGCATAAATATAGGGTTAGGAAGTTCTGCCTGAAGGGCGGCTGCTAAGCCTAATTGTAGTATAGGAAACTCTCCCTTGATAAATCTTAAATCCACCTTAATACCTATCTCTGCCATAATATATGCCCAGGCTTGTCCTGATGCATACCATCCGTTAATACCTGGGGTATCTCCGGTATTGCCGCAAGTGTAATTACTCAGGTCTCTGAGCATAACATCAAAGCCCAGCCCCGCTCCTATCTCTCCATAGAAGACCAGAAAGTTAATCTTACCAGTGCTCAGTTTCAGTGAAGTTCCGAAGGCCATCCCTTTGGCGGAAGCCAAGGCTCCGTCATCACGCGACAAGGACATCTCCCCTGTTAAGCGGGTAACCTCCGCCGGTAATTCTGGAATATCAGGAATACGATGGCCAGCCATGAAATAGCTTTCAGCAGTTACTAACGGTTGATTACCCAGTGCCACAAAGGCCAGGCCTATACGTTTATCCGGCCTTCCGATATGTATGAACCATTCATCTGGGCTGAAATACATTTCTGCCCATCCGGCAAGGTCATTAGTTCCTACTCCTTTAAGGATATCAAATATGTTGATGTATATCTCCAGGGTAGAATGAAAGATCTTGTTTTCAAAATCAAACATCATCATCATTGAAGCGTTCAACTTCACCTCACCGGCCTCACGTTTTTCCATGGGGGTCATAAAGAAAGCATCACCTCTGAACTGCATATATTTGACCCCTCCACTGCTGGAAAATGCAATCTCAAAGAAAGCATCAGCATTGAATACATATGGATCTGGAATCATGCCCAAGGTGACCCCGGCGTTAAAACCTAATGATACACTCTTATCTGGTTCATAATCAATATTATCTATGACTCCTCCTGGAGGAAGTGGCGATTGCTTCATATGGTAAAACAATCCGCCGCCAAGTTTATAGATAGCAAAGTTGGAGCTACCCAAAGGCAGGTTAACGTGTACATACGCTTCGACCATCCAATACCTAAAATCCGCCTTTTTACCAAAAGTACCTTCCGCTTCTACTTTAAAACCCGCTATCTCTGCATCCAGCGTTCCCCTAAAGCCATTACCATATTTAGGATCATCATCAAAGAAGTCTACGGTACCTGTAATCTGGTAAGCACTGGTTTTTACAGTGATGCCTATTCCATGGACTTTTACATCCTTAAATCTAAAACGGGTGCCAGTCGCCTGACCTTCGTCATTGAGAGTTTCTTCTATTTCTCCATTAACTCCGATGGTTGTAGAGCCTGAAAAGCCACCTGATCCACCCATAATGGTAAGCTTGGCCTGGATGATCAAGGCTAAATCATTCATATTATGATGAAGGCCTATGCTATCTATCTGTAATGGGAAACCAGCAGTAAGGGCTTCGGTCTTCATTCCCCACTCTCCACCACGTATAATGGGTGATTTATTAGATAAGGTCAAATTCCTGAAATGTAGGCCTTCGGCGGTGATCTTCTTACCGCCATTCATGTTCACTACACCATGCAAAACTGCTTTGGCTTCAAATGATCCGTTTTCCTTTTTTATGCTGATAACACTATTTTTATCTAAAACCACATCCGCCAAAAGAAGGTCTGAGTGCATGGTTTCACTAGTTTTTACTAATACTTGGTAGTCTAGCCCCTTACCATTCCAATAGATTCCTGCTCCATAATCCATTGGTTCATCGAACAACGGTAATTTAAGTTCTCCATTAAATTCTGCTCCATGAAGTTTATTCTTGAGCATAACCACATAAAACTTGTCTATAGAAAATGGCCAGCTAGCCAGTGATCCCTGTTCCAGATTCACCAATCCTTCTACAGTGAAGGCTCCTGTAAAGCCCTGACGATCAATAAACATATTACGCGCCTGAAGGGATAGCCTGTCTTTACCTGAACTTAGCTCTTTAGGAAGGTCTATGCGTAGCTCTGCAAAATGAACACCTGTCCAAAATTCAGGATAGGTACCGTATTCAGACTTATACTCATCCGGTAATTTAAAACCCTCAGCATTACGGTCATCACTAAAGTCTAGTGTAGCCCTGGAGATTGTGAAACGAAAGCCTGGCAGCTGTTTTACCTCAAAAGCAGGAAGGTCTATCTGAGCGATAATAGAACCCGGGTCGGCAGCCTGCACGGTAAATGCGGCTTTAACGGGTTGACCTGGAGCATCAGCTTTTTCGGCTGTACTCGGAGATATGGTGACCATTCCATTTATGCTCAGGTTTTTAAAGCCATTACAATCCCACTCAATATAATTTTGGCCGCTAGCTGAAAGTAGATCTATAGTAATGTGTTCTCCTATGGGTAATTGCGCATCGGTTAGCAGGGTAAGCTTGGTGCCTGTAGAAGCAGCTATTCCTCCTTTATGTATTTTGACTTTAGTGGCAGCAAAAGCAAGCTTTCGTTTGGCTATTGGAAAATCCAGTGATACATATACATTAACATAGGCTGCATCAGGAGTGATTACCAGATTATCAAATAAAAGATACTGCGTCCTGCCATTGATAACTTTCTCTACTCCCAAAGGAAGGTAGGATAAATCCGTATCGGTAAGCTGACTTACTATTCGGTTTTGCTCTAAAACATACTCCTGTAAGGCATGTACCCGATTGGCCAATTGTGAGCTATCAGCAGCAACACTGTCTGCTATAAAAACCTCTGCAGAAGCACAAACAACAACAAAAGACAATAAAAATGAAAGCCACAAGGCTTTCCTATCCAGAGCTAAAAACATAGACAATCAGGCTCAGAAAAAAATATGTAAATAAAGAAAAAATATAATGTTAATAACATTTTGCAAGCAATATGTAACCCCCTTATTATTGAAATTATGAGCAGATGGTGAAATATTTTTCATATCATATCTCTTTCACCTACAAGCCTTCGATCATCAAATATTATTTTACTACCTTATCCTTGGTTTGTGCCTTTACAAGCGATTTTGCTCATTTTTGTCTTTTTCTGACATACTTATTCATACTGCTATGGATATTAGCAAGCCATAAGTAGCATACCTCATAAGTTTATTTAATCAAGTGCCCCTTTTCACAAAGCCGCCTCACTACGATACTTCGTTCACCACCTTCTCAAAACGCACAATAAGAATAAGCCAGAATGTCTCACTGCATAGGCCTCATTACATACTGGCTCAACCTTATTTTTAGCCCGCGCTTTTCATTAAAACCAACAGGCTGAATAAGGCTCTTTCCGTTCCTGCAATCGCCCCATTCAACCTCGCACAACAAGCCTTTTTACTTACCCGCCCACTCCCCTGGGTAAGTCAATACACTTGTTCTTTCCTCGCTCAGTTTCTATACAGTAATTCGGAACCTGCTCACATTTCTAACCGCAAAAATATATCACAATACAAAGCCTGTAAAGGGTATATAAACAGTGCCCTACTTAGCCCTTCCCTACTGCCCTTGACATACTTTGTATATTAATATGAACTGGCATTTAAGAAATGACGACTGATTCTCTGGTGCAGGTAAAAGATATGATTATACGACTTATATATACCCTCCCTTTTTATGTGAGTGGCCTGTTGGGGTGGCCACAGCAAGATGTACAAATGTATACATTTGGATCTTGTCATCTGGCTTGGCCAGATGATGAGCCTCGAAACTCGGCACATAAAATTGAAGGTTTTAGAGCAACTTTTATTGGTTTAGAACAAACCTCTTTTTATTATCTATTTTCAGGAAGCATTACATACAATAACACCCTTTTAAAAGTCTCTACATAATAGCTCCACCAAAGATTTTACCCGATCTAACAGTACTGATAAATCTGCATTACTAACCTTATAATTTCTCTTATACCTTGCATCAGAATAAGCATTTTGTAAAAGCTTGAATAGCCGTTTATCTTGTTCAGAATCTTGAGGAAAGATCTGTTGGGTCTTGCTGGTAATCAAGTATGATAACCGAATTAGTCTACCCAGATTATGCGTACGACGATGATAGCCTACACCTGACTTAAGTAATGCCGTTAGTCCTTGCTCCGTAGATTGATGTAGCATAAATACAGCTAAAGTGTTTTGCTGACATAAGCTACAAAGCTCTGCCGTCTTTAAGAATTCTTTGGCCTTAGATAGACCCAACTTATAAAATGCGTTGATTTCATTTTCATCGGTACACTTTGAATTATGTGTATTATTAAGTTGGGGGTAGTACTGATTATAAATGAGTTCCCCTTGCTGGCAAACCTTTACAGCAAAGGTATACCCTGCCTGTAGCCACTGCTCAAAAGTATGAGTTTGTAGTACTATACAGGTTATTGAAACACTAGGCTTACAATGTGTTTCAATAATATCTTCCCACTCATACGTGCTTTTACCGTCGTTTTCAGGAATTAAGATTAAAACAAAATATTCCTTTGAAAAGCTGGAAGCTATCCTGGAAGAACTAAAAATGGTCTGACTCTTCTGCTCATGCGCTAAACCACCTAACCAATAAACAGCATCCGGCTGTACCACTTGTGATATATATGCAATTAGCGGTTGACAATCAGAACAATATTTTAACTCTCCCTCGCTCATTTGTCATATGATAATGAAGCCAGCTTGGTTGCCTTCTCCTTATCCTGTTGCTGCCTTCTGCCTTTGAGCGCTTGAAAAATAGTTATAGAAGCTTCACTAGTTGAATATTCAGTCTTGCTCTCTTCTAATTTATTGACTTGATCAGTAAGCATATCTAAGAACCAATTATAAGCATCGTCATCTGGGCGGATGCCTACTAGAGCAAAAATTGCAGACTCAAGACTTATAGGCCATCCCGATGGATCAAAGCCAACATTCTCTAAGTCACTAAGAAACCAATGAATATTTAGCTGCTTTTGGATCAAACAAAGAATAAGATCTTCTTCTACCTCCATACGAAAGAATGGATATTGCGGACGTTTTAGGTGTAGTTTCATAAGCAAATGGTTAGTTATATAAAGATAATAAAATAGAGCCAATTGGCTCTAATAATTATTTAATTATTTTTGCAGCTTGGCTCTTGTGTCGAAAAATCAGGAATACATAAACGCATTTGGCAAGCACCTTAAAAAACTAAGAGAGCAAAAAGGTCTTACCCAAGAAGAATTATCTAATCGATCTGGCCAAGCATTTAGCCAAATAGGGCGTTTTGAAAGAGGAGTACGTAGCCCAACACTTAGCACATTAATTGCCATAGCCAATGGGCTGGATGTTCACCCAAAAAAGCTATTGGACTTCGATTTTTAAAACAAAGAGTTTTGTAAGGCCCCCTAAAAATAGGACAGTTTAAAAGTAGAAAAATTTAATTAAATTTAAACTGTTCACTATGAAACGAAAGAAATTTTCACCCCAACAGATTGCCAGCATCTTGAAGGAATTTGATGCAGGTAAGACCGCGGCTGAGATCAGCCGTGAGCATGGCGTTAGTCAGGCAGCCTTCTACAAGTGGCGCCAGCGATTTGGAGGCATGGATGCTTCAGAGTTACGGAAGCTAAAAGAACTTGAAGAGGAAAATCGCAGGCTTAAACACATGTATGCAGAATTAGCCCTTGATCTTAAGCTTGCTAAAGAGATCATCGAAAAAAAGCTTTAAAGCCCTGTGGCTATTTCGGTCGGACTATGCCAGTTGTTTCGGTCAAACTATGCCAGTGATTTCGGTGTATCTATGCCACTTTAAGAGTTTCGTAATTTTAGTAAATATTAATGTTTCAACATACCTTTTCTCAAAGATTCTCCTTTGAGATCTATTCTATGAGAAGAGTTAACGAGCCTGTCTAATATGGCATCAGCAATAGTGCCTTCACCAATAATATCATACCAGGCTGATACTGGTATTTGAGAGGAGATTATAGTTGAAGTTTTTCCATGACGATCATCGATAATATCCATAAGTACTTCTCTTGCAATATTGTCCATGCTTTGTAAACCAAAATCATCTAGTATTAAGAGTTGGGCAGAGGTAATTCTTTTAAGTTCTTTGATATAGGTGCCATCTACTTTGGCGAGTTTCATTTTGTTGAACAGGCGAGCTGTTACCTGATAGATGGTGCTATAGCCCATCAGACAAGCTTGTCTGCCTATGGCCTGACTCATAAAGCTTTTGCCTACTCCTGAAGCACCTGTAATAATGATGTTTTCACTTTGCTTGATGAACTGTAAGGAGGACAACCTGTTGAACATGTTTTTATCCAGATTCCTATTTTCAGAGAAGATTATTTCATCCATGTCTGCCTGCTGCTTGAAGGTGGCCTTTTTCATCAGCCGTGTAATCTTCTTATTCTGCCTGTCTTCCCATTCACTTTCAGTGAGTAAGGCCAGATATTCATCTGGGGTGCATTTTTGATAAGCATTGCTGCTGAGTTGTTGTCTGTGCAGTTCAGCCATCGCAGATAGCCTCATGGATTTTAGTTTTTCTATTGTTTGATTATTGTTCATAAAATTATTGTTTACTGGTAATGGTTAGCCCCTCTGATGTTTTTGTGAGAAGGGATATGTGATTGATGATTTTCTTGTTCTATTTCATGCTCGTCCATATTATTACTGAGTATATTTTTGAGCCTTTGATAGCTGTATGTGTCATGATGAACAGCCCTTAGGCAGGCTTTATCTACACGCTCATGGCCATAGTTTTTGGCCAGCATTAAAATGCCCATGGCTCTTTTGTAGTTAATCTCAGGATAGTCACCCTGCAGGAATAAACCTGTCATAAACAGCTTTACATTTACACCTATTTTACCTCCCTGATCAGAAAAATACTGGGGACTCCATTGGCTATAAGCACGGTGTGTACTGGAGAGGTGATTCTTATTAGTAATATAAGCACCCTTACTCATTACTCTATTATGCAGCGCAATGCGTTGGCTTTTGTAGTATACTTCAACATGTTTGGAGGTGTACTGTATCTGAGTTTGAGAGCCAATGTAGCGATAGGGAACGCTATAATAAGTCTTGTCAGCCGAGAAGTATACATATCCCATCTTCTGTACCTTGGCTCTGGCGTATTCTTTAACCTGATAAGTACTTTGGGGTAAGCTTTTTAGAAGGGATGATTCTACGGATTGGAACAGCTCTTTTCTGGAAGCTTCTTTTCTTTGAAAAAGCACATTATTATAGCCCTTAAGATGATGCTGGATCTCTTCATTAAGCGCTTCAATAGAGAAGAAAGTCATTTTACGCATAGGGTAATAAATGCGCTGATAGGCCAGCTGAACAGCATTTTCTACCAGTGCTTTATCTTGTGGGGCATAACTACGTGTAGGGTTTATGGCACACCCATAGTGATGAGCGAAGTCTTTGAAAGTTTTATTAATAACCGCCTCATACTTACTGGATCGGGTAACTGCCGATTTAAGGTTGTCTGACACGATGGCTACAGGTACTCCTCCAAAGAAGCGGAGTGCATTATTGAGGCATTGAATAAAGTCCTCCCTTTTTTGACTTTTACATGCTTCCACATAAGTATACTGACTAAAAGGAAGTGTGGCCACAAAAACTTCTACCTGGCTTACTTCTCCTGTAGATGGATCTACTACTTCTAATTTCTTACCTGCAAAATCAACATAAAGCTCTTTTCCTGCCTTGTGCTCTAACTTCATAGAACCTTTGGCCTGTTTGTACTTACGCTGATAATGGGTGGTAAACTGAGTGTAACTGTAACTATCCTGAGTTTGCTCAGCATACAACTGGTAGTGGTACTGAAGGGTAAAGCCAGGGTGATGACGCTGTGGGTGCATGGTCTCAAAAAAACGCATTAAAACCGCATAACGATCATTGTTTATGGTTGTCTTAGACGAAAATAGCTCTTCTAAAGCATCAGTATCCAACTGTAGCAATGCTTCCATGGGCTGATCGCTTGACTGAAGTGATCGCAAATAATGGTTAACAGTGTTTCTATTCACACCCAGGGTCAAAGCAATTTGCCGATTGCTCAGCCCTCTCAAATGAAGATTGATAATTTGTTTTAAGTCCATTATGTCAAGTTTATTCGCCATCCTTTTTTTGGGGCGATATTAACAATCAATGAACTCTTAAAGTGGCATAAATCGAACCGTAATAGGTATCAATTATTATAATATGGTGGCACAAATCGAACCGTAATCAAATAGATACACTGGCACGGTTTGAACCGAAATCACTGGCATATACCTAACCGAAATGGGTGGCATAATTCAAACCGTTGTATCCACCCTGCCAGAAAAAGCAGCTAGTTACGGAAATAAAAAGGGAATTTAATTACGCGATCAGCATCAGCAGGGCGTGCCGGGTTTTAAATCTTGCCAAATCCGTCTATTATTATTCATCTATTAAAAATGATGAGCCTATTATGGCTGCTTTAAAAGAAAAAGCAGAGCAGTTTCCCAGAGAAGGTTTTTGGAAAGCTTTCAGGCGACTTCGCAATGAGGGGCATCAATGGAATCATAAGAAAGTACATAGAGTCTATAAATCCATGGGATTAAGTATGCGTAGAAAGACAAAAAAAAGACTGCCCGCAAGAGTGAAAGAGCCTTTGGAAATACCGCCTGTAATCAATCATACCTGGTCTATTGACTTTATGAGTGATGCTCTATTGAACGGCAGAAAGTTTCGATCTTTCAATGTAATGGATGATTTTAACAGGGAAGCGCTACATATAGAGATTGACTATTCTCTTAAGAGCAATAAAATAGTATGGGTTTTAAACCATTTAATTAAACGTCGAGGCAAACCTGAGCGGATCAGGATGGATAATGGCCCTGAATTTATTGCAACATTAACTAAGGAATGGAGCCAAATGCACGAAATCGACTTCATTTATATACAACCAGGTAAGCCCACTCAAAATGCCTACATAGAAAGGCTGAATGGCACCTTCAGAAGAAATGTATTGGATGTGTGTCTTTTTGATGATATAAATGAAGTGCGTGAAGCTACTGAAAAGTGGATGAATGACTATAACTTTTTCAGGCCTCATGAAAGTCTGAATGACTTGAGTCCGGTGCTGTATGCACAGAGGGCGTTAACAGTGGATAACTCTATCGAGTTACCCACAATTAACACCTGATTTCAATAATAATAATTGTTAGAAATCTATACATTTAAACAGTCCTAATTTTGGGGCGCTTACAGTTTGATTGGCTAATGCCGAGAGAAACTAAGATCATATGAAGTAAATGAAAATTTCATGCCGTTAAACTCAAAATCTTTTGCAAATATACGCCTCTTATGCTTAATTAATTCGGCAATACACCACTTAAACAATATGTTTCAAGAAGCCTATCCATAAATAAGCTATATTTCGTTTTCACATAAGTTTATTTTCGTTAGCAGGTCAAATACCCCCTCAAAATCAAACATTTTCTCTCTTAAAAGATAAGCCTGATACTCTAAGGGCAAATATTTTCCCCACTTATAAAAGCCAATTAATCCCTCATTTGCCTTTAGCTCATCAATGATATAATCATGAATTTCATCCTGTGTTAGCTTTATAACCTGAGCCAAAACTTCCCCAAACCTATCCAATGTTTCCGGAACCTCAATTAAGCTTTTGCTATCATCAATGTGCAGTTCACAGTTAAAACATTTAAAAAGAAAAACGATTGTATTATTGATTTCAGAACCAGTGAATGTATAAACCTCTAGTTTTCCTTCTTTCTCGATCACTGGACGATCATATTCAAAATCCTTAATATTGAACCCATTGAAATCGGCCCTTAACTTATCTATTTCGTCGTGACTTTCTACATTGAGATACTCATATCCTTCTGAATTCATCAAGATTCTTAGCATCTCTGCACGAACTCTTTTATGAATACTTCCAGTTCTACCAAAAAACTTAGGTTTCTTCCCATCTTTAGCTGGAACTACAATAATCTTGGCCCCTTTGATATCTACATCCTTTATCTTCCAAATAGAAGCTGCAAGCAGAATATTCTCATCTTTTTTAACTTGAGGGGAGTAAGGAATATTTCCTATCACCTTTCCTGAGTGAGTAACTTTAAAGTTAAGCTCTGTTGAAAAGACACTATAAAACTCCCTTGAGTTAACTATAAATTCTCCAGTCACTCCGATTATCAACTCTCTCTCAAAAGATTCCAGGTAATCTGATTTTATGGATTGATTAATTAAATCATCTATATCTTCACTAGAAATATGCTCAAAAGTGGGGTTGCTTCTTAAGTGATCATTAAGTTCTTTCTTAGAACATCCAGACAACTGCTTAACGATGGACAACATTTGATGAAAGAGTATATCATAAGGCCTCTGAATGATCTTTATTGGCTCAAGAAAGTCTTCTTGATACAATTTCCAACATGCTAGTGACTGCAATAGACTCCATTCATTTGTAGCATATAGACTTAAAAGGCTCATTTCCCCTTCTCTTCTACCACTACGCCCAACTCTCTGTACTAGTGATGCAACGGAGTGAGTCGAATCAACTTGAACCACCTTATCAATTGTTCCGATATCTATACCAAGCTCAAGGGTTGAAGTACATGTAATACAAAAATTGAAATGCTCTTTCTCTTTGGCAAAGCGCTCGATACTTTCACGTATTTCTTTGTCTACTGATGAATGATGTGCAAAGTAGTTCCTATGCCCACCAACCTTAGATGAGATTTTCAAAAGCTTGACCGCAATTTCCTCTACTCTACCCCGACTATTAGGGAATATTAATGCCTTGCTGACACTTGTTTCTTTGTAAAGTTCTTTCAATAATGAAAGGGGAAGCTCCACGGATTCTGATTTGAAATATTTGAATGAAACCTCCGTGTCCTTTTTTGTCCTATCAATTAGTATTTTGGTACGATCTACATCCCCAATCAGAAGTTTTGCAGAATAATAGTTTTCATCCCCTATAGTTGCCGACAAGCCTATGGTTATAATCCTTTCTTTGTTCAATCGCTGAATCCTCGACAACAAAGACATTAGTTGTAGACCTCTATCAACACCTAAAAAGGAATGAATTTCATCAATCACTATATAATGCAAATTCCCCAGTAAAGAGCTGACATTGTATGGCGCATTTACAAACATGGCTTCTATTGACTCCGGAGTAATCAACAATACTCCATTAGGATTCTTTAGCAGTTGATTTTTCAAAGACTTTTTGGCTTCACCATGCCATTTTGTAACCGATATCTCGAGATTTTCACAAAGTTCCTCTATTCTAAAAAATTGATCATTGATCAAAGCTATCAATGGTGAGATATAGAGTATCTGAACACCAGGTCTATTAAAATCTACCTTAGAAAGAATGGGAAGAAATGCTGCCTCTGTTTTACCTGAAGATGTTCTAGAGGCGAGAACATAATTATTATCAGTCTCAATAATTCGTGAAATTGCCGCTGCTTGAATAGGACGCAAATTTTCCCAGCGCTTATTACGAATGAATTTGCGAATCGGTTCAGAAAGTAGTTGATAAGACATTAAAGCTCTTCTATATTATCGACAGAACTTTCATTTGGCCTTTCATCATTAATTTCAATTTCTGAAATCAAGGAAGCTTTATTTGCACCAGGATTCTGTCTAAGAATACTGAGAATGTTAAGAAAATCCCTTATTACTTCTCTTGGAGTTAGAAATTCGTCAGCTCCAGGCTTGTTAAACATTTCTTCCATGAATTGATGGATATCAGAATCATTAATATCAATGTTAACTCCATAGTTAATATCAAAGATCCCTTTCAGCTTATTCAGTAGGACAAAAATCTCATTATGATCCAGCGGTGTAAGTCTAAGAACGGGTTGCGCCAAATCTCGGTAGGTTGATGTCTCATACTTGTTTGTTTCTAACCTTGTTTTAAGAGCATCATAACTAAAAAGCCCTCTTCTTGAGTTTTCTAAAAACTCTTTGGTTCCAGCTATATTGATGAACAGATTTGAGACTTTCCCCTGAAAACAATCATTGAAAATGGTCAGAATCTTTTCGTAATTCTTTTCCCTAGTTGTTGATGTTGAAATTTTATAAAGATTAATTGCCTCATCTAGATTAATCATAAATCCACTATACCCCATGCTAACAAACAGCCTACTGAAGTTCTTTAGCATGTCATAATAGTTAATATCATTTACTATCTCACGAACACCTAAATCCTGACGGGCTTCCGTCTTTGTAGTATATTCTCCCTTAAGCCACTTCAGCGCATTTCGCCTAAGAATGTCATCATCTTTTATATAACCTTCATAGTATTTTATAACTACTACACCAAAGTCAAACCCCCCAGATTCAGTAACCTCTTTTACGGTCTCCATTATAGAGGTTTGTATCAAGCCGAAATGCTTCTCATCTCTTATTTCTGTTATTGGGATGTTATTATCAATTGCGACTTTGGATACAACTTGCTCTATCCATTTATCAAGCAAAGTGGGCAAAGCTCCGCCCTCAGGCTTTGTCTGTATCGCTATATTATCCATGATGGAGCTATATAGCACCAGGGCTTTACCATCATTAGAATAAAGTCGATTATCAGGAGTAAAATCAGCATTCGTGACTACAAATTTTTGCTTGATAGCAACCGTATTAATTAAATGCAACATGAAACTCTTTCCAGACCCAAAGTCCCCAATCCAGAATTTCATCATGCTATGACCATTCTTTACATCATCCAATGCTTCTGTAAGAGCTTCTATTTCTAATGCTCGACCCACAGTAATGTGTTGAACTCCAATTCTGGGAACTACACCACCTGAAAGTGAATTAATAATTGCTGTTGCTTCTTTTGATTTAATCTTTAGTGACATACTTACTCTAATATTTCCTCGTAATAAGACTGCTCAATTATGTATGAATCATCCTCTTCTTCAATTAAAGGCTCACCCTCCAAAAACCCTTCGCAAGCCTCGTTGATAGCGTCAATTAATTGATTCTTAAATAATGAATTTTGAGATGCATACACATCTACCTCTGATTGCCGAATGATAAAGTCATTTTCTACAATCTTCTTAATGAGTCCTTCATGTATAGACGACAGTCCAATCTCCTTTTTGAAAAGGCTATTTGATGTCGATTCAGGTTCATTTGACTTATCTGGAGTTTCGATCAGTTTTAGCTCCTGACTTGATTCATCTTCTGTCTCTAGGTATTTGTTCAATAAACACACGGTTCCTTCGTGCTTCTTTCTTACACTATCTATTTCAGACTTGTCCAAACTGATCTTCTTCCTCTTTGGAGTGAATAAGTCATTTACTGCCTCCAGAGATTCATCAAGCATCATAGACTTGGCTAATTCTCTTAAGATTGATTCATAATCGATAAGTTTATCACTATCGGAAATTATCTTCTTTAGCTGATTTGGGATATCCTTCTTCTTGTATGATGAAATTGTATTGTAGTAAACATATTTTGTGTAATTTCTCAAGGCCTCAATGTGGTCATGTTTTGTGAGAAATTTGGCCGCCTCTAAAAATATTGCTTCTATTTTGGAATTCTTTAGATTACTCATTTCTAAATAATCAAGCTTATCCTTAAAAACAGTAAGATCCTGTATGTTAAAAGTAAGTTTTGCTAATTCCAATTCGGCACCCCATCTATTAACATTCAGAGCATTAAGTTCAATCTGTGTATCTATATTTGGGGAAGCAATGTTACCTGTAACATCTTGCATAGATAAATAAAGTTGCTCGCCTAAGGTATTTTCTATTAACTTAATAGTTGCCTGGGAGTAAGGATGAAATTCAGGTATATTTAATAGCCTTTTATGTCCATAGCACTCCCGGACCATATTTTCTATCTTCTTGAATATTGTTAAATAAAAGCTCTCTTGAAACTGATTAAATGCCGATTTTCGATCAAATTCTTCAGAGTAATTTGAAAACTTAAATTTTTCAATACTGATAACTTTATCAAAAATACTTTTCAACACTTCATCAATTTCTTTTTTCTCATTGATCCGATTAAGAACAGATATATAACTCTCAATGATTGCAATACAACAACCTTCTATAGAGTTAAAAGTATTTGATGGGTTATTGAATTTATTGAGCCACTTTACTTCTCTCGGCTTTAATCCTAGCTTTTTTTTGTATACATTACCCAATTTATACATATCTGGGTTATAATCAGAATACCCATTATCATAAAGATAATTTGGATCCTCATATTGCTCTAGCTTATCCTTAGCCTTCCGAGTTTCCAGTTTTCCCCATTCCCTTCTTAAAGAACCTAAAGAATAAAACCTTGTCTTTGGACAGATCTTTCCTATTAATTTAAACTGACTTTCTAACAAGTCTATATCGGAATGAGACTGATACTCATTCAAAAAATCAAAGTACAGCACAAAAGCATAGTTTGTATTACCTTCAATATCAACGAATTGACCTTTTATCACCTCGCCTTTAAAATATTCGTAGAATTCCTTCTGAGCTTTTGTGGCATGCTCAATCTCCTCAAATGAATAAACATAGGAATCACTCCAGTGAGGCACTTTGGAAAAATTAATTTTATTTCTATTAACATCCTTTGATTCAGCTGAACCTAAATAAAAGTCAGAAACATTTGTCCCATCGACATTTTGGCTCTTGCATTTCACTCTCCCAATCTCTACTATTTCCCTCTGATTATTCAATAAGAAAAACGCATGTTTCCCGAGTTCTGGGCAGATCTTTTCTAGTAGCTTAAACTGCCTTTCTAACTGCTTTAAATCTTTATGATCTTTGTAACTGTCATATAAATCGTAAAGCAAAATAAAGGCATAGTTTGAATTGCTTTCGATATCAATAAATTGGCCATTGAGCACTGCCCTTCTTAGATATTGGTAAAATTTCTTTTGTTCAGCAGTTGCCTCCTTGATTACATCACAGTTGTTAATATTTTTCTTCCTCCAATGTGGCACTTTAGATTTACTCTTATAATCTATAGCTAAATCCAATTGCTCTTTATTCACGTCAATAATGGACGAATCTGATCCAATCTTCCCCTTACTTATTTTTTTGACATGAGTTTTAGACTGTTGATTATAACTTTTCCGATGATCATCTGCTGCCATAGAGACCTTCTTAGATTTTCTTTTTTCTTCGGATAACTATAATTATCACCCCAACTATCAGCAGTATATATATTGCAGCTCTATTTGCAGCTCTTTCCTTTTTTGGAGGTTCTTTAATATCAACAATTGGAAGTCTCTTTAAATACCTGATCGCAGAAAAACCTTCAATATTCTTATACCTTAGGTGAATCCAATATTGAGTAGTATCACTTAAACATTCTACTGTATCTCCTTTTGGAATAATAGTAACCGATTTATAAGAGGTTCCTGGACCACTTCTTAAATTCAAGTCAACTGTAGTTATGTACAGATTATCCGCTTGCCCGTTAAACCCACAAAGTATAAACGCCTGAATTATTAGAATACCAATTATCAAGCCTTTCGACTTGAATAATAAAAATTTGATAATCATATAATTAATACTTAAAAAGTTCAAGTACTGATAGATACATTCTACCAAAAAATAGACCTATATTAGAAATATAATATATAATTATAGGATCAATAATATTCATTAAAGCCTTTTAATTAATAAGCTATTAAAACTTAAACTTTAATACAACTAACAATGTAATTATTCATACACCCTATTCAACCCAAACATTCATTAAGAAACCGAATAGTATAATAGACATATCTACATATAAGGATCTTCTCCTTACATTAAATAAATCAGTTGATCTGAATTAATTTGTTTTCCAAAGAAGCGACTTTTATTTCCGAACAGAAGAAAACCTAAATTATCAATAACAAGAAAGGGGGAACTTTTCATACAGACTTACTATAGATTTTCTAAAAAAATTTACGCTACTTTTAAGCCTTGAAACCTTCTTGCTTTATTAGTCACTACCTAAGCTTCTCCCTCAACCCCGCCATATCCCTACTGATCTTTTGCTTTATAACTTTAGCATAAATTTGTGTGGTACTCAATTTCGTGTGGCCAAGCATTTCACTCACGGTTTCTATGGGGATATCATTTGCTAAGGTTATAGTAGTTGCAAAGGTGTGCCTGGCAGTGTGGAAGGTGAGATTTTTATTAATTCCGCAAAGTACAGCCAGTTCCTTTAAATATTGATTAGTCTTTTGATTGGAATATACTGGCAGGCATTTGCCTTCACCTTTCATAGGCAAATCATTGCGGTGTTTATACTTCTTTAAAATACTTAATGCTTTTGGCAAAAGCGGTACTGAAAATAGCTTATCAGACTTTTGGCGTCTACCTGTAATCCACAATTCATTATCCACTCCTTTAATAATATTATCTGTCGATAAATTCAAGGTATCTATATATGACAACCCGGTATAACAGGCAAAAACAAACACATCTCTTACTAACACCAACCTATCTTTAGTCAGCTTTACACTTTCTACATGCTGCAGTTCATCATGATTTAAGTAGCATCTTTCTGTCTTCCTAAATTTCAGTTGGTATTTAATAAACGGGTTTTTAGTTATCGACTCTTCCCGTAAGGCCAGATTCATCATTTTACACAACCTTTCCATATGCTTCATTGTGCCATTCTGCGTACAGGGTAAGTGCGATTGCAAAGGATTATTTCTGACATACCTTTCAAAGGATTTAATAAAACCATAATTCAACTCTTCCAGGTAGATATCCTTTACTCTAAGTCTGGATTTAAGAAATCTACGAATATACCTTTCAGTACTCCGATAGTTCTTCATAGTGCCTTCCTTAAGCTCATAGCTCATTTCCCGATTATGATATTCTACAAGTTGAAGTAAGGTATTACGCTGCTGATCCTGCCCGGTATACCTGTTTTTAATGGCATCTGCTGTAATTATCTTTCGCCCCTTTTCCAGCTCTTCTATACATTCATATAATCTATTACGCAGGGTACCTAAATAGCTATTTAAAATATCGCTCCCATTGCCAGATTTACGCACTCGGGACTTCACAGCATCCCAATCTTCCAGATGTACCTTGAGCTTGATAGACATATCCACAGAGTGTCCATTAACCGTAATACGCACATAAATAGGCACCTGACCGCTTATTTTCTTATACTTCTTAACATAAAAAGAAAAACCAAATGTTGACTGACTCCTCATATAACATAGTGTTTAATGTAATTTGACTTTATTTGTGCCCTTTTTTAAAAAGGGCACAGAAACGGAGGTCATTTAGAACCAATCGAGTTCATTCAATAAAACTCAATCAATTGATTATCAATATATTAATTCATCATCAACACTAAAAATAGCAATAAAAAAGGGGGCACGAAAAGGGCACATTTTTATTGGTTTTCTTTGTGTTTAGTTGGTGGGGTAATAACAAAAAAACCCCTTAAAACATATGTTTTAAGGGGTTTTGGTTTTTGTTGTTGTAAAATCGTCGGGATGACTGTACTTGAACCCTATCTCACAATTATCTTATTATCAATGATTTATCTGATGCTGCAATATTCAGTTCACCGTATAGGTCTCATTTTTCAATTTCGTTTGACTTTGGTTAATCAGTGACTAAATCTAGTCAAATTTCACAAAAGAGTCAATTGATTCTTTCCTGCTTATAGTATTGCACAAGTTGAAAACAACGCGCCAACAACTAAAGACATGCGCGAACCAAGATATTGTATTTTTTGATTGATTAAGGGTTATAAATTCAGATAGCATGGTATTGCTGTCGCTACGCTCGTTAGTGGGAAATCACACCATCATGCCAAGCATGACGGCAACCGAGATCCAACATATTCAGAATTTGAGCACCAACGGGGGAATACTTATTTGTTAAGGATAATGCTTGAATAATTATTATTATTAAACACTAGTGTCCGACTAAACTCTGGGCTAAGAAATTTTAGCGATTCTAAGCAAGAAAAAAGTGGTTTTCTTCTATTCTGGAAAAGCGTGCCCCTTTACGGACTAAATAAAGGGTATTGAGTGGTTTTATATATTGTTTTTTGAAGTTCTAGGTCTGGATTATTTAGAAAGCGGGTAAGGTGAACATAGGCCATCAAGTGAAATCTTACCAATGAGACCATATTAGAGAAGGCCCATCTTTTTTTGATCTGTTTTCGGACTACTTCCATCAATAATAGACAGATCAGGGCACTCCAAATTTGGATCTCAATAGCATTTTGGTTGTCCCCCAGAAAATATTTGAGAGGAAAGTTCTGCTTCAGCTTTTTAAATAAAAGCTCTATCTGCCATCGGTATTTATAAATGGCCGCTATTGTGGCTGCTTCCAACTCCATATTATTGGTCATAAACACTAATAATTTATTATTGAGGTCATCATAATAGGCTATTCTTCTATTTTGAAGCTCTTGCACTTGTCCATCAGTCTTGAAACTGATAACAACTTT
The DNA here is from genome assembly GCF_021389955.1 of Fulvivirga maritima. Classification (NCBI taxonomy): domain Bacteria; kingdom Pseudomonadati; phylum Bacteroidota; class Cytophagia; order Cytophagales; family Fulvivirgaceae; genus Fulvivirga; species Fulvivirga maritima. The sequence continues at coordinate 921,354 of NZ_CP089980.1, forward strand.
TTCATCCTTAAGTACACAAAAGTCTTTATCTTCAGGCAGTTCTAGCTCATCTATTGATTGATATCTGGCATTTTCCTTCATTCTGGTAATGTAAAATATCCCTTGATGACTCCACTATGCGTATTGTCTATAATCGATATACCCTTTATCCATCACCACATAGGATCCTTCTGGGAGTTGTAATTGCTTTAAAAATGTATGATCATGCTGACTTCCCTTGGTCAACCGTACTAAACATGGCATTAATTCTGCCGCATGAATCATTACATGAGCTTTAATGCCTCCCTTGCTTTTGCCATCTTTTCTAGGGCGTCCTGCTACCTTGAGAATATTTTTAAACAGACTAATAATCGTTGAATCAACAATATAAAGTTTATTGAGAACTTCCATTCTCAAGCGGCTGTACGGCAAAAGGTGCCGGTACTTTTTAAACAATTTCATGTAAATGTCTGCAAAGACTATACTACTGCGTTTTTTGTTGCTATCTGATAAAGTGGAACGTCTGGGTATAAATTGAATACCTAAATGGATCAGCTTGTTTTGGCAGGCCAAAAGCCCCGTAGTAAGCTCTCTGAGAGCACTTGCCCCACTGAAACAGCAGTATAACATGCTTACTAGGTGATGCCAAGTATTCAATTTCTTGTAATATCTGTCAGATTGGTATTTTGATATTATTTGATTTAACACCGATTTATCTATCAGCGATAATAGTTGAGAAAAGATTGGCTGTCCGTAGAAATATGTATTTTTACTCATGTGTGATTTTTTGTTGTGGTAAACCGAAAATACACATTATGGGGCACTCTTGAAATTATTCAGAGGCCCTATCTTTTTTCTCGGACACTAGTGATTATTAAATAAATAATCAAGAAACAAACCAATAAGCGCTAAATCTGCCCCAAGGATATTTGTTTTGCTCATTATTTTCTATAGTTTGAGTTGGACTTAAATAAGTATTCGATTTTGTTAGGAATAAATTCAGCTAACTCTTTCAATAGACGAATAGCATTAATTGCTTCCCCTCCACTTTAAGTACATATCCATGATCATAAATTATTAAATCAAGCCCGTTTATTGATAATCTTTTATGGATAGTGCTATTTTCGTCAACACCTGACTTATAAAGTATATCAAAATTTAATTTTGATCGAAGCTGAATATTATCACCAAAATTCAGCATATCACCTCTCGGGATTAAACCATCAGATTGAATACAAAAATTGTTGTCTCCATATTTATGGCGTCCAAGGAACTACCTCAATTTTAGTTGGTACATTATATTTTTTAGCCCCTGAGGAAAAAGTAAATACTATCTTCACCTACCCTGCTAATGTATATTATTAAAGGTTCGGTAGGATTAGACTCATCAGAAATAATTTTGACAAAACATACCTTCGGATCAAGTTTATTATATAGTCTGGATCGACGGAATCTGCTTCAAACTAAGACAGAACGGTAAAGGAATCAATAATGAACTAACATCGTGAGAAGCTGGGAACTAATTATGAGTCAGTTTATTAATCTTTAGAGACTGTCAATTCATCTCTGTCTAAACTTTGGATATAAAGAAATAATGTTTAGACTAAAGAGCAATGAACAAACAAGAGAAAGAAGAATTAAAGGAAAAAGCACTTAAACAATTTTTAAAAGGAGAATCTCTATTTGGTAAGGATGGGGCTTTCAGCCCCATGTTGAAGGAGTTCTTAGAAGAAGCTCTGGAAGCAGAAATGGAGGATCACCTATCCAGTGAAGAAAAAGGACGCTCTCATGGTAATAAGCGCAATGGCAAAGGCCAGAAAACAGTTAAGAGTAGTTTAGGAGACGTTGAGATAAATACTCCTCAAGATCGTCATAGCAGCTTTGAGCCAAGAATAGTAGAGAAACGCCAGCGTATACTGGCAGACAATCTTGAGAAGCAAATAATAGCCATGTACGGGCTAGGTAATAGTTTGAGAGATATTCAAGAACACATCAAGGAGATGTATGACACAAATATATCAACAGAGGTGTTAAGTGATATCACAGACCGAGTGATCCCTAAAGTAAAGGAGTGGCAAAACAGGCCATTAGAATCGGTCTATTGTATTGTTTGGTTAGATGCTATGCATTTCAAGGTGCGAGATGAGGGTAAGGTGAAGCATAAAGCCCTTTATAATATTTTAGGGATCAATAAGCAGGGCAAAAAGGAGATATTGGGCATGTACCTATCAGAAAGCGAAGGAGCTAATTTTTAGCTTCAGATACTTACTGAGCTACAAAATAGAGGCTTGAAAGATATTTTGATAGCCTGCACTGATAACTTGAAAGGTTTTAGTGAAGCGATACACTCCATCTACCCACAGACAGATGTTCAACTTTGTGTAGTTCATCAGATTCGAAATAGCTTGAAATATGTAGCCAGTAAAGAACAAAAAGTGTTTATACAAGATCTTAAATTAGTTTATCAAGCAGACACAAAAGATCAGGCAGAGACTGCTTTATTAGAACTGGAAGAAAAATGGGGGAAGAAATATCCTGTGGTGATACGGTCTTGGAATGATAACTGGGAACTACTTAGCACTTATTTCGATTACAGTAAACCTATAAGAAGGCTAATATACACTACAAATCCAGTGGAAGGCTTTCATAGACAAGTAAGAAAAGTTACCAAGAGTAAAGGAGCATTTACCAGCGATATGGCCTTGATGAAATTAGTTTACTTAGTTTGCAGACGTATTGAGAAAAATGGACTTCACCTTTGCTGAATTGGGGCTTGACGGTGCAGCAATTAGCCATTAGATTTGAGGGCAGATTGGAACTGGAACTAAAAACCAGTCAAACCAAAAAATAAAAAATTCCCTTCTAGGGGCTAGCCCCTAGAAGGGAAGCGGACAGAGATGAGCTAACACTCCCACTCTTTATGCTGATAGATGTTGAATTTAAATTATTACCTTTCCATCGTTGGTTAATGACAAATACACAAAATTATAATGATTATCCGTAATTACCCATAATGTAAAAAAAGGATTAAATTAGTGCATGGATATATTCAGTTTCACTACCCACTTCAGTGATGAACAATCATGCAGGGAGCATTTTAAAGGAGAACGTGACAAGTTAGGAGTTATACGTCACCGTTGCGGTCATGATCAGCATTATTGGATAAAAAGCCGATGGAGCTATGAGTGTAAAGCTTGCCGAAGTAGAACTTCTTTACGCATGGATACCACGGTTTGAATTATGCCACCCATTTCGGTAAGGTATATGCCAGTGCTTTCGGTTCAAACCGTGCCAGTGTATCTACTTGATTACGGTTCGATTTGTGCCTCCATATTATAATAATTGATACCTATTACGGTTCGATTTATGCCACTTTAAGAGTTCATTGATTGTTAATATCGCCCCCAAAAAAGGATGGCGAATAAACTTGACATAATGGACTTAAAACAAATTATCAATCTTCATTTGAGAGGGTTGAGCAATCGGCAAATTGCTTTGACCCTGGGTGTGAATAGAAACACGGTTAACCATTATTTGCGATCACTTCAGTCAAGCGACCAGCCCATGGAAGCATTGCTCCAGTTGGATACTGATGCCTTAGAAGAACTGTTTTCGTCTAAGACAACCATAAACAATGATCGTTATGCGGTTTTAATGCGTTTTTTTGAGACCATGCACCCACAGCGTCATCACCCAGGCTTTACCCTTCAGTACCACTACCAGTTGTATGCCGAGCAAACTCAGGATAGTTATAGTTACACTCAGTTTACCACCCATTATCAGCGTAAGTACAAACAGGCCAAAGGTTCTATGAAGTTAGAGCACAAGGCAGGAAAAGAGCTCTATGTTGATTTTGCAGGTAAGAAATTAGAAGTGGTAGATCCATCTACAGGAGAAGTAAGCCAGGTAGAAGTTTTTTGTGGCCACACTTCCTTTTAGTCAGTATACTTATGTGGAAGCCTGTAAAAGTCAAAAAAGGGAGGACTTTATTCAATGCCTCAATAATGCACTCCGCTTCTTTGGAGGAGTACCTGTAGCTATCGTGTCAGACAACCTTAAATCGGCAGTTACCCGATCCAGCAAGTATGAGGCGGTTATTAATAAGACCTTCAAAGACTTCGCTCATCACTATGGGTGTGCCATAAACCCTACACGTAGTTATGCCCCACAAGATAAAGCACTGGTAGAAAATGCTGTTCAGCTGGCCTATCAGCGCATTTATTACCCTATGCGTAAAATGACTTTCTTCTCTATTGAAGCGCTTAATGAAGAGATCCAGCATCATCTTAAGGGCTATAATAATGTGCTTTTTCAAAGAAAAGAAGCTTCCAGAAAAGAGCTGTTCCAATCCGTAGAATCATCCCTTCTAAAAAGCTTACCCCAAAGTACTTATCAGGTTAAAGAATACGCCAGAGCCAAGGTACAGAAGATGGGATATGTGTACTTCTCCGCTGACAAGACTTATTATAGCGTTCCCTATCGCTACATTGGCTCTCAAACTCAGATACAGTATACCTCCAAACATGTTGAAGTATACTACAAAAACCAACGCATTGCTCTGCATAATAGAGTGATGAGTAAGGGGGCTTATATTACTAATAAGAATCACCTCTCCAGTACACACCGTGCTTATAGCCAATGGAGTCCCCAGTATTTTTCTGATCAGGGAGGTAAAATAGGTGTAAATGTAAAGCTGTTTATGACAGGTTTATTCCTGCAGGGGGACTATCCTGAGATTAACTACAAAAGAGCTATGGGTATTTTAATGCTGGCCAAAAACTATGGCCATGAGCGTTTAGATAAAGCTTGCCTAAGGGCTGTTCATCATGACACCTACAGCTATCAAAGGCTCAAAAATATACTCAGTAATAATATGGACGAGCATGAAATAGAACAAGAAAATCATCAATCACATATCTCTTCTCACAAAAACATCAGAGGGGCTAACCATTACCAGTAAACAATAATTTTATGAACAATAATCAAACAATAGAAAAACTAAAATCCATGAGGCTATCTGCGATGGCTGAACTGCACAGACAACAACTCAGCAGCAATGCTTATCAAAAATGTACCCCAGATGAATATCTGGCCTTACTCACTGAAAGTGAATGGGAAGACCGGCAGAATAAGAAGATTACACGGCTGATAAAAAAAGCCACCTTCAAGCAGCAGGCAGACATGGATGAAATAATCTTCTCTGAAGATAGGAATCTGGATAAAAACATGTTCAACAGGTTGTCCTCCTTACAGTTCATCAAGCAAAGTGAAAACATCATTATCACAGGTGCTTCAGGAGTCGGCAAAAGCTTTATGAATCAGGCCATAGGCAGACAAGCTTGTCTGATGGGCTACAGCACCATCTATCAGGTAACAGCTCGCCTATTCAACAAAATGAAACTTGCCAAAGTAGATGGCACCTATATCAAAGAACTCAAAAGAATTACCTCTGCCCAACTCTTAATACTAGATGATTTTGGTTTACAAAGCATGGACAATATTGCAAGAGAAGTACTTATGGATATTATCGATGATCGTCATGGAAAAACTTCAACTATAATCTCCTCTCAAATACCAGTATCAGCCTGGTATGATATTATTGGTGAAGGCACTATTGCTGATGCCATATTAGACAGGCTCGTTAACTCTTCTCATAGAATAGATCTCAAAGGAGAATCTTTTGAGAAAAGGTATGTTGAAACATTAATATTTACTAAAATTACGAAACTCTTAAAGTGGCATAGACACACCGAAATCACTGGCATAGTCCGACCGAAACAACTGGCATAGTCCGACCGAAATAGCCAACGCAGCGGCACGATCATGCAAGACTCTAATCTTTCCTTTCTGGTTTGGTACAAAACAATGTTTTTAATGAGTGTTACCAAAAAAGGTTTTTCCAGCAAGGAAATTCAGAAGCAATTGGGATTGAAACGATATGAGCCCGTATGGGCAATGGTTCATAAACTGAGAAAAGCCATGGGAAATCGAGATTCCAGATACACTTTAGAGGGAATGATTGAGATGGATGAGGGCTATTTTACAGTGGAATCAACTGAGATCGAGAAGAATAAAGGGAAAAGAGGTAGAGGAGCGGCAGGAAAACAAAATGTAGCAGTAATGGCTGAATCTACTCCTTTAGAAGACTTGGAAACAGGTAAAAAAGAACGCCAATGTCGTTATTTCAAAGCTAAAGTACTTAAAGACCACAGTTCACAGGAAGTAGACCATGTATTACAATCATCCATTGATGAACAAAGTATCGTATTTTCAGACCAAAGCACTTCCTATGTTAACATTGCTGATTATATAGAACTTCACATTACTGAGAAATCTAATAAGCAAACCACTAACGAGACGCTAAAATGGGTACATATCACCATTAGCAATGCCAAAAGAACATTTCTAGGGAACTACCATAAGATTAAAGGAAAGTACCTTCAATTGTATCTCGATGAGTTTGTTTACAAACTCAATAGACGATACTTTGGTGATAAGCTCTTTGATAGACTCGTTATAGCTAACATTACAGCATATGACTAATTAGGCCTCCCTTGATAATTGCATAAATCAAAACAAGATATAAAAGCTGGACTGATTAAGTCCAGCTTTTTTTGTTATAAATCTGAACACCTTCCGCTTTAGCGTCTTCGAAAAGTGCAAAATCGTGAGTGGTTTTATTAATAAATCTGAAGGAATATCGATTTAGAATAGTATAGACACACCGATCCCTAAGGCTTTTCTGATTTAGGTTTAGGCGGCCTGAAGTAGTGGTATGTTTTCTGATTTCTTTTTGCTCATCTTAACAGCATTGGCCATCATAACGGCAAAGAATACATGTATCATTTCTCGTTTTTCTCCCTTAACCTTGATTTTATTCAGGCCGTAAGCCGTTTTATGGGTACCAAAACTTCCCTCCATCACGGTTGCTCTCTGGTTAGAGATGAGGCTTCTGAGTTTGCTTTCCTCAGGTTTGTTTATCTTGGGGCCTTTCTTTGGAAAGCAAGTGAACACTTTCCTTACTGTTAAATACTTTCTGTTGGCATTAGTGGCATAAATGCGATCTGCCCCCAGCTGATGAAGGGAGCCAAATATCGATCTATGTTTTAAACTACTTATTTTTAGTCTGGTACTTTCATTGAATGCCCTGAACTCCATGGCATCAATAAAGCAGATGCCGTCAACCTGAAGCATGTGGGTTTTCATTCCAAACTCAACCCTTTTAGTTTCTTTGCCTCGTACGATAGGCCTGACATAAGGTCTGGGAAGCGATACTATCCTGTTTTTCAATTCTTTAGCTGGATGATGCTGCAAGAATTGCTGTTGCTCAAGTACCTTCTTTATTGTTTTAGGTATGATCGCTCTTGAAAGTGAAGCTGTATTTGTGGGTTTTCATTGAGTAAGTATTGCAGCTGTCCAAGCCCTTTGGACAGTAGATATATCAATGCCTTTTTACGCTTGCGTCCAGCTTTGTATGTCTTTTTTCGACTACGATCGTAAGACATCTGCTTGCGTTTTTGATCTATATATTTGGAGCGAGGCCGTTTTACACCTAATATTTTACTCCATCTGTAAAGCTGTTTTTCAAACACCCATTGACAGCTTTCCCAAAGTAGTTTTACATCGGTAGGAAAACGAATATAACTTTCATAGCAAGTGGCATCCATTAAGAGAACATGTGTATTATTCATATCTCTTTTCCAATGATGAATGAGTACTTCCTGAAGTTGTTGCCAATCAGTATTATCAGTCATATACGTCCTGATTCTACTTAAAATGGCCTTATCCTTAATTCTTTGGTTATCATCCAACAATTTATTGCAAAAAAAGCTGAAGGCTCCAGTCCGTATTAAATCGTTCTATTAACTTCTCGTCACTCAGGTTTAAATAAGATTTTAGAAACATTAGACCAAACATGCCTTGGGCCGAAAACCAGCGGGGTGCGCCTGGGCCTCTATTTTCCTTTGGCAAACATTCTGAAAGTTGACTCCAAGGAATAGTATTATAAACCTTACCTAATTTGCTATTCTTGAATAAGTACCATTTTGGAGTTAAGTAATCTTGCGGTTGGAAAAGCTCTTGATCTCTCATATATTGCAGTGTTAATTGTGATTAGGCACTACAATTTAACAAATCAAAAACCCCGAAAAAAGCTTTATATAGCTAATTTCGGGGTTTTATTTTATGCTTTAATACTGATAAGAAACTGTATTTCAGTGTTTTTTATTTAAAAGGGAGGCCCTAATTACGGATAATCATAAAAATTATTTAGAGACTCTTTTAAAGAAGCTCCTTTAACTGGTAGTTTTTCACGTTCACTTATACTTGTTAATTTAATTGCCTTTTTATTATGAGTAATCACAATGTCTATTTCGATCTTTTCTACATTTTCTGAAATCTTACTTTTTATCCTCTTTAAAAGCTCTGAATAAAAAACTTCGTCCTCATTAAATTCAAAAATTGTCACCAAATCTCGTGCAAATTCTAATTTTAATATTTGATTAGCCACTGATAAATCATACCCTACATCTATAGCTATTTGTCTCATTGGTGCTTTTTTCCAGGTAGATACCGCATAGCTATTTTTATCTGTAAAACCCTCCACAATCAATTTGATCGCCTCCCCTAATAGGAGTACCACATTAGCTCTTTTTACAGGTGATTTATCTAAGAAAAGTAGGGCATCTTGCAAGGCGGCACCATATTGCACTACGCTATCTTTTGATATATCAGGAAGTATACTAGTGTCAGTGCTGGAACTTGATAATAGTGTGATTTCCGATAAATTGTGGTTCTCGACGTGTTCAAAAGCCGCTTGCATAGCTATTTGCACTTCTTTTTCTTTCAAAAGATTGTGACCTCTTGCTGAAAAATAATTGAGGGAATCCCGGTATTCAATTGAGTCTAACCAATCACTGGCCTCTGAGTAGTCATAATCTGATGAAAGTATCTTTTCCACATTTTTTGATATATTGGATGGGAGCTTTTGAGCATACCCAAACAGCATATCGAAATGATCTTTATTCCAAGTATTTGTACCGTGACATACATATATATAAAGATTATTTGCAACGGTTGGGAACACCTTACTTCTCATTAGTAAAGTATTCATAAACTCATAATCTTCAGAACGCTCCAATGTTTCATATTTGCAATCATCAATCAATGACCGTAACCCAAAAACTGTATTTTCCCATAATCTAAAGCCAGAAAAGTATGCCTGTTTTTCTTCCTCGTCAAACATTATGATGTTAGTAAGCATGGATACAGGATGAATATTTTCTTCCGCCGCCTTAAACTGCTTGAGAAGTCTGTCTCTATGATACCAATCATCGTCATCCCACTGACAAAAGTATTTTCCATTAGCATTTTGAATGGAGATATTTCTAAGCTCCCCTAGTTTAATATTATGTTCAGCCTCCAACTTCACTAACACAAATTGCTCATCATTAAATTGATTGACATACTCAATAGTCTCATTATCTGACTCCCTGCATACAATAACCATCTCCTTGTTAGGATAACTTTGACCTAAGAAGCAGCTAATTGATCGTCTTAAATATTGGATACGATGATCTGTAACGCAAACACATGATATCAATGGGAAATCGATTTTATCCATAGTTAAATTCATTTTAATAGGTAAACAGTTTTTGCTCAAAATACTTTATCAATAAATCCTTATTACTGAAAATATAAAAGTGATCCCCCGTAAACACCTGTACATCAAAATCTTTCCTAGTTTCCTTACTCCAAGCATAAGCCATACCGGGAGTTACATAATCATCAGAACCAATGAGCACTGATAATGGTATAGGCAACGGTAAAGATTTATAATAGCGATATGTTTCTACCGCCTTAAAATCCGATCTGATATAGCTAGAGAAGAGATGAAAAGCTTTGGGATTTCTAATTAACTCTTCTGGTAAACCACTGTAGCCTTTCAGGCTATGAAAAAACTCTTGATCAGGTAATTGGCTGATTTTTCTATTTGGTCTTGATAAATAGGGCGCACCATTAGCTGAAAAAATAGCTCTTACAGGAAGCACCCTTTCCTGTTCAATGAGTAACTTACATAATTCATAAGCCACTAATGCTCCCATACTATGTCCGAAAATAGCATATGGCTCAGAAATCAAGTGTTGCACTTGTTCCAAGACATCTTTTGCCATGCCTTGAATGGATAACAATGGAGCTTGCCCAATCCTAGTTCCTCTTCCGGGCAATTCCGGAGTTATAAATTCGATGTTATGCGATTTTATAGATTCAAAGGCTCTATAGGAATTTTTTGATCCTCCGGCATATGGGAGTAGTATTAATTTCACTATCTAATTATTTGGAGGGTTCTAGCTTGTGGTCGGCTCCGGTCTGCTGCCTCCACATAGCGTAATATAAACCTTTGATATCAAGTAGATCATAGTGCGTACCCTTCTCAACAATCTCTCCGTTTTCAAGTACATAAATATGATCTGCAAACATTACCGTTGAAAGTCGGTGGGCTATGAGTAAAGTGATGTAATTATCATTAGCGGTAACTTCTTTAATAGTCCTGCTAATACCTTCTTCTGTAATAGAATCTAATGAAGAGGTAGCCTCATCAAAAATAAGAAGACTCGTTTTTCTTAATAATGCCCTGGCAATGGCTAAACGCTGTCTTTCTCCACCAGATAGTTTTAACCCACCTTCTCCAATTATAGTTTCTAAACCGTGGTCAGCTCTATGCAATAAATCATAGCATGAGGCGTTCCTCAAAACTTCATGGATTTCTTGCTCAGAGGCTGATGGGTTTACAAAAAGCAAGTTCTCTTTTATCGTACCAGAAAATAATTGGGTGTCCTGAGTAACCATTCCTATCTGAGATCTAAGATGCTCTGAATCAATATCTCCTTGATTAAGCCCATTTATGAGCACATGCCCCTCCAATGGTTCATAAAGGCCAATAAGTAGTTTTACTAAAGTAGATTTTCCAGCTCCTGATGGGCCTACAAATGCTACAGTATCGCCTCTATTTACTTTAAATGATATATTATTTAATGTATTCGACCTTGCCGATTTATGTTTGAATATAATATCTTCAAATTGTAGAGTCTTTATTGCACTTATAGTTTGCGGTCTTAAGGGCCTTAACTCTACTGGCTTACTTAACAGAACACTCATATTTCCCATTGACGCCTGTGCTTCTCTGTAAGAAACTATCACATCACCTAGTCCTTCCATAGCACCTATGATGAAGAAAAAATACAACTGCATCATTAACAGCTGACCTACGGTCATTCTATCATAAAAAACAAATAAGATGAGTGAAAATATTATTAGCTGCTGCAATGAATGAACGAACGCATGGTATCCAAAGCCAATCAGGCGTACGCTCTTTAATTTTTTAATTTCTTCATGCAGTATGGCAAATGTAATATGCTTAAACCTTGCTACTTCTTGTCCTACTAAACCGAGGCCCTTGATTAATTCAATATTTCTAAGGGATTCGGTAGCCATGCCTGAAAGGGCCGTTGTTTTATCTACTATTATTTGCTGTATGCTTTTTAATTTATTACTGATTATTCTTGTTAAGAAGAACATTAAAAGCGCTCCTCCCAGATAGACTACTACCAGCCAAGAACTCAATTGAATAGCAATGATGGTCACTATAGTGATACCAATTGATATCTCTATAACTACCGTGAGCACCTTGGTTAAAAATTTTTCACCATCGTTCCTTACTCTTTGCAGAATCGCTAATATTTGACCACTACTTTCATCTTCAAAATCCTGATATGGTAGAGACATCGTGTGCTTTTGAACATCAATGAATAGATCTGCTCCAAATTTTTGTATCACCATGTTGAGGTAATAATGCTGATACCCTTTAGCTATCCAAGAGATAGTACTTACTATCAGCATTAAAAGCATTCCTTTTAAAACTCCCGAATAGAATTGTTCACCAAGTCCATTTTGCCTGTAATATTCAGCCTTACTAGCGAATGGATCTATAAGCCAGTTTCCTAATATGTAAGGGTTAAGAAAATTGAATGAATTATTTACCACGGCAAATACCAGGGCTAATATTAACAGGTATCGATAAGGCTTGAGATAATTGAATAAGAGACGCATAAACTATTCAAAATAGTATTCATGATCATTTGGTGTCCACTTTACTTCCTGGCCCCAATTCATCTTACCCTCCATATCCGTAAGTGCTTCTTGAATAATCAACTTATCCGCATTATCCAAATCTAAATTAATAGCTCCGGCGTCATGAGCAACCTGCTCTGCTGAAACAGCTCCCAATAAACCTATGGTAATCCCTGGCTGTTCCAGAGCCCATCTTATACTCAGCTGCGAAAGCGTTACTCCATAATCTGAAGCCAGTGGTTTTAATATGCTAAATAATTTTTTGATGTGCCCCGTATTATCAGAGCCATAGAGCGCTGCCTCACGAGGATTCTCACCGATGCGCCATAACCACTTTCTAACTTTTTGCCCGGATAGTATCCCACGTTGTAACAGGCAATATGCAAAAATACTTATGTTCTGATCACTACAATATGGAGTCAGCCTTTCATCTGGTTCTCTATTTAACATACTATATCTAACCTTATTTGATACAATCTGTACACCGGAGCCACTCATCATTGACTTCAATTGACTCAAAGAGTGATTACAGACCCCTACATGGAGAATCTTGCCCTGCTGCTGCAGGATTTCAAATGCTTCCATTGTCTCTTCTACAGGAGTCGTAGAGTCTGGCCAATGTAGAGAATAATGATCTATATAATCTGTACCTAACCTTCTTAAGCTATTTTCACACTCTTGAATTATACTAGCCTTTCCGGAGTATTTAAAAAGATTATAGCTGCTGCCTCCAATCTCTTCATTTTGCAAATAAGGCTCTCCTTTATTTCCATACCACACCATTCCGCATTTGGTTAGAACCTTTATTTTATCACGTGGAATATCCTGTAACATTTTACCTACCAACTCTTCACTATAACCTAAGCCATACTGTGCCGCAGTATCAATAGCGTTTACTCCTAAATCAAAAGCTTTCCTTAAAGCCTTCAAAGCTTCATGTGAATCACAACCTCCCATCATTTTAGGCCCTATAGCCCAAGCTCCAAAAGTTATAGCAGGCAGAACTAATTGGCTGCTACCAATCTTTCTATACTCCATATTGTTAATTATTTAATTAATAGAATTCTTTAATAACTCCCCTGATCTACAATGCCTCACAAAGGGGAAGTATGTTTGAGTGCTGAATTACTGTGTAGTGATTTCCCTGTAAAGAAATAATCCGGAGATCGCTAAATATTTCTTCCCAACCTAAACCTGGGGGAAATTTGCTCCAATCCACGTCAGCGGCCTTAACCAGTATTAAACGCGTTTTTAAACTTCCATTGATATCAAAAGTCATGAGAAGCTGGTATACAAAGGACCTCAGTACATTTGCATTAAATGAAGACATTTGCATCTTACTATATCCATTAACGAAATGAATTATAGAATCAGGCAATTGATCCTTTGAAGTCTCCTCAATTACCCCAAATAACTCAGGTGCCCATTTGTGCTTTTGTGTTTTGATTAGATTATATTCTTCTATAAAATAACTTATCGATTCATGCAATCTATAGCTGTCATTGCATGACTTCTTACGAAAAGATGGACAAGCAACATCTATAAAAATAATGCAATCAAGTTTATAATCTTCTGATATTAAAATTTTGGAAATTTCATATGCAACATATGCACCGTAACTGTGAGCAATAATTTGAAAATGCTGACCTTTATCAATACATCCTCGAATTTGGTCCAGCGTGTAAGTAGTCGTTTCCCGAACGCTTTTCAAAGGGCTGGTTGATACTCCTCTAACAAATGGAATACCGTAGACCTTGAATTTACTTTCTAAACTTATACCTAAGTCATCATAATTATCGACAAAGCCAGGCATTCCAGGAAGCAAAAAAGCAAGATTTTCAGAATGACTATTATTTAGTTTTTTTACTGCAAACGTATTATCAGGGTCTAGAAGAAATTTTAATAACAAGGGTTTATTTTCTTTGACTTTATTAAGCAAATCCTCTGAAACTGACTGCCCTTCTTTTACTTTCATTTTTAGTTTCTCATCTTCCACAAAGAGATCAATACCTTTTAGCTGCATCTCTCCTAAAATATCGAGAACCTTTAAATAATTGCCCATGACCTATATCTCTATGATGTGGTAATTGCTTTTACTTTCAGAAATATTTTCACCAACAATTATTTCCACTTGTTCACAAAGTGCTTTAATATCCTTTGCTTTAAATAAAGTTTTAACGGAAATATCTATTTGAAAATGCTTGCGAATGTTATGAACCAGTCTTATAGCAAGTAAAGAGTTTCCTCCTACTTCAAAAAAGTTGTCATGAATATTCAAGATTTCTAAATCTAGAATATCTTTCCAAATTTCCAGCATTTCGTGTTGTATAGGTGTTAAGGCTACCTTTTCATTTTGCCTATGGAGCGAGTAGCCTGCAGCCATTTCTAACAACATTTCTTTGTTAACCTTTCCATTATTAGTAATAGGCATTTTCTTTAAAAGGCACCATCTTAGAGGTACCATGTAGGAAGGAAGTAGTTGTTTTAAATAGGCTATAATTGAACTTTCATCTACCTCCTCTGAGGAAGGTACTCCAAACCCAAACAGTTTTTTATTACTATCATTGCCTATAACTAAAACTGTGCATTGAATAAGTAGCGCGCACTCCTTTAACTTGCTCTCTATTTCATTTAGTTCTATTCTATACCCACCAATTTTCACCTGATCATCATTACGCCCCAAATACTGAAGCTCTCCCTCAGGCAACCATTTGGCTAAATCACCGGTTTTATACATCCTAAGATTATCATCAAAAGGTGAAGTTGTAAACCTTGTACTATCCGAATCATGACCTCCGAGATATCCCCTTCCTACCCCCGCTCCTACAACACATATTTCTCCCACAGCCCCAAAAGGCACCATTCTCTCAAATTCATCAAGTAAATAAATCTTATTATTATGGGTAGCTCTACCTATAGGAGTATGTATGAGCCCAGGAATTATTTGTTCGAAACGATAAAAAGTGGCACAGATAGTAGTTTCTGTAGGGCCGTAACCATTTATTATTACTATGCCTGGAATTAGTTTCTTTATCTTTTGTAATAATTCCTGCTGAATGGACATAACACCGACAAGTAAACTTTTTAGGCTCAAGCCACCACCAAATGCCTCAATTTCTTCTATAATCTCTTTTAAAATGGTTGGGGGTAAATAAGCATTTTCTATCTGTTTATCAGATAAATAATTAACTATAGCTTTTGGGTCTATAGAATCTTTATTTAAAATATGCAGCGTACCTCCAAAACATAAGTTTGTGAAAATTTCCCACACTGATACATCAAAAACAAATGGACAAAGTGAAATACCCGAACCCCATTTTTCATGTCCAGTTTTTATTCTATAACTATGAATTAGAGCCACAACATTTCGGTGCTCTATCATTACACCCTTTGGATTGCCAGTGGACCCACTAGTGTATAGCACATAAGCTAATTGATCTGGCTTAGTAAGTGATCTTGGTATACTTGAATAGTTAGATTTTAAGATGTCTTCGACTAAAAATGCTTTTTGAATATACTCTGAAGGAAGCAGCTGAATAAGCTTTTTCTCCGTGATAATCAGTTGGCATCCCGTGTCTTTTATTATGAAATTAACACGCTCCTCTGGGTGATGCATATCTAATGGAACATAAGCTGCCCCAACTCTTAATACTCCCACCATGGCAATTATCATGTTTACTGACCTTCCCATACCTACCGCTACTAGATCCCCTTGAGTCACGCCTTCTTTTATGAGAGCAGCACCTATCTTTTCTGATTTCATCCATAATTCTTGATAGGTTACATGATGGTCTGTATCTACCAATGCTAGTTTGTGCGGAAACTCATTACAACTTTTCTCTATTAGATCTAATAAATTTTCAGGTGAATCAAACTGAATTGAGGATAGATTATATTCTTGCTGCAGAAGTAATTTGTCTTTTTCTGCTAGAACATCTAACCTCTTAATTGAATTGTGTGGGGCTAAAATTATCTGATCAAGCAATTCCTGAAAACAATCACAAAAATGCCTAATCGTATTTTGCTTAAACAACGCCGTTGCATATTCAACATTTAAACCCAAAGTGCTATCCCCCTCTACTATGGTAATTGTAAGGTCAAATTTAGACATTGAAATATCCATCTGCTGCTGAGATATGTCACAGTTGGAAAGTTCAAAGTGATTTTCATTTGAACTATAACTCATAGCCAACATAACCTGAAATAATGGATTCATGGAAAGATCTCGATTTACTCCAGCTATTTCAACTATTTTTTCAAAGGAAATGCTAATGATCTTGTACTTTCAGCAACTGCTTCTTTATACTCTGTGCATATTCCACAAAAGATATATCTTCATTAATAGAGCACCTCACCAAAAGCGTATTTGAAAAGTAACCAATTAAATCTTCAATACTAGGATGAGCTTCCCTGCCAGAAAAAGGAACTCCTACACAGAAATCATGCTGTCTGGAAAACCGTGAGATTAAAACAGAAAAAACGGAAAGAAAAATATTGTATATAGTTATATCATATGTTTCAGATATTCTATAAAGTGCTGATACAATGGGTTGATCCAATGAAACAAAAATACTGTTACCTTCAGAATTATATATTTCTGGCCGTGCAAAATCTGTGGGTAATTGGAGAGGTTCTACTCCCTTCAACTTATCGCTCCAATAGCTAATACATTTTTCACTTATAATTTTTTCTCTTTGCCATTGCGAATAATCCTGATAATTATGCTCTATCTTTTCTATATTTTCACCATGATATAAGCTTGATAGTTCTTTAAAGAAAATTGATGATGACCATCCATCAAAGGCAATATGATGTACATTAATAATTAATTCAAACTCCTTATCATACTTAGCTATTACTATAGCTTTGATCATAAAATCCTTTGTCAAATCAAAATCTGACCAACTTGATACAACACCATCTAATTCCTGACCTTCTACCACCTTTAATCCCCAATCTGTAGAATTTAACAATCCTTGATAGGGTTTCCCCAGCTCATCTTGATAAATGACAGTCCGTAATGGCGTATGCCTATCGATAATGTCTATAAAGGATTGCTGAAGTTTGTCTAAATTCAATTCGCCGGTAATCTTAAAACACATGGGGATGTTATACTGTGAATTACCTGAAGTAAGCTGGTCAATTACCCATATCGATTCTTGTTGATAGGAAAGCGGGATTTTTGCACCTAAATTAACCTTAGGCAGCATTTCAATCGTACTTTCTCCTAGTTCTATAAGTCGCTGAGCAAAAGCCCTTAACACGGGGTAGTCGAAAATTTCTTTAATTGAGACACTATAGGAAAGTTCATTTTGAAGAGATGTTATGAGCCTGGTTGCCAGTAAAGAGTGACCACCAATTCTAAAAAAATGATCTGCCACTCCTACTTGCTCGATACCGAGTATATCTTGCCAGATAAGAATCAATTGTTTCTCTAATAGATTAGCTGGCTCCACATATTTAGTGAGCTTTAGTGGTGACAAACTCGCTAAGGCTTGCTTATCTACCTTACCATTAGATGTCACAGGCAATTCTTTAGTGATTACCCATTCGGCAGGAATCATATAATCAGGCAATTCCTTTCTTAAATGATCCTGTAATTGTTCAAAGTCAAAACTGGTAAGATGAGAAATAATGCAGCCTCTTAAAAGCTTACTCCCTTTGGAGTCTTTTTTTAATATAACCTCCGCATCGATGACATCACTGCATTTCTTCACGGCTAATCTTACCTCATTCAAATCGACTCTAAAACCACGAACTTTTACTTGATCATCCTTTCTATATAAAAATTCGATATCGCCAGAAGGTAATTTTCTTCCCAGATCACCAGTTTTATAAATGAAACTATTACCCTGTTGTTGGAAAGGGTTCGAACTGTTCTCAGTATCATTTAAATAGCCGGCTACTACTCCCCTCCCTTTTATTATTATTTCACCAGCAACTCCAATAGGAAGAATTGATCCGGCCTCATCTATAATACTGATAGATGTGTTAGCTATAGGTTTACCTATTGGCAGTCTGGATCTCGATACGTCATATGGTTTAACTTGATACATGGTAGCACAGATTGCACATTCTGTAGGCCCATAAGCATTATAACAAATGACATTTTTACTTAATTCAGTTAAAACCTTTACATCGGGCGTTTCACCGGCTGACGTTATTACTCTTAATGAACCCAGATCTTCAACGTTTAGCATACGCAGGTAGGCAGGCGTTAATATAGCAAGAGAAATACTGTTTGTTTTTAAAAGGTCTGTAAACAAACTCTTTTGAAGAAGGCTTAACTTATTGGTTAATACTAAAGGTATACCTGCCGATAAAGCTATAAAAATCTCGTTTACAGAGGCATCAAAAGCCAATGACGAAAATTGAAGCATGACATCATCATCATTAACACGCCATTCTTGAATATGTGCTAATATGGTATTAGTTACATTTTTGTGACGAACCGGAACGGCCTTGGGTTTCCCAGTAGACCCTGAAGTAAAGATAATATATGCAAGACCACTAGCACGACAGTTAGATTTAAACTCCTTATGGCTCTTAAGTATATCAATTTTCTGTCTATCTAAATATACTGGACTTACACCCTCCTTCAGCGTCGAGATCTGATGTAAAAATGTATAATGAGTCAAGACAACATCAGCACCAGATTTATTTAGTATATATTGAACCCTTCCTTCTGGGTATTCTGGGTCTATAGGTACATAAGCAGAACCCAATTTTAGTATAGCTAATATAGAAATGATCATATCCATAGACCTTTCAGTGTAAACGGCTATAACATCAGCATTTAAATTATTGCCAATTAAATAATTACAAAGCTGATTTACTTGCTGAAAAAGCTCATGATAGGTTAACCTGGTTTCTCCAAATATCACCGCAATATTATTTGGTTTTCTCTCCGCCTGCTTTTCAAAAAGTGATATCAAAGAGGCCTCAGGATAGTCTACATGAAGATTATTGAACTTATCAATTAAAGACAGTTCTTTAACTGAAAGTATATTTAGGGTATTCACATAAGCCTCTGAATGATACACACATGCTTCTAACAGCTTAAGGTAATTAGCCGTCATGAGTTTTGAAAGGCCTAAAAAGCAACTAGCTACTTTAACATCTAATCTTACCTCTGTGTCGGAAACATCTTCAACAATTGTTAAACCAATGTCTACCTGAATGTCTCCTACTACACTGTTTGTCCAATTAAATTCTATTGGTTTTAAGTCCAGAAAAGTAGAACTACTATCGTTGAAACCTTTAATAACGTTAAACACAGCTCGAAATGGATTTAAGTGAACATCTTGAGATCCAAGTTCCCGTTTGATCAAATCAAACGGAATAGTACTATGTTTAAAGCTTTTCAAGATCTCAGCATTCACAGTCTTTATTAAATCTGAGATGGAGCAATCAGGGTCAATAGCTTGGTGATTCAAAACCCTATTAGCGAACAGCCCTATGGTATCTTTATATTCATTTCTACCAAAACCTCTACCACCAATGACATTTTCTATGATTATGCTTTTGTCTTTGGAATAAATATAGAGAAGCAATATGTAGGCCGTCTGGTAAACTGCTGAGGTTAAAACTCTTTTTCTTAAAGCTATAGTTCTAATTCTATCCCTAAGCTCAGAGGATATTGTAGCTCTTTCATAGTCTATAACATTTTTATCTTGGCCACCATGAAAATCTAAATGAAAAGAATTTTTATAGCCTAATTTTTCCTTCCAATAAGATAATTCTTTTTGATAATGATCTGAGTCATTAAATGTCCTTTGTGCTATACTGTAATCTTTATATTGCGTTACGTTGCTTTCAAAAACCTGCTCATTAGCAGTATTATAGAAACTTATAAGGTCTGACCAAAGGATGGCCATAGATTCAGAATCTGTAATTATATGGTGAGCGTTTAGTATTAAACAACATTTATTTGAAAACCTCAGCACTCTTAATCTTACCAAAGTACCCTCTCTTAAATCAAACACATACTGCTCCTCCTGAGAAATAACTGATTTTATAGTATTATTGATGTATTCATCGTCATCAACATCTAACTGATTAACGATAAAAATTTCATCAACATTTACTTGCTGAGATACTTCCTGAAATAATTCATTTTTATGCGTTACAAAATGAGTCCGCAGAGCTGAATGTTTTATGATAACTTGATGAAAAGCATTTTTTAAGATATTACTATCTATATTTCCATCATAGCCTCTCATTTCAATAAAATTCCAATATGAAGGGGCTACCGTGAAGGCATGAAACCATATACCTTCCTGCTGATTGGTGGCGGGAAACAAGTGGTTTTGACTATAATTGTTAGTATACATATGGAAGGAAAGAATAAAGTTTTAGAGCAATCAGATAAGCCTTAATCGGTTTAATATGTGTAACCGATTTTATCTTTCCCAAGCACAGTTTTCACCCCATCTGCAATTACTTTAGAAACAAAATCACCATATAAAATGCCCTTTTTAGTTAGTACCAGTTCGTCATAGCGATCTTCGATATACGCCTGACTAATCAGCTCAGTGATTAACTCAGGTATAAGATCAAAATAATCAAAGCCAAATTTTTCAATGAACTCATCTTTTTTGTAAGAAAATAATCGAGAAGCACATAATAAAAGCTCTTTTACTATCAGATCTTTTGCGGATAAAGAATAAGAGCGAAATATCGGCATTTCTTTATTTTTGAGTCTTTGATAATAAAGAAATGTGGTATTAAGATTCTGGTAGTTCACATTATCAATTTTACCAAATGAGGACACACCATAAGCAATCATGTCTTCACCTCTCCATGTATATTCAATGTATTTGCTCTGTGATCCATCTTTAGTAAAAGCAAATGTACTCCACATATCATACCCCTCATCTATGAGCTTATCTATGGCAAATTCCATAAACTCTGCTTCCCTTTCAGCTGTGGGCAATTCTATTTGTTTCCCATGCACACCTTTGATGAAAAAGTTAGTATTAGCATAGGTTTTCATCTTGTAAAGGGTCAATAAATTGATTTTTTTGAGATAAGGCAGTGTCCAATGATTTCTCCCAAGTATCCATTGTTTCTCCAGCTAATCCGCTAAGCAAATCAATATTGATATTAAAGCCCCCTATTTCATTAACCGTATCTATAGATTTTAAAGCTTGATCTGCACTGTGTTTTCTACTGCTTAATTTGATAATCTCGTCATCAAAGGATTGAACCCCCATGCTTATCCTATTAACCCCACCTTCTTTGTACATTTCCAATTTAGACTTACTAAATGTACCCGGTTCTGCTTCTACTGTAAACTCCAAATTAGACTTATCAATAAAATGATGCTTATTTAAAGTATCAGTAAGTTGCTTAAACTGCTTCTCAGTTAATACAGAAGGTGTTCCTCCTCCTATATAAATAGATTTAACCTGGCGGTTTTGTAAATTATACTTCTTACTTATAAGTTCAATTTCCTGACACAAATACATCACGTATTCATCTACCTGATCTTTAGACTTGATCAGTTCTTTATTATAAAAACAGTAATCGCAGATTTGTATACAGAATGGTATATGAATGTATATATTGATCGGTTTCAACATCTGAAGACTCTCATTATTCTCACTATTCCAATACTTATAAAAAGGATAGTTAGTATAAAACTCCTCTCTCGTAGGCACTTCCATTCGTTCTGAAAGATTCAGAGGTTTAGTATCTATATCGGCACTATTTGTTTTACTATGTAGATTAATAGAATTGGTCATAAAGGTTAATAGGTTAGATGTTAGTTAGAATGTAGGGATGAAATAGGTATTTATTTTTCACCGATCATGATCATTGACTTGGCCTCATTATCATAAGGGCCACCTGCAAAATTTCCGTATACTTGTATGTTTCTGAAACCCACCTCCTGCAGATAGCCTTGTAACTCAGAAGCAGAGTAAAGTCGATGGTAGGCTACGATTTCTTCCTCCACATTATCTTTGGTTACATATCTTCTACACTCAAGTCGAGTCCAATTATCAAGTATTCTACTTTTTGCTACCACTTTATAACCGTCATATTCTAATTCCTCTACTTTTTTAAAAGTGGAAGCTATTACCTCTTTGCCCAAAATTTCAATCATGAATTTACCGTTGGGAGCTAATGATTTATAGATATTTCGAAGGGTTTTTATATCGTCTTCTATATCATCAAAATACCCAAATGAAGTACATAAATTAACGATTAAGTCAAACTCACTCGGTCGGCAATACTCCTTCATATCACTCTGTTCAAACTGGATATCCAAACCTTCACGCGCAGCTCTTTCGCTTGCAATATCCAGATAAGGCTGTGTGATATCTACACCTGTAACTTCAAAGCCATATCTGGCTAGTTCAATGGAATGTCTTCCAATACCACAACATAGGTCCATAACCCTTCTCGTATTGTCCAAATTTCCAAGTAATTTTAAGAGTCGACCCACTTCAATGAATGTAAGTCTAACAAGATTCTTATTGAAGATTATTGAGCGCTTTAAGACCCAATCACTCTCTCTTTCATACCACGAGATAGTTTCCATGCGAAAATGTTTATATAATTAAGTAAAAGATTAAAAATTAAACTAATGAGATGTCTGAGCTAATAAGGTCAAACATTTTTAGATTAAGGTCGAGGTCACGACCTGTTATTAAACCAAGAATTGATAGATATTCCTGGGCCACATTATTGAGTTGATCGGAACTAAGGGAATGTCTATTGGAAGAAACGCGAAGAATGAATCTTTCACCAGTATCAGTTATAGCCAACGAGAGAGGCATATCTTCATAATAACGCACTGGTTGATGAAGAATAAGTTCCGTTTTCTCCAACAGATATTTCTCATCATGAATGTGGTATCCCAAAAAGAACTTCATTAAACTATCCAGTTTATTATCGGATGAAGTCCAAGCTTTAATAATATTTTCAAAAGGATATTTCTGATGCTTCAACGACCGATCAATATGCAGGAACGAATCCTTTATCCAACATTTAATATTCTGATCCGGATTTATGTTAAAAAATAGTGGAATAACATTTGACAGCAACCCTACCACGTCGGCCATACTTCTTTCAAACCGATTACTTACAGGCGACATAATAGCTACACTGCTTTCGCCATAAACTCTATTTATCAAGATGGCTAAGGAAAGCGTAAAAATCTTATATTTTGAAATTTTATTTGCCTCTGAAAAGTTGATAACGCTTTCTGCAAGACTGCTTTTAAGATTTAATACAACATGAGTACCTCTAAACCTATCCTCACTTTTTGCTTTTATACTTTCTCGTTGAAAACCATCGAATTTTTTCAACTGCATAATCCAAAACTCTTCATCAAGCTTATATTGATTCGATCCGCGATATATCTCTGCTAGTTTTAAAAAAGTTCGAAACTGCTTCTGAACACTTAGCTTATATCCACCATAAACCCTAATGACTTGTTGCACAATTATTTTTAGAGATTCACCATCAGAAATAATATGAGGCATCTCAAAATGTAAATATTTCTTATTGTTCGACAGCCTTATAAACGTCAGTCTAATTAATGGCACTTTCGAATAATCAAATGATTTTGAAAGCTTATGTAACTCACTGTTCAAGTCATCCGTTTCACAGCTGACCTCAATTATTGGACAGTTCTCCTTAATTACTGTTTTAAGAAAAACCTTTCCTTTTTCCATTTGAAAACGAGTTCTTAAACCTTCGTGAGTATCAATAACCTCTCCCAATGCATCTTCTAAGCACTGAAGATCAAGATTGCCATTAACCTGAAAAGTCAAATAGGAATGAGGAAAAGGAATTTTGGGATTTAACTTATTTTGGATGAAAAGATTTCTTTGTGCCACAGTAGCTTCTATAGAAACTCCAAAATCGTTATCGGTATTTATTTTTTGCTTTCCTCCATTTGCTATAATCTTTTTCAAAGTCCCTAGATTAAGCTCTCCAAATAAATCTGATGGAGCTAGCTCAACATTAAAGTAATCACTTACTTTATAACCTAGCTTCATTAAAGCCAATGAATCCCCTCCACATTCATAGAATGACTGATGATCATTAACATGAGAAAGGCAAAGAATCTCCTGCCATACCTTCTCTATTCCTTCCAGATCGGCATAATTTTTTGAAACAGTGCCTGTATTTTCTTCATACTGACTAGATAATGCTTTTTTATCAACCTTATTATTAAAAGTAAGAGGCCACTTTTTTAATACAAACCCATTTATGGGGCAGCATATATTCCGGCAGTGAGTTTTTTAAAAAAGAGTGTATATCCTGCTCATTAATAGGTAAGTCAGATTCATAAAAAGCTATGAGCTTTCGATTTTGATATAATACAACACACTTGCATATAGTCTTATATTCTCGAATTACGCTTTCAATTTCTCCTAACTCAACACGGTAGCCATTAATCTTTATCTGGTCATCAGCCCGTCCGTTATAAATTATGTTTCTATTTTCTTTCTGAGTCACCAAATCACCAGTTCTATACATTCTGTGCATTTTATTATGGTGAGCATGAACAATAAACTTTTGATTAGTCAGTTCTTCGTTTCTTAAATAACCATTTGCCACTAATTCACCACTTATAAATAATTCTCCCATTTGGCCTTCTTCACAAGGCTCTAAAGAATCATTTAGTATGTAGACTTTAACGTGCTCTAGAGGTTTTCCCAGAGGAACCTCGTTTGGAAAGTCATCAATATCAATTGGTAGTTCGTATGTAAGTACACCTACGGTAGTTTCTGTCGGTCCGTAGTGATTAAAAATTTTACATGAAGGTTGCACAAGATTTCTTAAGCTGGCGGCCAAGGAAATGGGACACGCCTCCCCTCCCAAGATTAACACCTTTTGAGGTAATAATACGGTAGCATCTCCTTGCTGAAGAAAAAATTGTATAAGAGAAGGTGTTATTTTATAGCCATCAATTTTATTATTTACAAAATAACTTCTCAGGCTATGAAAAGAAGTAATCTGCTTTACTGGAATAACATGTAACGTTTTCCCAAAACATAGTGCAGAGAAAACTGCCGTATAACCTGCATCTGCAGAAAAGCCCCCTAGAATAGCTAAGGATGTACAGTCTTGAAGACTCAGTGCTGTTTCAACATCATTTACATAATGATAGATATTACCATGATTGACTAAGACCCCTTTAGGCCGCCCTGTAGATCCAGATGTATATATTACATAGGCAGGTTGCTCCAGGCTGCTTCTATTAATACATTCTGACTCTGAGTTTTCCAGAAACGTTGCATAGGTCTTCTCATTAATTAATATTTTCGGATTACAGTCCTGAATAATGTAATTAATCCTTTCATCAGGAAGAGTGAGGTCAACCGGAACAAATGCTGCACCTGATTTCAATATTCCTAATAACGCAGAAATAATTTCATGACCGCATTCTAACATTACAGGGACTAAATCACCTTTGCCAATACCTCGTTGGATAAGCTGACTAGCAACTTTATTACTGACTTTATCAAGTTTACTGAAAGAAACCTTTGAGCCATTACTCAGTACAGCATAAGCATTCGGAGTTTTTCTTACCTGCTCTGCAAATAAATCAACTAAAGTAAGTTTATCTTTCACCCCTATAATTTTGTTCATTTATATGATCACGAATGTGCGTCACAGCAGAATGAGCAGCATCCTGGGATAAATAATCCCCAATCACACTATTTATACTATTCTGGAAATCGGAATAATTATTTAAAATTGCATCAATATGACATTTCAAGTCTTTCTTATTAAGACATCTTAAATGTGTGCCCACCTTTAACTGATCTACTCTAATGGCTGTTAGCTGTTGTTCTGGAATAATTGGAATTACTATCATGGGTGTTCTACTGTAAAGTGACTCCTGAACACTTGCCATGCCTCCTCTTGAAATAAAAATGAGAGCCTTCTCTAATATTTCAGCCTGGTTTACATACTCAACCAACTGAACGTTATCGGGTATATTTCTTAATTGATTAGGATCAATCTTAGAACCTATAGAGATAATCGCTTTCAAATTCAAATCTCTGAACACGTCAATACAAATCTGAAAAATATCCGTGTCCTGATTGACAATCGTGCCCATAGAAACATATATATATTTCTTTCTATTTGCCTTTGCAGTGTTACCCATATATGGGTATCCAACATATTGATAAGAGAAATCGAACAAATCTCTTTCAGGCTGGAAAGCCTCCTGAATGAATGAAATATTGAGCTTTCCAGAATTTACATACACATCCCAGACATCAGGCTTAAGTTCTAACTGTAATTTTTTATAGAGTAGATTACTCTTTCTAATAAAATTAATCGCCCCCTCAAGACCTTTCGGTTTGGATTCATGACTGGCACGAAAAAATGGCAACATAATCCTTTTATCCAGCACAAATGTGGTATATAAAGTAATATTGGGAATCTGAAAATGTAGTGAAATCAATTTAGCCCAAACAGCCAAATGCGAATGAATTATGACATCGGGTTTTTCTATATCAACTTCTTTCATTAAGAAATTGATAATGCTAAAGGAAGCATCAATTAATATTTCTCCAAAATCAAAGTATGAAGTATCAGACCCTATTTTATCTGAATAATGACCATTGAAGCTCTCAGGGTATGGTTTAAAGTGAAAATTGAAATTACCCGCTGGTTTAAGATCCCATGTATTGTAATAAATAACATTGCATTCATCGCTTCCCAATAAATCCAAAACTGGAGTAAGGGTATTCCTTACACTGATAGAAGGCACACTAAAAAAAAGAACCTTTTTCAAAGCAAAAAAGACTTATTTCACCACTCCAGCATTCATCTTGCCTGAAATAAAATCTGCCAAAGAATTAATGTTACTGAATAGTTGTGCGTTTATCTCTGTCTCATCAAAGCTTATGTCAAACTTATTTTCCAGCTCTACAATGAGGTTGATAATGGCGATAGAATCAAGCCCAATACCACCGTCGTATAAAGAAACATCGTCACTTAAATCTTCTTCATTAATGTTGGCATCAAGGTCGTTGGCAATTATGCTTCTGATTTTCTTTTTAATTTCTTCAGTCATTAGTTTTAGGTTTAAATTGTTAATATAAATTAGGTAGATAGTTTTCTCAGGCTAACCTTTCTATGCTAGATGCATTACTTTTAATATACATTCTATCTGGTTTACCATTCTTTAAAGTTTTCATTTTGGACACAAAAAATATCTCATCCGGAACTTGATGCTTGCTCATATATTTCTGCAATTCTTTTCTCATTAATCTTTCATTAAAATTTGATGATTTATATTCAACCACGGCAATCATAGAGGAGCCCCGACCTGTTTTTTCTACCTCCACTACTACAAGTTGGGTAAGGTCTGGAAAGATACTTTTGATTTGAGATTCCACTTCTTCCAAAGACACAAGGAAACCTGATCGGTTCATTCTATTATCTAACCGACCAAAGATTTTTAGACCTTTTTCATCATCCACTTCCCCTATGTCTTTAGTATCAAACCAGCCTTCATCAGTAAAGGGGGTATCTATTTTAAGCCCTGAACTTTGAATATAGGTGTAGAATGGAAAAGGGTGTTTGCACTGAAGTTGATCATCAAACTTTGAACAACTTACTTCAACTCCCTCAAGAGGCTGTAGCCATCCTTTATGTCTAAGTTCTTTATATAAATTATCACTTACAGAAGTTGCTAATGCCCCCATCTCTGAGCTTCCATATAGGTTAATCAGTGTGCCCACCTGCTCTTCAAAACGCTGATATGTTTGCTCATCTAATCTTTCTCCTGCACTAATATGTAAAGTGTTAGTGACTATCTTTTTTGAAATAGAAACGATCATGCGACATACCATAGCGGTTATGAGCGTAAAATTTGGTCTGAACTTATTCAGTCCTTCTAAATACTTTATAAGATTATTCTTATCGATAATCCAAATACTGGCACCTGTCATCAATGCGGGAAGTAATCCCACTCCTAATCCAAACATATGTCCTATGGGAACGGTGACAAGTATTCTACACTGGCTAGTGATGCCAAAATGATCAACAACCTTCCTAGCATTAGCCAATAAATTCTCTTTCCGATGACAGATATACTTAGGCTTTCCGGTACTACCTGAAGATGATAGAATCACTAATCCTTTTTCTCCTTTGACAATAGATGATGGTTCGTTACAGAAATTCGAATTAGCCCGTAATTTAGTCTGATCAATCGATTCAGCATTTAACTCCAATATAACATCACAAAACCCAGGTAGCTCTTCACTTAAATTTGTAGAGGTTAGAAAGCAATTTATACCATTTTGAATGCAATAAAATATCAGTAAAGCAATGTGTGGTGAATTTGAGGTCGGTATAGCTACACAATCGGCTGAATGCATCGCTTCCAACAGGTCATTTCCTAGAGTATAACTTAAACCGTCATACTTTACTGTACATTTACCGTCGGTTATAATTGATGAATTATCAACCCAAGCCACCTTTTGGGATCTCATCAAGGATAAGTCGTTGAAATATTCGGTTATAATCCCTACTTTTCTATTACTCACCCAGTACTGGTATCTTTTCTGGTAAAAGCTATTATTCTCTACATTTAATGAAGTGGCTATCTCAGAACTTGTGCTTTGAATAATCGAAAAGTCAGTCTTTCCTATCTCTTCCATCCTATTATATTTATGAAATATCCGGCCGATTGGAATAGCTTTATTTATGATATCATCATATTCCCTATCAGTCAGTTGATCTCGAAATAAAACACTTTTACAATATAATACTGGTTGATCTGGCCTCTCAAAATATAAGCTAACTATTCTTTCTACATGTACTCGCCCCTCTTCATCGTATACTTCTTCTTGAAATAAGATTTTTGAATGCATCTTTAACCCCTTCACTTTTTCCAGGAAAAAGGTTGTTGAGGTTTTTAAATTAAGAAAATCATCTAAAGGAAATATACTTTCATATTTCGACATAGGTATGGGGTTTTGCAACTTAAAATTCAAGTAGAATCACTACAATCAGACCCTCGCCTCTACAAAATAAAATCCTAACAGTATTATCAAGACAACTTCCAAAAACTATTCTGATTTCAATGATTTAATAGGGTTTGACATTGCTGCCTTTAGAGAATGATAACTGATAGTAATAAGGGTAATAACCATGGCTCCAATAGCAGCTACCAGAAATATCCAAAAAGACAAGTTCGTTCTGTATTGATAATTCTGAAGCCAGTTATTCATGAAATAATAAGCGAAAGGTATAGCAAAAATCATTGACGTAATAAGCAACATGGCAAAGTCCTTAGAAAGAAGTGCCCATAGATTAAAAACAGGCGCCCCTAAAACTTTTCTGATTCCTATTTCTTTAATCCTTTGCTCAGCCATAAAAGCAGAGAGCCCGTAAATTCCCAGACAAGAAATGAGAATTGCCAAAGCAGCAAAGAAGGTAGCTAGCTTGCCCACACGCTCTTCATATCTAAACTTTTTATCGTATTCTTGATCTACAAATTTGAAATCAAAGGGAACGGTAGGATCATAAGTTTGAAAGGAGGAGCGAATATAATTTATTGCTTCACTACTACTCACCTCAGGGGTAACTCTAGCTGTAATGAGGTAATATCGGTCTCCAGTCATTTGGAAAATAGATGGTCGTACAGGCTTATAAGGAGACTCAAATACAATATCATCTACCACACCTATTACTTGAAAGGATTTGCCTTTCCACATCACATTTGTGCCCACTGGCTCTTCAAGCTGCATAAATTTAACAGCCGCCTCATTTAAAATAAAAGATTGATGATCAGACTCTCTATCTCTTGAAAAATCTCGACCTTCAGTTATGGACCAGCCAATAGTATTTCCATATTCAGGAGTTACATTATTTATAGGAAATTCCAATGCCAAATCTGGATCTTTGCCCTCCCAACTAATATCGCCGTCAGATACATAATAATCTGTGGTAGAATTAGCAGATTCGGCCACCTCCTCTATCATTCCGGATTTCAACAATTCAATCCTGAAAGATTCGAAAGAATTATGAATTAAATCCGTGGTATTAAAAACAACTAGGCCATCCTTTTGATATCCTATTGGCTTATTTCTAGCAAATTCTACCTGACGAAACACTACAATAGTTCCAATAATCAAAATTATAGAAATTGAAAATTGTAATATCACTAATATTTTTCTGGGAATTGCAGAGTATTTACCGGCTTTAAATGTTCCTTTTAATACACTTACAGGGTTAAACGAAGAAAGATATAAAGCAGGATAACTCCCTGCCAATACACCGGTAATTAAACAAAACACGGACCCTAATACCCAGAACCCTATACTTTTCCATGGAAGCTCCATAGACTTATCTGCCAAGTCATTGAAGAAAGGCAGAATTAATACCACAATAGGTAAGGCTATAATGAAGGCTATAAAGGAAATAACAAAGGCTTCAATAAAAAATTGAATGATTAATTGGTACTTTGGTGACCCCATGGTCTTTCTTACACCAACCTCTTTTGCTCTCTTTTCTGATCTGGCTGTACTTAAGTTCATAAAGTTAATACATGCCATGAGCAAGACAAAAAGGCCAATTATGCCAAACAATCGAACGTATTCAATTCTTCCTCCTGTATTTTTACCATTCTTGAATTCTGAATAAAGATGCCATTTGCTCATAGGGTGAATGAAGACTTGCTTTTTAAATCGATTTGCTTCATCGGCTGGCAACTTATCATGTATAACTTCAGCAATTTTATCTGAAGTATTCGCAAAACTCGCATTATCATCAAGCTGAACAAAAGTCTGGAAATTATTGTACTGCCAAGGAGAAGCGTGCTCTCTTACACTGGGTTCATTATTCAAATATAGTTTCCATGGAGCTACAAATTTTAAATGTTCGAAATCTGAGTTAGCAGTAAAGTCCTCATATACTCCTGTTACTTTCACTCTTAGTTTATTATCAATCTCCAGAAATTTACCCAACGCACCTTCGTTTCCAAATATTGCAATAGCTATAGATTTAGCTATTAAAATGGAAGATGGGTCTGATAACCCCTGTTGATTTCCCTCGACCATGTTTAGGTCTAACAATATAGGAGCATCTTCCTCCATAAATGCACCCACAAATTTGAACTTCCGATCACCCTCGTGTTTTAAAACATGTTCTGATTCCAAGGTAGACATAACGATGTACTTGAAATCTTCACTAAAAGTATTTTCAATTTCATCTCCAATTAAATATGGCATATAAATTAATGACATGCGCTCGCCATTGAAATTTACATGGTGCATTAATCTACCTATTCTGTCATAATTTGTATGATCCTTATTGAAAGATAATTCATCGTAAACCCAGATGCCCACCAAAATAGCAATTGACATTCCTACAGCAAAGCCCCCCACATTTATAAAGGTATAGCCTTTGTTTTTTTTCAGATTGCGAAAAGCTATTTTAAAAAAATTAAGAATCATAAATATCTAAAAATATGTTCAATTGTAAATATTAAACTTAAGCTACGTTTAAGACTCTAGAAACTGCTTCTGGAGAGACATCTACCAGAATGGATTTATTTAAAATCTCCATCCTTATTGCCAATTTATATTTACTATTCCACCTTACGAGATTACCGTGAATACCTACCAACGGGCCAGAATTAACCACTACTTCATCTCCTTCGGTAAAGGATGTTTCAATGACCTCAATATCTTTATCATATAGCACCTTAAGATCCTTCATTTTCTCTGCTGGAATGCTAGCCATTTCATTTTGATATTCAATAAACCTAACCACACCTTTAGTGGATAAAACATGATATTTTAAGCTCTTTTCTATTTTTACAAATAAGTAATTTGGAAAAACAGGCACCTCTATCATTCTTTTTCGATCACTCCACTGTTTAATTACTTGTTGCGTAGGTAGAAAACATTCTATACCCTTTTTAAGAAAAAGTCGTGAAAGTTTTTTTTCAAAATTTGGCATCGTGTATACTACATGCCATTTATTGTCAGAAGTAGTTGGATTCATAGTTAACAGAGGTGCTAGGAAAGGTTGATAGATATTTCTATTACGCAAAACACAGCTTCGCCATGTAAGTCCCATAAAATTAATTATGATAATAAAACATATCTATGTGTCTAAATTATTATAATTACTAATATATAGCATTATTTCTTTAATTACTAACACAATTAATATTCTATTAAATATTTATTATAGATACCCATCTAAATCGCATAACGGCAAACTGGTTTACGCGACATACATTGTTCCAGAGCTTTGTTTAACATAGTTGACCTGTGGTTACTCTGTTAAAACAAAGGAAATATTCATCGAGGTACGACCTGCTAATGTGTATGGATGTAGGGAGGGTTAGAATTTATTTTTAAAGAATCCATACTCACTGTCAATGAGTAATGACCTATCAAGAAAACTGTTAAACTCTTCACAAGCGTTTTCAGGAACCAAAGTACAACAATAACATGCAGCCATGACTGTACTTGAACCCTACCTCACAATTCTCTTATTATCAATGATTTACCTGATGCTGCAATATTCAGTTCACCGTATAGGTCTCATTTTTCAATTTCGTTTGACTTTGGTTAATCAGTGACTAAATCTAGTCAAATTTCACAAAAGAGTCAATTGATTCTTTCCTGCTTATAGTATGGCATGCTTTGAAAACAACGTGGCAACAGCTAAGGACGAGGACGAACGGATAGTCCATAGCGTCCTACCCCCATTTGGCCTCAAAACTACTCCCACTCATCAGGAAGTAATCTCTGTACTGGTTCGAATACTGATCAGTCCAGTGATTACCTGATAGCGAAAAGAATCATGTATTTAAAGACCCGGGTGCACTTCTTAGGGATGCTAAAACCAAAAAACCTTACACCTCTTAAAACTTTAAAGCCCGGGACTTGCCCAGGCTCTTTTATTATTCTATTAATTACGTGAACTATTAAAAAACTCGTTGATAACGAGCTCTAACAGAGGCCTACATAACCAACATGCAAAGCATGGCGGTAACGGAGGCGATAACAGATTCAATCAAGAAGCTTTCTCGGATTGATTAGCAGCCTCAGTGAGTTTTTGTCTTCTTTTTTTAGCTTTATATGCCATTCTTTTAAGTATTAAAAACATCATTCTCCAAAAGGTTAAAAATATCAATATTTGAACAATTAGTATCACGAGTAGACTGTCACTACCCTCCATATATGTTATTCCAAAACCAACAAAAGTCACCGGAATTGTAAGTAATAAAATTATAGATACTATAAGACTACTACTATTTACAAATAGTAATGCTAAAGTTCCCAAGCCCACATATAGAAAGGAAATTATAAATGACTTTTTCAGTTCTTTGTTCATACTTAATTAATGGTTTTAGTTGGATTATTTGTAACACCTACATTACTTACATTATACCACATAATTACATTGGCAATTGATTGAGGAGTAGATAACCCAATTATGGTTTTCCCTAACGCTGATAACCCTAAACCTATCCCTAAAACTCCACTTTGCACTCTTGTAAGTGGGTATAAATATGAATTAGAAGCTATTGAAAGTTCTTCATATACAAATTGCCAATCTGCGCCTATAGCCCTAGTATCAAAGAACAAACCCGATGCTCCTGCTATTTTTAAATTATCATAACGTCTGTCATGACCAATAGCAGGGTAACCAGATAAACTTTTGGGTGGTGTTGTATAATCCGGCTTTCTATTTCCATTCTCATCTGGATATGTTTGAGGATTATCACCTCCTGGATAATGTAGATCAAAAATATTCCTACCAAGTGTTGAAGGATCTAAAGTGTTTGGATCATTAACCTGTCCATAGTCTCTTAAAAAACTATGATACTGACTTTCCGCCCTACTTCTGTATTTTTTATTTTGCTACGTTGGTTCAACAGCTAAAAAGTTAGGGGCTTGCCCTGGCTCTTTATTATTCCATTAATTTCGTAAACTATTAAAAAACTCATTGAAAACAGACCGATAACCACTAAAAGCATATGCGGAAGGCTTTCATAATTAGCGATTTAATACAGTCTCTACGTTGTCTTGCCCTGAAAAAATTCTTTCTCGATTTTTGTTAGCAACTAATATATAAGTCAATAGGCTCAATGCCAAACAGAAAATAATGACATAGCCACCTTTTTTATCCGTTTTAAATCCATAGTTTAAAAATTTCTCGGGCTTCACAAAAAAATGATAGTTAAACAACCATATTAAACCTAAAAAAACTAAAAACCAGCTCACCCCAATTAACGGCAGGTAACCAATATAGTTCATAAATAAATAAAAAGTAAAAATGTTACCTCCTATAAAAATAGTTGAAACAGTTGAAACATAAGTTAACGGAGTTTGATTTTCTTTTAATTTGATTGTAAAAAGAATATATATCCGGTATAAAAAATAATAGTAGAACTTCATTTATTAATATGTAACAGTCTCGCCAGTGTAGTATTCATACATCATCTTACCGCCAAAGTAACTAATGCTAACAACTGCCCCGACAGGACCTCCAAATATACCAACTCCTCCGATAATTGATTCGACTACTGCTTGAGTCCCTGAAATTTGCCCTGCACCGTATTGATATATAGTTAAACCTATACCAATTCCACCAGCAACCTGACCTGCAACTCTTAACCCGTTCGCAAGCCTTAAGGTCTTAGAACCAGACAGAAAACGGTTTGCATACATTGGTGCATCATCTGCTAAATTCATAAAACTTTTATGAAGCTGAGATGCCCCGTTCATTAGTTTATCACTACGGGTCGCTACCCAGTCTCCTAGGAAATAATCTCCTGAAGCAATAAGGTTACCAGCCGCCCCTGAAAAGAACATCAAATCAGGCCCTTTTTCAACAAAATAATTGGCATCATGACCCGGACCAATCCAAGGCCCACCTCCTCCTTCTAGTGTATTGTCGACCCACCCCCCCCGAGGATTGATCAAAATCATTCAAAAAACTATGATACTGACTTTCCGCCCTACTTCTGTATTTTTCATTTTGATTGGTAGCATCATAGGCCAGGATAGATGATACCGGTACCATATCGCCCACCCATCTATTATAGACCCAGGGAGCATTCTTATCAGTAGGGCTATAAAAAGCCACTCCCCCGCTACCATCATTCAAATAGGTGCCTTCTCTTAAGCCAGTCAGATTACCACTCATCGCACCAACCAAAACATCATACCAGGAGGTATTAAAATAACTACCTCCACTACCATACTGATCAGTCCAGTGATTACCTGATGGCGAAAAGAATCATGTATTTAAAGTGCTGGATGCATTTCTTAGGGATGCTAAAACCAGAAAACCTTATTCCTCTTATAACTTTAAGGTCCAGGACTTGCCCAGACCCTGTTTTTATTCCATGTATTTCGTGAACTACTAAAGCTCTCGTTGCAAAAGATCGCTAACGGAGATCTGCTTATTGATAGGAAATCATAAATATTAACTCACCTTTAGTTTCATCCAATAAAATCATATGAATGTCACGCTTATCATTCTTATTAAATTCTAAGTAATAAAGCCCTTGATCTTCTTCATCTACGTATTCGTAAATAAGGTTATCTATAATTTCATCGCCAAATGGTAATTTTTTAACTCCAGAAAGTTTTTTAATTCGGTTCTTAATATCAATAAAATTGCCTTTGTTAAGCCTATATCTAGCTAAAAAATAGCCATCCCCATTTGGATACCATTCATCATAAGTTTCAAAAGGATAAATATTTTCTGGCATTTCCGTTAATGCTAGCAGTCGTTCCTTTTCTTTATCTATATTTTGAGAAGAGCAACTAGTGCAAGATAAAATCATAAGAATTCCAAATGATATGCAGTATTTCATATAAAACATGGTTATTTATAATATTCAGGAGGCACAATTCCATAATATATTCTAAATGAAGAGACTCCATATAATTTACCAGCCTCATTGACAGCCCTTGTTTTAAGCTCATTTTCATATGATCGAATCCCAAAATCTTTAGGATCAAAATCATATTCATCATAAAACCCTATTGGTAAATTAGCTACATCAAAGAATACCGTAGCTCTTCCAAATGCAGTAGCATATTCTTGAGATCTATAAAAATTCACAACTTTGGCAAAAACAATAGAACCATCGCTCATTTCAATCTTTTTCCCCTTACTAGTAAATGATTTAGGATCGGATTGGTATATATCATTCCAAATATCTAAAAACCTCTCTTTTGACATAACAGCATCTCCTCTTCCTAACCAGTACCGTTCAAATAAATCCTTTGCAAAATCTGATCCTGCTCTTTTTCTAATCTCGTTCCCCACGTACCCCAAATCAGGCCTTTCTTTATCTTCAATTACCCAATTCTCCGACCAATTTAAAGAAGTACCATAAGGAGTTGTCACCTCAGAGTAATAGCCATCATTTCGGTAACTGACTGCATCCCCACTGGCATAAGCTTGTTCCCACACCCTCTGCTCTCTTAAATCATCACGGTAGTCCATAGCGCTCTGCCCCCATTTGGTTTCAAAACTACTCCCACTCATCAGGAAGCAATCTCTGTACTGGTTCGAATACTGATCAGTCCAGTGATTACCTGATAACGAAAAGAATCATGTATTTAAAGCCCTGGGTACACTTCTTAGAGATGCCAAAACCAGAAAAGCTTACACCTCTTAAAAACTTTAAAGCCCTGGACTTGCCCCAGGCTCTTTTTATTATTCTTTTGATTTCGTGAACTTTAAAGCACTCGTTGATAACAAGAGATAACGGAACACTAGCGATGGGATATATCACTTGAATCAACCCATCTTAAACTATCAGCTTCAATAACATCAATACTGTTCCATGTAGTTACTCTTAGATTATTTGTGGAAGTGGAAAGATCGTTTTGAACGCATTCAATATAGAACAATTCACCCTTCTTATCTTCAATTTCTGCAACTATCCTAAATTTATCAAAACCAATTCTTTTAATTTTTTCTACCAGTACTGTATCATTATTAAACAAAAACTCACTTTCTTTTCCGACCACAACTAACCCCAGTTCATCTTCAATAACTAAACCAATAGGAGGATATTGTACATCTGGGCCCCAATACCCAATTTTCAGATTAAGCGGCAAGGATAATTGCTCCTCTTGCTTAGACTCGCCTTGTTGAGACTCTTCCTTTGGCTTGTTGCACTCAGTCAATATAATTAAAGATATAAAAGGGAATAAAAACGTAATTAATTTACTATTTCTCATAAGCTATTCTTAAAAAGGAGCATAAATTATCCTCATTGGAATTGTTATCGTTGTTGGAACATATGGATATGGAGTTCCCCAAAGTCTTTCAAGATTAGGCCCTGGACCGTCAGGCTGAAATTCTGGAGTTCCTAATTTACCACCCAATACTTTTTCATCTATAAAGTCAGGATCCCAGAATCCATCTCCTTCATATAATGTATATGTTATTGTACCATTATCAAGGTCTGCTTCGTAACTAACAGGAGTCCTACCAATATGAAACACAATGTTAGTCATATCTACATTAAAACGACCTGAAGGATCTTTAAAACCTATAACAACGGCATTATGAATCTTTGTAAAAGTAGTTGTGTTCATAAGCGATTTAGTTGTCTCGGGACCAATTTTCTGGGGACTACCATTTCCATTCAAATATTGCATTGTTGCATCTGTGCTATTATCAATATAAGCACTTGCACTACTTGAATTACTCTGTCCATAATCACTTAAAAACCTCTGATACTGACTTTCCGCCCTGCTTCTGTATTTTTCATTTTGATTGGTAGCATCATAAGCCAGGATAGATGATACCGGTACCATATCGCCCACCCATCTATTATAGACCCAGGGAGCATTCTTATCAGTAGGGCTATAAAAAGCCACTCCCCCGCTACCATCATTCAAATAGGTGCCTTCTCTTAAGCCTGTCAGATTACCACTCATCGCACCATCCAAAACATCATACCATGAGGTATTAAAATAACTACCACCACTACCATACTGATCAGTCCAGTGATTACCTGATGGCGAAAAGAATCGTGTATTAAAAGTTCTGGATGCATTTCTCATGGATGTGAAAACCAAAAAACCTTACACCTCTTAAAACTTTAAAGCCCGGGACT
Source organism: Fulvivirga maritima (assembly GCF_021389955.1). Lineage (NCBI taxonomy): Bacteria > Pseudomonadati > Bacteroidota > Cytophagia > Cytophagales > Fulvivirgaceae > Fulvivirga > Fulvivirga maritima. Next base: position 959,560 of record NZ_CP089980.1, read on the forward strand.
TGCCCAGGCTTTTTATTATTCTTTTGAGTTTATGAACTACTAAAGCTCTCGTTGCAAAAGATCGCTAACGGAGATCTCTGCAAGGCTTGTAATTTCATTCTATTATTAAAAATGTCCATCGTGGCGATAGTCCGCTATGGCCAAAACAATCAACAGCAAAACTATCGAACTGATAATATAAATAGGCACTGATTTATTCCAGCTCTTAAACCGTTCACTTTCTCTGTCAAAATACCCAAATACATCTTTGTAATAATCCCCCCTGTACAAGACTAAATAATTGAAAACAGCCAATACTCCCAATAAAATAAGGACATAGAACTTATTTGTGTTTTCGAATATTGGGATAAAAAAACCAATGATTGCCAGAACAGAAAAGATGTTACAGAACAACAGCATTACCGTTCCGAAAAAGAAAAGAAAGAGGGCATGTTATCCCTCTTTCTATCATAATATTTATAAATCCTATAATTCAAATAATGATACCAATTCATGTTTCTCTCTATGGTTCATTCCAAAAATCATTCCCTGTATATTCCAAGAGAGCTTTACCTCCAAAATAGGCCCCTGAGACAACCCAGCCCCAACCAGGGATGAAGGCTACTCCTCCCATTATCAAATCCAATCCTCCCTCTCCAACTAAGCTTTTCTCTCCGGTGTATATTTCATAGCCAGTCATTGCAAATCCAACACCACCTAATACTCCACCACCTACTTTCAATGTTTTAGCTGCTCCATTTAGAAAGGATTTACTAACTGGGACACCTTTGATTAGCATCTTACCCAGATTACCTCCTGTGTACTCATTCCATCCAACTACGCTCTGTACATCCGCCCTAGAATGAAGATAATTTCCTAATGATTCAGAGAGACCTCCAACAACAAAACCAAGTCCATTGTCAATGTTTGAAATCATACTCCATGTATCACTATTGACAATGCCACCACCCCCTGAGGATTGATCAAAATTATTCAAAAACCTCTGATACTGACTTTCCGCCATACTTCTGTATTTTTCATTTTGATTGGTAGCATCATAGGCCAGGATAGATGATACCGGTACCATATCGCCTACCCATCTATTATAGACCCAGGGAGCATTCTTATCAGTAGGGCTATAAAAAGCCACTCCCCCGCTACCATCATTCAAATAGGTGCCTTCTCTTAAGCCAGTCAGATTACCACTCATCGCACCACCCAAAACATCATACCATGAGGTATTAAAATAACTACCACCACTACCATACTGATCAGTCCAGTGATTACCTGATAGCGAAAAGAATCATGTATTAAAAGTTCTGGATGCATTTCTTATGGATGTGAAAACCAAAAAACCTAACACCTCTTAAAACTTTAAAGCCCGGGACTTGCCCAGGCTTTTTATTATTCTTTTGAGTTTATGAACTACTAAAGCTCTCGTTGCAAACGAGCGCTAACGGAGCGTCCGTTTCACCTTCGAGGGTGTCACGCATTGAAAACAGCGTACCAACAGCTACGGGCAGACGCGGAACAACTGAATATAAAACGCCTATTGTCCCGTTTTTTGCTGCAAATCCAAATCCATGGGTCGACACAAAGTAGCAGCACGCGTTACGCTATCGCTAAACGCGCGCTAACAAGAGATAACGCAGAAAGAATTGCTAGAAAGAGATGATTTTTAATGAAATATATAAAACCAATAATATGATTATTAATAATAGAAAAAAATAGAAAACTTGAAATAATCTTCTTCCGGTTGAAAATTCTTTCCAATATTTAAAAAGTAAATAAGTATAAGAAATCAGTGAAAGTATAGAAAATATTACAAAGCTTAATACTATAGTAGTGATTAACCATATCGGTGCCATTAAAGCACGGTAATTTATTCCTACTAATACAAGAGTAAGCATAAAAGTAGCCCAAATATTATTTGAACTACCCCGCATACTGTACAACCGTAATATCTTTGTTATTTTTTTCATAGAGTTATCTATCTCGTTAATCACTAGCCTTCATAGCGTTGAAAATAAAAATTTTAGGTAAGGTAACCACGAATATAAATGATCCTTGTATCGCAGAATTCACGGAAGTGCCAAAACTAAGTGGACTACCTGAAATAGGGTCAATAACAGGGGTATAAATAAATCCTCCCCCAGGAATTGAGCTAAATTGCGATAAATATTTTTCAGTAATTGTAAATTGATTCCGAACAAATGCAATATCAGCATCAATGACAGAGAAATTGAGTACTAAATCTAATCCCCCTACAGCATTTTCTTTATCATATGCTTGATCATGGACAAGGGACATTTTATCACTAACATTTTTTGGCTTTAAATCATAATTATAACCGCCGCTGTAAGATTTAGGATTATTAGGTCCTCCATAGTTATAAAACCAATTACCGACAGTTGAAGGATCTAAAGTGTTCGGATCATTAACCTGTCCATAATCACTTAAAAAACTATGATACTGACTTTCCGCCCTACTTCTGTATTTTTCATTTTGATTGGTAGCATCATAGGCCAGGATAGATGATACCGGTACCATATCGCCCACCCATCTATTATAGACCCAGGGAGCATTCTTATCAGTAGGGCTATAAAAAGCCACCCCCCCGCTACCATCATTCAAATAGGTGCCTTCTCTTAAGCCAGTCAGATTACCACTCATCGCACCAACCAAAACATCATACCAGGAGGTATTAAAATAACTACCTCCACTACCATACTGATCAGTCCAGTGATTACCTGATGGCGAAAAGAATCATGTATTTAAAGCCCCGGGTACACTTCTTAGAGATTCTAAAACCAGAAAACCTTATTCCTCTTAAAACTTAAAAGCCCGGGACTTGCCCCAGGCTCTTTTTATTATTCTATTAATTTCGTGAACTAATAAAAAACTCATTGATATCAAGCACTAACAGAGGCCTGCATAACCAGCATGCGAAGCATGGCGGGAACGGAGGAAGCAAAGCGCTCGAATTATTCTAATTAATCTGAGTTGCCAAGGACATGCTAATCAAATTTTTTATTATGTTCAATCCATGATAATAAGGATAAAAATAAACCTATTATCCAACATATTGGCTGCCAAACTACATAACCATAAAAAAATTCATCAAAAGTGAACTTTGAAATATTGAAAGAAATATGGTTTAGATAAAAAAATAGCAAGCAAATCACACCTCCAATGATGCCACTTTTAAACAAGCCTACTGAAAGCAAATAATTCCTTAATCCCTTTTTCCTTATTTTCTCCCAACTATCTCTCTCATAAACAAAATACCTTTTGATTCTATTCATCTAATCCTCCTTTTTCTCTTCTTAATCTTTGGGTTAATTCTCGACCATAGCTTCTCAAAATAGCTATTTCTTCTGGAGAATAGTATTTATTCATAAAAGCATCAGCATCCTGCTTCAATGCCTGCCCTGCTCCAATAAAAAATCCTGCTGCGATACCAACCCCCGAAAGCCGCCAAGATTTAGTTAAAATACCCGTTACACCCCAACTAAACAAAAAATTAGCTGCATAATCTTTCGTGTAATTAGCCAAAACTTCATGACTTATTGTATACATAGGCACCCATCTACCAAAATGGTGTTCATAAGCACTACCATTAACAATAAGATGATCTCCATCTTTTCCGCCATCCTTTATCCAGTTCCCCGCTAAATACCTATAGGTAGAACCTTTGTCATTAATGTATGTTTGAAATTCATGACTATCTTCTGCTTTCGGACATGTATTACACACCTCTACACCTTCGTTGTAACCTACATCTACTCCAATTCTAGCTTCATACTTACTAGATTCGTATCCTCCTACAATTGTGTTTCCTATACGTTCACTATAAACATAAAAATTTGTAGGGTCAAGAGGGGTGTAATAAAAATTTCCATTCCCTTGGTTTGCATAATGTCCTTCAGCAAGAGAATTATAATTTCCAGTATGAATTGCCCAGCCCTCAAATGATGAATTTACACCAAACCCTGTCGAATACTCATCAGACCAATGATTTCCTGAACCAACGCCAATATGTCCGGCACCTCCCCCGTTATACCGACTAGCATTACGGTCCGCCTCGTTTAGTGTCTCTAGAGTTAATGGCGGGTATAAACCCGTAGGATCATTATGACTCACTGGGTTATTGAAACCAAAGTGATATGGACTCCAGTTACTTTGCGAACCTGCCATACGGTCTATGCCATTAAATCTGCCTAGTGCAGGATCATAACGTCTGAATGGAGTCTCGTAATTTTGTGTTAATTCATTTAACTCACTTCCGGCATTATACAAGTACTTATTCTTCAGATTCGTGGCTCTATTCCAACTTTTACTAGCCATACCATAAGGGTAGTAATCATTGGTTTGAATAATTGCACTTTCATTTACTGTTATTTCCAAATCATCAAAATATACCGGCTCCTGGTTTTCACCTTCATTACTTAAATAAACCATCACAATACCTGCTGCCGGAGCTACAAAATCTTCCACAGACATTTCTGAAAAATTATTATGCTTAATGCTTACGGGTTGCTGCCCTTCAACACTAATCTGATCATAAGCAAAGGTAGCATCTTTCACCAATTCTATAGAATTATCTGATGGTAAAAACATGACATTAAGAAAGGCCATGGGAGCATCATTATTCTGTACCGGAAATCCAGATCCTCCTATTATAGAACCCACTCCAAAATTATTAGTAATAGTGGAAACACCACCATCCACCACGGTAGTCGCCCCACCGGTTAAAATACCAATAAGGGTTGAGGCAATTGCTGTGGTAGCTCCAACAGGGGTCACTACAGAAACTTCTCCCTCATATTTAGCATATACTTTTGCATTTATTGCATCTCCTGCCGCCACAGGAATGGCTATAACAGACCCCACTTGTTTACCTTCAGTTCCATCCAGCATCTGTGTTTTTGTATACGTTTCTCCTTTTACATCAGTATGGTCATACAGGTCATTATCTTCCGTTTCCACATTCTCAAACAGGTCCATATCATCTTCACCTAATTCTTCATAATTAAGTGAAAATTGAACTGTTTTTGGCTTAGTGGTAAATGATACTCTCGTGTTACCTAAATGATCGGTAAGGTCATATTGATACTCCCAACCTGTTAACACATCATTAACCACCCTTCCCTCTTCTGTATGCACCATTACCAGTCTTTCTGTCTGTTGTTGTGCTTTTTCATATAAAAACTGTCCTGAGTATTCAGTTACTTTTAATAAATAACCATCACTATCATAATATTCTTGAGACAGCTTTGCGCCTGAAGCACTATAGATATATTTCAGGTAAGACCCATCTTTTTGTTCAATCTTATCTGGCAAACCCAGTAGGTTATAACTAATATTGAGAATTCCCTTGTTCAAATCTTTAGTAATACTACCGGCATTATTATAAGAATAATCATTCTCTTCAGCATCTCCCTCATTAAAGCCTCCTGCTATAGAAGCATGATCTGTTACCGACATTATTTGATTGCCTTTGACTGAACCTATTCCATAATTATATTCCAGGTCATCCATAATATCACCACTCTGATTTCTTCTGGTTAACCCTTGTATATTACCATTCAGATCATAACTCACATGATCCAAATTATAGGCATTATTCATCGAATGAGGTTCTTGCGCCGAAGTAAGTCTACTATATTTATCATAACCATAGGCATAAGATGAGGTATTTTCTCCATCATTAATATTACTCCACTTTATAGCACTTATAGCCCCATTATATTGTAATTTTTCCTCTCCTATTTCCAGTCCTAAGTCAGCCTGATACCCCAAGTTCATCCCAAAATAGTCCTTTACACCTTGCTGATCTGGATTATGCTCCAGGCTACCATCAAGTGTAGCATCATTTATAGATGTGAGCCACCCTCTGATATTGTAAGCATAATCTATTGATTGAGCATAAGTAGCACCATCATCTGCACTATGGAGGTTTTTCTCTATCAACTGACCTCGCTCATCATATTCATACTGGGAAAGTAAAACCGAAGTTCCCATCTGAATATTGTTAATACTATGACCTGGCTCATAAATAGTAAAGTCTCCCATTAATTGAACTGATGGATCTGCACTTATGGAGTGAAGCATAACATCATTAACATAGAACTTAATTTCAGCACCTTCTCTGGCCACTTTCAAAATATCACCTTCTTCATAAGAATCTAGAGTCTTTACAGTACTGCCATTTCTATAAACTGCTATTCTTTTATCTTTAGGATAAGTAAATAGGGCATAATCAATAGTGGTGTAGCCTTCATCCTCATTACTATCTGCCAGACCGAATAACATTCTGTTATCTCCCTTTACTTGCACGGAGATCCAGCCATCTTCATTAGGCTCTATCATTGATACAGTAGCCGCTCCGGCATCATAAGCAGAATTACTTCCGCTTTTCACCAGAGTATTACCTTTTACCTGTACCCCATTGGCATCCTGAAAATGAGGATTAGTTCCTAGTTCATGCCTGGTACTTAGCAATCGCCCGGCATGATCATAAGTATAGGTTCTTACTACCGCACTCTCTTCTTCTTCACCTTTTGCAAAGGAAGCTTTCGCATTATAGATCGTAGCATCAACATCTCTTAAAGACACATCAACCATAAGATCTGTTGCGGAAGCCTTAGTAGATTCGTAAATAATTTTGCCATTCTTTTTATAGTATACTTTTTTACCTATCCGTTCCACACTTAATTTATCCCCAGTCTTATATGTGGCCTTTTCACCCTTACTACTCCCATTTTCGTAAACTAAAACGGTGCCATTGTTCCTCGCATATATAGCATAATCTAAAGTCCTATAATTAGAATTTTCATTAACATCAGCCAAGCCAAACATTCGATACTTGTCTGTTTCCTGCATGGTCATCTCCACCCATCCATTCTCACCTGCTCTTAATAGGTGGGAAGATACCGCATCAGCATCCCAAGAAGCCGACTCTCCTGTGGTTTTAGTCACTGACTTACCATCAACCGTTACATTTACCAAATCCTTCCAGGCAACATCATAACTCCCTGTCCTATGAGTGGTCTTAGTTTTTAAAAGTTGTCCAGAAAAATCGAAAATATTACTTACTATATCCTGACCTCCCTTATGGTTATCCGAAATATTTTGTATTAACCTATATTTTGAATCATAATAGTTGACACTATTAAGCCAATCGCCATCAATTACCCTCACTTTACCTCCAGTAGGTAATCCCTTTATTCTTTCAAAGGCATTTTGAGGATAAGAATATACAACTTGCGCACCTGACGCACTTTCTAATTCTGAGGAGCTATAATCATAAGTTAATCCAAACTCAGGTAAAGCTTTAAAATCATAACTATCATAATAACTCAAAGCTAATAAATCTTCTTTTGTAATAACTACCGGAAAAGCACGGTTAGTATAGAGGTAATATTGGCCCCCTTGTTCTTCATAATAGTTTGGCATTATGATCTCTATTTGAGCATTATTATGGTTGATGGAAAAATCCACAACCAATGAACTTGTAGAGCTCTTTTTTGAAGTATATATCACTTCATCATTCTTCTTGTAATATATTACACCTCCAATTCTCTCCACTGCAAAAAAATCATCTACAGTATAAACCCCAACATTAGCTGATACTTTGCTTCCTGCCTCATATATATTCACCTTACCATCACTACCAAAATGAAGCGCATATTTAATGGTATTATAATGATCATTTACACTCTCCTCAGAAAAGCCCACCATTATTCCTGCATTGACTTGCCCCGCTCTAAAAACAACTTCTCCATCCTTTCCATCTTCTAGCATAACTGTGGATACTCCTCCTCCATTTCCCCAACCAGTAGCAGCGGTCTTGGTCAATACGCCCTTTTGCTCGGCAACTCCTGTATAAGCTTGCCATTGATAGGTATTAGAGTAGAAAGCATCTATCTGATCTTGTATTGCTTCTCGGCTCTTTGAAGACTTATATTGACCAGCAATTATTGCTCTATCATATCTGTCATATTTAGTAAATATCCAAGCCTCCTGTTCTCGTTGGTTAGCATCTTGACTCAAAACCAACCGATCTTGATCATCATAAATCATATAAGACCAATCAGCTCCAGGAGTTTTACTTTCTATTATCCTATTTTTATGATCATAATTGTAGCAGAAAGCCAAATGTTTTAGTTGAACCGCGCTAGGATCAGAACCTGAAACTGTTAATTGATTCACCAATTCAGGCTGAAAGACATACCTTAAGCGGCCTTTATTATCATATACAGAATAAGTAATTTTTTCCCCTGCTTCTATAGTACAAACAGACCTACCTTCCAGGTCGGTAAAACTTTCACTAGTAATGCCATGTTCATCTGTAATTTTATTTATGGATAACCACCCTGCAGAGTAAAAACCATCTCTTTCCGGTAAACCAGTATTTTCATTAATTATCCATTTAATAATCCCGTCATTACCATTATTTAATGAGTAAGTCTGTGTTTGAATATGCTCCCCTTCAATCTGCCAATCTACTCCTGGAGCCGCTGATTTAACAACTCTTCCCAATGGAGAGTCTTCATATTCAACTTCGCTATAAGCATAATCACTATTTTTGGGATCTCTAAATCCACCCGTATTGTACTGCGAGTAAAAACTACGTTGGCGGCTCTGCCAAGAGCTTCTATACTTGGCTTGATTCTGTTCATCAGTGTATGGCAAGTATGATTTTTTTTGTCTACCATACTCATCATACTCATAACCTTGAATTATATCTTTACCTGAAGGACTTGCTCCTACCAATATATCCTGATCTCTTCTTCCATAATGATCAATATAGGAAACAGACATCTGAAAATCTCCTGGCTCAAGTTGAGCAATAATATCTGAAGTCACTCCTGCAACCTTAATCTTTCTAGCTACTTGATAAGTATGATTCTCAGCTTGTTGCAAGTGTTCCACCTTAAAATAATCTGACCTAATTGCTTTTAAAGCTCCGTCAACATTTACCTCTACCTGATAGTATCCTGAATATTCTGTGGTGTAATTTCGACTTGTTGCCCCCTCTATCTTAAACCCATTCCTAAACCATTGATAGCTATCATAATCATAGTTGGTGGTTAACTCCGCGGTTTTGTCAAAAATACTGATAGTTGTCTGTCCTGATATTATAGGTAAAGGCAAAACTGTAATGGTTACAGGCTCCCTTGTGCTTGAACAGTCCGAGGAATTATAGGCTGCTGCATATCTTGTGGTTGTCACGTCCACCCATTCCCTTAAATAACTAGAAGGAGTGACATTAATAGAACTTCCAAGTGAACTGGTAGAGAACCAATATATATCATTTGAGTGATTATTAACAGCAAAAGTATTATAACCAGCACCGATCATTACCTTATCTTGTGCTACTACATTTGATGGAGCAGCTATATAATTAACCTGAACTCCAACCGCTGGGCCCCAAACATCCCCACTCTTAGTTTTACCTCTAAAATAATAGGTACCGCTAGAGGTTATAGTCTTAGAAAGGTCAGAGTCAGTGGTTAGTTTCCCATATTGATCAGTACCTTGCCAATAAAAAGTATAAAAGGCATTTTCAGGAACTGATGATACTGATACTGTCTTAGGGCCACAAGTATTAGTTGTAACATTAACCACCGGGGCGGGAGGCACATTTCCTCGCACGTTAACCGCCAAATCATTACTCCAGCACCCCGTCACTCTACTTTTGGCGGATAAATAATAGGTTTTGCTAGGGTCTGACAATAATAATGAAAGCTGATTTGAAAGCACACTTCCATTTTCATCTTTCCAATAATAAATTACATTTGAAGATGGTGACACTACATTCAAATAATAGTTATTACCCTTCATTGTAATGCTAGGCTCACTTGGGGTAGGAGGTACTCCACTCAAACTCACCGTTATACTTTTGGAAGGTCCCCAGCAATACGGAGAGGTTTGCAACCTACCCCTAAGGTAATAGGTACCTGAACTAACTGCCGAATACTCTTTTGAAGAATTACTGACATCTGTGCCAGAAGCGTTTTTACCCTGCCAATACCACGTAACTCCAGCAGGAGGCGTACCCCTCTCCAATTTCACATTATTACAGCTCTGTTCTTTTTGTACAGGAGCATCAGGTGCATTTACTTTATTTACAGACACGTATACAGTGGTAGGGTCACTCCACGTTCTATTGCGAATATCTGTAGCTTTTAAATAATAATAGCCACTGGTATTCACTGTTATAGTTTTGTAAGCATTTCCCAGACTAGTGCCTGTTTCGGTAGTTTGCCAGCAATAACTCACGCCACTTGGAGGATCAGCCCGCGTCAAAGTTTTAGTTCCACATGAATTAGTAGAAATGGTTGGAGCAGGTGGTCGTGCTGGTGCAGGATAAGATGGACCTCCCCCCCCACTTCCACCACCACCCCAATCTGGTGGTTGCATTTGAGGTACTATTATATCTTTATCGTTTTTTTCTTGTTGAGCATTAACTGTTAAAATTCCAAAAAATATTAAAGCTAATACACCTATAATAATTCGTTGCATTATTAAAAAAGATCTTTGTAACTTATTTTATAAACTATAGACAGGATTTCCTTTTACCTATAATGACATTAGATATCACTTGCTGACCATCTGAGCTAGTAACCTGACAACTCAATTCTCCTTGTCCCATAAAAGTAAAGCGCCCCACTTTTTTAGTACTTGTTTGAGATTTTCGTGAACCAGACTCCCAATAACGATATACCCAATTATACTTCAGAGTCCCACAATATTGATTTACATCTGCAGAGGCCAAGATCTCATCATTACCCTTTGTACAGTACTCAAAATTTCCTCTCCCACTTACTATGGTTGCAGTCATTTGATAGCCTGGATCTGCCACTTGTGCATTTAACCTTATAACACTTCTATAATTTTTACCTTTATCTGTTACTATGCACCGTACTTCCACAGACCTGTCTGCACAATTTGGCGTAAAGTTTATTGCATTAGATTTAGAGGCATTACTTTCTGACCTAACTGTGCCATTAACCATCACTCGCCAAGTATAATATAGCTCTCCACAGCCTCCTTTTGCTGAAACTGAAAATCGATGAGAACGCCCTACTTTCATTACAAGCTGATCTTCATCATCAAAAGAAGCCTCTATTGGCTCCGAGTTATTTACATCACAGTCTGCAAACTGTGTTTTATAATGATCATAAGCTTGAACAATATTACCTTCACTATCAGAGACGTACTTAAGCCTCTCCTTTTCATCATATTCGTAATAAACCTGGCGACCATTAAGATCTGATTCTGCTATTTTATTCCCTTTTTCATCATAAGCATTCGAACTAATCATAGCCCCTTTTGGATATACTTTTACTTCATCTAATGCACTACCCTCATTAATATCAGCTATAAATTCCCTTTCTCGGAACTTCCACTCTTCCCCCTCATAATACCAGTAAGAAAGCATATAGTCACGGCCTTCCAAAGGAGTAAAAGGAACGGTAAACTGCCCTCCTTCATGACTTCTCATCCCCACTTTAGAAAGAGTCTCACTCCCCTCCTCTTCAAAGCCATTATAATACACTTCTTCGTAACCCGCATTCTCTACTTGTGCAATAGGCAAATACTTGCGTAAATCCCAAATAGTCGCTGTTTTATAACCTGTTCTTGATTCTGATTCAACAAGAAAGCCTGACTGATCATATTTAAAATGCCCTGAGAGTCGATAGTTTTTATCACTTATTGTAGGGATTTCGGATATAGCTTCCCCTTTGGGCTCTTCCCACACATAACTTGACTTCATCAAGATTTGCTCCTCTTCTTCCATAGTGCTGGAAAAAAGGCCGTACTCCAGCACTGTACCCTGCAACATAAAATAGGCTTGTGCTGATGCTGGCATTTTTTCATATATCCTTTCTACAGGATAGGAATTCATATTACGATTACACATTTCTGATAGGACTGGATCATTAGGATAATCTGAAGGGTAGGTAAGTATATTCCTAAACTTAGTACCATCAGCCAAAGTGGTTACTTCCGTATGTAAATAGTTATTAGAAGAATATTCCAGATCTGAAAACACAGCTCTAGACACTCCAGGATCCTCTGAAGTAATTACCTCACTTTGAGCCACTCTACTCCAATTAGTTGGAACATGGATATTTTGAACCCCTAAAATATCAGTATAATCTATATCTGATCCTCCGTTAGAAGAAATAGCCAGCGCGGCATCTCCTACACTTCCGTTTTCGGCAGCATCAACAAATAAAAAGCTTTTTGCAGGCAAAGAAGCGCTAGAAACTTCTTCATACTGCCATATCTTCCTTTCTATGGGATACCAGGTGTTATCACTTAATCTTTTGTAAATATTCTTTTGCTTAAGCTTGCCATCCAAAAAACTTAATCCATATAAAGGAGGCAGAAATACTCCAGAATAATAACCTGAGGCATTCGCATCGACAAATTGATTTTCATTTGTGTACCCATAAAGCGTTCTTCCTTTCTTATCAGACTCTATACTCACCCAATCATATGTAATAATTGGTCCTCCAAGAATATCTTGAAGCAGAGTCACGATATTCTCCCTGGTCACACTTCCTGAGCTCATTTGAAATGGTCCAAATTTTATCCACCTTTGAGCATTATATGATAATTCATTGACTTCAGGCAACATCAGATGAGCACTAGAATTACCGGATTCATCTTTATAGTAGTATTTAATTTCATTCTCCTCCTGACCGCTTATTCTCACCTGAGATAATCGAACCCCTAAATCAACCTGAGATAAAATATTCGCTTTCTCGAAAGATGAAATATCGTGCTGTTCATAGGTATATTTCACTTTTTTACCTCCGCTATACTCTAAGTCCGAAAGAATATTTTGGCTATTAGCGGCCGCCTGATAACCAATTTTTATCGCTGAAGTGGCATCAGAATACCCTGATGTAAAGAACTCAAGATAATTTAACTTAACTTCTTCATCACCATCATAATAAAACTTACATTGAGCCAGCACATCCCAATCAAATTCTTCCTGAGGCCATGTACCGTCATCATCTCGTCCATTATAAGAACTGCCTTCCTTTTTATAGGCGGTTGATAATGAGATTGACTTTATTAATCTAGGCCATTCATCTGGTGTATCTGGATAGTAGCCTATATTAATCCTTCTTGCATATAAACCATTATGTAGTTCAATGCTACTCAAATAAGGGATTGAATAACTTGCAATGTCCTCAATTTCATATTGCGGAAAGTATCCTCCTCTTGCAAATCTCCCTGTAGCAAAACTATTAATCCGCTCTAACCTTGTCAAAGTAGTGCTAGAATAGTGAAAAGAAATATTTTCATTTTGTGGAGAAATTACTTCACTTAAATACCAACTAGTTGTTAACCCATCCTCTGTTGTTTCTACCGCATCGTCTGAACCGAAAATATATTGATACCCTGCATCATCCCATATAATCCATTCTGAATTTTCGTCAGTAGGTACTTGAACCTTCAAGTGCAGGTTGGGGTCAATTACTACCTTATCTTCCGATTCAATAAAAAACTTACCACCATGACCAAGAAATGAAAAATAGAATAAATCTGGAGTAACATCCAATTGACCGGATTGTACAGATTCCACTAAAGAGGCACTTATTTCATTATTAGCAGGAAGGTTAGAGACCCGATACCCTCCATCTTTAAGATCATCACCTCCATTAGTTACCCTTGTAATTACCCCAACTCCTTTCAATGACCAACCATATCCCAAAGATGACATTGAATACATATTATGATTGTGTGGGTGGTAAAGCAATGAAAGTGGATAAGAGATATCCTTTCCACTCAGGCTGAATAATGGCACTCCCACGGCCGGCTGCCCTGTATAATTCCCTAATGGATAAGCGACATCTTTCACTAATGCTACCGCTTGTGGTGAAGGTAATATAGTTTCAGATGTTAAGATATTCTCATTTTGAGCTAACACATTACTGCTCCACACTATCAAAATCAAAAATAAACTGACTCCACGATATGTAAAAAAACAAAGGCCTTGCGAATGCCTCAAAAAAATAAATTCGGTCATGCTGCATAATTTTAGCGGACTAAGTTAACTATACGCCCCTTAAAAAGGATCAATTAATGTAATTTTTTTTATATTAATTATATTATAACAAATTTAAATAACTGAAAACCAAAATGTTTTATCATTAATTTAGTTCTGATCCGTGAAATACATATGAACTACTCACCACGATTAACTCAGACTTAATTGAATATCTTTCAACATTAGATTACCCACTAGCTCTTCTTTTAGGTTTTGCCCAAAAGACACATGTCATTTTAATACAGCTCAAAACATTGAAATGAACGCATCAATGCATCCATTAAAACCTTGCATGCAGAGGGTAAGCCAGAATGCTCTTCACTTACCTTCACCCATCAGACTATCTCACATGGATAATGCGTATATTAATATGAACTGGTATTTAAGAAATGAGGTCTGAGATTATGATGCAGGTAGTAAGGCATAATTCCTTAATATGAACATACCCTCACTATTTAAGTAAATGACCTATTGGATAGCCACAGATTTACTCATTAAGAGCATTCACATAGCTAAGCTTAAATCTTCTGATTATTACAAACGTTATGTTACTCCGCATGTAAGATATAATACAGTATTTGCTGTGTATAGATTGATATTATTTCAATTCCATAGGCTTACAAACATCACTTCCCTTCACCAAGTTTAATTAATTCCCTGATAATTTATAATTATATGTATATTAAAGAATAGAAAGTTAAGATGGTGCTTTTTACACAGAAAATACTACAATCTGTAACTACGACTTTATTCAATCTATGGTATAATGTGCGGAAATGAAGGTTCGAGATAGCAAACCGTAGCAATGTTAGGGAAAGGCCGAAGGGACTGATGAAGCTTCAGAATTTGGAAAAGTGTACATTATACGTTTGATATTTACTCATGTAAGTTATGGGTATAATTTCTTAAGCTCTTGGTAATTGTGCTTTTACAGATTTATAAAGTGAATAATATATGCTATATTGATCACTTAAAAATAAATGAACGGACATGAAAATTGTAAAGATACTATCGCTCTTATTTATTCTTGGCACATGTTTTAGTGCTACATCTTGCCAAGATCCTTATGATGAAATTATTCAACAGACTGAGCCTGAAGGGGTGGACCCTAAGGAGGCCGGCCCTAGAGATTAGTTTTATGATTATAACTTGAGAGCACTCTCGTGTTGATTCAACCTATTTAACCTATACCTTATGCAAACCCTAACCCAAAAAGCATCCCGTTTAGTTATTTTTTTAACAGTGGCATTATATTTAATTTCATGTCATGATGAGACTGAGCTTAACACTCAAGTTAATGTTCCTGATGAGAAAGAATCGCTCGAAAGCATGCTTGATGATGATAAAATTAACGTAGAATCCAGATTAACTATCTATTATAAATTAAGTAAAATTTATAAATCTGAAGATTATCAGGTTTCTGAAGGTTATGCCAATAAATTAATCTTCTTATCAAAGGAAGAGGGTAATAAGTACTTTGAAGCCAGAGGCGAATACATGAAAGGTTACTTATCTGGAAAAGTAAGAAATTATGATTCTTCTGTAAAACACTATATCATAGCCTCTGAACTCTTCAAAGAATCCGAAGATTATTTATGGCAAGCAGATGTAGTCAATAACATTGGAAAAGTCTTTTATCAAATAGAAGGTTATGAATCAGCAGTTGATTATTTTCAAAAAGCTGCTGATTTATATAAATCTGAAAATGATTGGCAACACCTTTCAATGGCTCTTTCTAATATAGCAGGGTGCATGTTTAAATTGAATAAATTGGATAAGTCTAATTTTTTCTACCTTCAAGCAATTGACGCATATCATAAATCAGGGGTAAAATCAGAAAGTACTATAAGCGATCTTTATAAGGATCTTGGAAATGTTGAATTTGAAAAATCAAATTATGACAAAGCTGTTCAGCATTACAAAAAGGCTCTGTCATTCACTAATATTTCGGATGATTTAAGGCATTCCATTTATATAAATATTGCGAATGCGCTTAATTACAAGGGAAGTTTTAATGAGGCTATTAATTGGCTTAAGAAAGCAGAAGATCTTTCAAAAATCCTATCTCTAAACATTGATCGTCAAATAAAAAGTATACTGATAAAAGGCGAACATTATCAATTACAAAATGAACAAAAAAAGGCCCTTACTACTTTTGAAGAAGCTCTTTCTTTAGCTGATATAGAAGTATTTAATGAAAATATAATTAATACCCTGGATTTAATATCTAAATCCCAAAGAGCCCTGGCCAGCCAGAATGCAAAAGTTGAAATTAATGACATTTTTAGAATAGAAGACCTAAGAAAGCAGCAAGAGGCACTTAAATCTCAAATAGTAGATCAACTGGATTATAAAAGATTGCAAGTGATTCTGGATACTGAAATTCAAAACCACTACAAAGAGGTGAAGCAATCAGAAATAGACAAAGAACGCTCAACCATTATTAAAATAGCCAGTGCCTGCATCGCTATCTTTTTCTTTACCTTATTAGGAACTACCCTATACATCAGAAGCAAAAAAGTTATCTATGAGACAAAGGTTAAAAAGGTAAATGATTTATTGAACTCAGATAGGTAAGGTTAGATTTATACACTGGTCAAGATTTCTACCTACTCAACCCCGGGTAATCCATCATTCGCTTCATGGTATCAAAAAAGGCTTGGTAGAAAGAATCGTCTTTTGCATAGAGTTTATAAAGGTCTAATTCTTTTTTCCTTTGTTGACTCATAACCTCATCCAGTATCTTCTTAAAGGCTAAATCTCTGTTTTGCACATCATTATTATCAGCTACTTTTGATTGATAGTCTGGATGTGCCTGAATGTACTTACTTAGAGTGAGAAACTTAACCCGCTGATCCTCTGGCGTGGCATCCCAGCCATGAAACCATCTTTCATTAAATGTCCTGATTATTTCATCCAGCATGTCTTTTTCTTCATCACCTCCATGAGCTCCTCTTGGATTCGGATTTTGCGGATCTAATTCCGTGGATGAATCATCTAATTTAATAGTTTGGTTCAGTTTAGTCCGCTCCAATCCGTAGGTAGATAAATCAACGGATTCTAAGAGTTCATCAATCAATTCATCTTCTTTTGTTATCACAATTAGTTTGGGAATTAGAAATTTCAAGAACCAGAAAAGCTTTTCCCAATCCAAAACCTCATAAGGCATGATGGAAGCCATTTGACCATATATTTTCACAAACTGCTTGGATTTGATTTTAAAATCAGCTTTTTCATCATCTTCTAAACCCAACTCTTGATTGAAACGATCTGCTGAAGTGTCTATAATAGGACTCAGCTGCTGAGCATCTACACCTTCAAAATATTTCTCAACAAAAGACTCTACTTCGTACCATTCATAAACGCCTGTATCATCCAGAGTACCTTTCAATTCGTGTAATACGTTAATGTCTGTGGCTCCACTTAGTGAAGTAGAGGTATAAAAAGGATCGAAAGAAGATTTAATTTCGTCTACCTGATTAAAGAAGTCTAATATGAACAAGTCCTCTGTTTTCTTACCTAACTTATCCGCAGCACGATTTAATCTACTTAGGGCTTGAACAGCTAAAACACCTTGCAGCTTCTTATCTACATACATAGTACAAAGCTTAGGTTGATCGAACCCGGTGAGGTATTTATTAGCAACCACTAAAATGCGGTAGTCGTCAGCATCGAATTTATCTCTGGTATTTTTTTCCGCAAAACCATTTAAATCACCTTCTGTGTATTCAATGCCATCCACTACTTTCTTTCCTGAAAAAGCTATAGCTATTTTAAACGGATTGCCTTTGTCTGCTAGGATTTGTTTTATTGATAGGTAGTAGCGAATTGCTGACTCAATATTTTGAGTGACTACCATCCCCTTTGCCTTTCCCTTGAGCTTTTTAGTATTATATACCTTACTGATAAAATGCTCCATCATTATCTCAGCTTTAGTAGCAATGGTGCGTTTATCTCGCTCTACATAGGCTCGCAGTTTTTTCTGAGCTTTTTTTGTATCAAATAAAGGATTATCCTCTATTGACTTTTCTATCTCATAGTAGCTTTTGTAGGTGGTATAGTTTGCCAATACATCCAAAATAAAACCCTCCTCAATGGCCTGTTTCATTGAATATAAATGGAAAGGCTTAAACGTCCCATCCTCTTGCTTACTACCGAACCGTTCTAAGGTAGCATTTTTTGGAGTAGCGGTAAAAGCCAGATAAGATGCATTGCCTTTCATTTTACGGGTCCGCATAGCTGTTAATATTTTATCCTGTGCATCCGCCGCCTCTTCTTCACTCTGTCCCATGGCCTGATTCATTTTACCTGCTGCGGTACCGCTTTGTGAACTATGGGCTTCATCTATGATTACAGCAAAGCGTTTATCGCTTAAATCAGCAATACCATCTACTATGAATGGGAATTTTTGAATAGTAGTAATGATGATTCTTTTTCCTTGCTCCAAACTATCCTTTAATTCTTTGGATGACAAGGCAGGTGCCACAATGTTTTTAACTTGCGAAAATTCCTTGATGTTCTCTCGAAGCTGTTTATCCAACAACCTTCTGTCGGTCACTACAATTACGGAATCAAACAACGGGTTTTGAATACCCTTAGAACCAGAAAGCCCTTCACTTTCAGGATAGGCTTCTATCAATTGATAAGCAGCCCAGGTTATGGAATTAGATTTTCCAGAACCGGCAGAATGTTGAATTAAATAGGTGTGCCCTACTCCATTCTGAGAAGCATGCTTGAGTATTCTACGCACAACATCCATTTGATGATAGCGCGGGAAAAATAAAGTTCGCTTGTTTAATGAATCAGTGGCTTTGCCATCAAAGCGAACAAAGTGCTGGATGATATTGGCCAAACTCTCTCGGGTAAAGACTTCTTCCCACAAGTAGCTAGATTTATGCCCAAAGGGATTAGGTGGATTACCTTTACCATTGTTATGCCCTTTGTTGAATGGAAGGAAGAATGATTTACTCCCATCCAGTTTAGTGCACATATATACTTCATCTGGATCTACTGCAAAATGGACTATAGCCCGACCAAAATTAAGCAGGGGCTGCCGGATGTCTCTGTCATATTTGTATTGTTTGATGCCGTGCACTTTGGCATTTTGCCCGGTCCACTGATTTTTGAGTTCGAGGGTAGCTATGGCCAGGCCATTAATAAACACCACCATATCAATCTCTTCTCGGGGATTTTCCAGATTATAGCGGACCTGACGTGTAATGCTAAACTCATTTTTAGAAAAGTTATCTTTCACCGCTTGGCTGCTGCTGGCCATAGGTAGTTGATATAATAAAGTTAAATGAGCATCTTCTACTTCCAAGCCTTTTCGCAATAGAAGAATAATGCCATATTTTTTAACCATCCGATCATAGCGCTCCAGAATTTTTAATTTCCAGTCGGCAGAGCGCTGTAACTTTTCGAGTTCTTCCTTTTGGGTTTCTTCTAAAAAGTGCCAAAAACGGATTTCGTCCAAGGCGTATTTAGGATTAAAATCATTGGCAGCACCCATGTAATAGCCATTACCAGACCGATACAACTCTGCTGCCTCACGCACGGTATTTCCCGCCTCCTTAATGTCTTCAATACAATTACCCGTTAAGACTTTTTCAATGGCTGATTCGAGAGCTTGTTCGTTGGTTTTTGATACCATAACTAGATATGAGTTATTATTCTTTGATACATTGAACGGATAGCCTGACTCTGATTCTTCGTTGATTTGAATGATATCCCGCCTAGATAAACAGTATCATTAGCTTCATGAAAATAAACCCTAAGGGCTACAGGCGTATATATTCGCAATTCTCTTACATGAATTTTGAAGTTTTCTTGAGTAACATCTTTAATGATTTTGGTATCAGGGTAAAATGGTGTTTGTGAATTACGACCTCTTGCCCTCTCAAATAATTCAATAATTGATATTTGACTTTCATCTGATAATTCTAAAAATTCCTTTATGAAAGACCCTGATTTATTGTTTTCGCCAATTACCTCATCGAGACGTTCTAATGGAGTAGAATGTAGAATACTCCACTGCTCATAACTTAATTGGTTAGTGACGGACTTTATTTCTGAAAAGGTAGTTTCAGAAAAATCAATCCCTAAAAAGCCATTAATATTTGATCCACAAAATTTATTTGCATCTTCTTCAGTAATGATTGTTTGTTCACAAGTTGAGAGTTGTTCTACAAACATGGCCAATACCTGATTCTCCTGACTATACTGTTGATATAGATTTGCGTAGTTAAGTGAGTTAATAGCATTAGGGCTTTTATTAAATTGATCCTTCTCCATTCGGTCAATTGCAGTTAGTTCCATTAAACCCATTTTGTAATCTTCAAAATTGAGATGATCAATAGCACCATCAATCAAAAATAAATGTCTCATTTTTTTCGGAGCTTATGAAGTTGTGCGAAATCAACCTGAGTCTGATCAAAAAACCCAGAAGGCCAATTAGATAATTCTCCAATTTCATTGATTGATATTGTTTGCACATTGGGCTGAGTCATTTCTTGATTTTGACTAAAAAAATTTATGCTAACATTATCAGGATTTATTTGGGATGCTGCTGTTGCAACCTGAATGCCATTGAGAACATGATCACTGTGTGTTTCAACAATTACCTTGACACCTGAAGAGGCTATGATTGACAAAAACCTTCCAATTCTTGACTGTGCTGACGGATGTAAATGAGCCTCCGGATTTTCAATTACCATAAAGCTGCCCTTCCTAGCTATCAAACCAGTTACCAAAATGGGTAGCACATAACTAATTCCGAACCCTATGTTTGGAGCAATGATGGAAACGCCCTTTGTAAAGTGATTCTCAACTCTAACTTGAGCAGATCCTGTTTGTGTATCGTATTTGGCTGATATTGAAACCCCAGGCATGAGGTAATCTAACCAAGCATTTACTTGCTGTTCAAGGCGAGGACTATTATGACCTTCAAACCTCCTGTCATTAGGAACTTGATACTTGTAAGAAAACTCAGTATCACCAATTAACTGCGCAACATATTCACCTTGAAAACCAGTATTTGGATAATCATAAAACTGGATAGTTTGACTGATGCGCGGACCGATTCTTTCAGCATTCAAATAATAGAATTCTTGAAAGAATAGACCTGAATCTCTTAAGAATTGGCTTCCTTCTACTGCTGTAGGTTCAAGCCAAAGTTTTAATGGTTCTATTTCATAGGTTACTTGAAATTTCCCATTATCATTTTGAAGGCTCAGATGGGTGATGAATTCTTCTGTTTGTCTATTACTTATGCTTGAACTGTCTCCAAAGGCTAAACGATAGGATCCATTGAGATCTACTTTAAGATTATTAGTTTCAGAGTAATTATATTGATCCTTTTCCCATTTTGCACAATGTTCAATTGTTCTTCTCAAAAAGAGTAAAGTTTGAATAGCTGTGCTTTTTCCATTGCCATTTGCGCCAGCAAATACTGTTAGTCTATTAATAGGGATTTCAACCTCCTGGAAACACTTAAAATTATGTATACCTAGTTTCTCCATTATACTAATGTTAAGTTTTCGACAATTAAGTTTTGAACTTTTTTAAAAACGTAAAGAAGGTTACTTCTTCCATTTGTACCATAAGAAAGGTAATTAAGGAATTCATGATCATCTTCAATTGCACTTGCTAGTGGCACTAATAGCTGTAGTTCTTCATTTTTCGAACGTATTAATTCATTATCGTAGGAAGAAAGCAGTACCGAAAGTGAAACGAATAATGCTTTATTAATGAGCTGTTTGTAAGCGTCTGGTTCAATATCTCCTCTTCTAATTTTCCGGAAGGCATACCTTTGTCCCAATAAGTATTTGGCATTCATCATGGCTGTTTTAAATAAATCCACAAAATGATCTAATTCGGATTGAGCGCTTTTGTATAAATCCTCTGTCAAAGAGTCTAGGGCATTATCCATGGCTCCATTATAATCCTGCATATTGTTTTGTTCGAAATACCTATGGAATAAGATGAAACGAAGTGCAACTTCTTGATCTTCCATTCTTGTTGGCCTTATACCGTAGTCAGTGGCAGATTTAAATTCTTCTAACTCAGTCATTCTTCTCAAGGTATCTCTTAGCCCGGTTCCTGCCAAACAATTTCTTATTTCCTGATTATTTAATGGTTTGCCTCCTGTATTAATCCTCCTAAAGATGTCATACTTCACTTTTGCAGGAGAAGAGGGGTCAATGACATTAACAGAAAATTGCGTTTGATTGAACCAGCGCAAATATTTAGGATCAAGTCCTTTCTTCGTTCCTTCATCTTTAAAATATCGACCATCACAACTATCATTTAAATACTCCAAATTTCTTAATCGAAATTTATTATCCATGAAATCTTTGATGGTGGAAATCCGCTGAAGACCATCTACGATAGTAATTCTACCTTCGCCATCTTCTGAAAAATAGAACATGGGCAATGGAATTCTTAAGAGAATCGATTCAATTAATCGTGACTTTTGAAAGTTATTCCAAACCAGATTTCTTTGAAAATCAGGAGACAGATCAATGTCCTTATCATCTATCATGTCAGATATAAGCCTAAGACTGAACTGTTTTGCGTGCACTTTTATGTCTTCAGGGTCAAAAGGCTGAATGGTTTCCGTATAATCAGTTGCATTGATATCAGTACCTGACTGTTCTGCTTCAATTACCTGAAGTACTAATTGGTCCAGTTTAGTGCGAATATCCTCCTCAGTTTCTGAGATACGATTATCCTGTTCTTGGATAATAAAAGAATTATCTTCTAATATCAATTTCATCCATGACTCATTTTCGGCAGTCATTAATTCGAATTGATCCTGGTCTGTGTTTAAGCGAAACACGGTCAGCAGCACAAATTCGTTTTCTCCGGTTTTGAATTCTATATTCATAGTCTATTTTCTTAATCCTTTTTTTAGAAACTAACTTTTATCTTCCCTGTCACCGCACTATCTATCAAAGTAGCTTTGTATTCTTTGAGCTTTTCGATTTGGGTTTGTTGTAGCATGATGGCTTTGCCGATTTTTTCGGATTGGGATTCTATAAACGCAGCTATTTTTTCTTGTTCATACACAGGCAGTAGTGGAATGAACATTTTTTTCACTTCGTCTTGGCTAATATTTGGGTCAACTCTCGATCCCTTTGCAACAAACATCCAATGAGGTCTGTAAAATTTCACATAGTAATACAAATATTCTTGATTTAGAACTTTTGATGGCATGATACCGCATAATGCCTGATTAATGGCACCTGAAAATCTTAAAATTGAATGTTTGCCAATTGTTCCAGGTCCACCATACATCGCTACACAAACCGTATTTATAGGCATTAAACTGCAAGCGGTATCTCGAATAGCCGCTTCTGTGATTTTCACTGGTGTATCTAATAATTCATCGTTGTTCAAATCAGTTGTTCTAACCCAAGGAATTGATCCATTGTAATATCTTTCAACGTTTCCACTTTGTGGAGTACTACCACTTGTTGTTTTTGCAATTTTCTTTATTTGAGTAACCTCCCAATGCTCCGGTATCACCCCAATCCATTCCACGCCAGAGTCTTTCATTTTTGTCGGAATCACAGATGGTCTCGGATTACCTGATTTCTCAGATTCTTGTTTCTCTGTGAAATCGTTAAATCCTTCCAATCCGTGATTCAGACCCTTTGTCACCGCATTTTGAATGATGACTTGCTTGCGTTCTTTGAGCAGGGTTATCATCTTTTCTTTTTGAGCAATGGCCTGGTCTATTTTGGCCGTTTTGTCGTCTAGGAAATTGGCAATGGCGGTTTGTTCGGGGAGGGAAGGAATTGCCACCTTAATGTTTTTCATTTCATCATAGCGCGTAGTCCATAGGTCAGCGACTATTCCATGACCAATTCTATAATTTTCTTCAACAAAAGTGGTGCTTTTTAACAGGTAATTACAGTACAATGGATTGATACCTTTCGGAGTCATGACAATATTAATCAGGGATACTGATCCATCTTCTAATGCAATTCCACTCGAACCTTTTCGATCCGAACGACTATTAATTACAAAATCACCTTCTTTTACTAGTTTCCTGTTATCTCCGTCATTGCTCTTTGCTGCATTGTCAAGTTGTGGAACAATACCGCTTTTAGTTACAGATAGAGGTGGAAAGTCTTTGTCAGAAACTTTTGATCTCCGTTCTGAAAATCTGGTTCCTAATCTTGTTAATTCCCATTCTTTCGGGATTTCTCCTAACCAAACTTCTCCTGAATCTTTGTAAGCTTGATATTTTTGGAATGTTGCTTTTGCTGCTTCTTTTGTCTGAATCACAGATTTACTCGGATTTATAGATTCCACAGATTTCATTATTTGTTCTTCTGCTTTCATAATACAAGCCTCTTAAACGTGAGTGATTTACTTCCGAAATTGATTAATAATCCTACTGCTTTTATAGGCTTTTAAATAGTTGAGCACTTGGGCCAAGTGAACATCTTCTAATTGAATCAGTGCTTTCAGCTCTACTAAAACTTTCCCCTCAACCACAAAGTCAGCACGTCTCGTACCAATGGGTTCTGGCAGATCTTTATAAAAAATTTCCTGCTCTATCTCTCGTACAAAGGCAAGTTTACGTTGGCTCATTTCCCATGCCAATGCCCGCTGATAGATCACTTCCTGAAATCCATTGCCTAAAAACGAATGCACATCAAATGACGCCCTTATTATCTTTTCAGTTATATCTTTATATTTCAGTTCCGCATTCATAATCTGTGCTATCTTATCATCTTTATAATCCGTGATTCCGACATTTTCAGACATTCTTTAAAATATCCATTATCAAACCTTCGTTTTCTTGCTCTAAAGCTAATATCTCTGCACTCACCTCTTCCAAGCTCCGTAACGGCTTGTGTTGGTAGAAGTACTTGTTAAAGCTGATTTCATAGCCAATTTTGGTTTTGTCTAGATCAATCCAGGCTTCTTCCACATGTGGCTTTACTTCTCGCAAGAAATACTCGTGAATGTTTTCGGCTAAAGGCACACTTTCACTGTCACGCAGGTCGGTTTGGTTATCGTAAATGATGTATTCGTCTTTTTTACCACTTGGGTAGTAGCCGTAATCAGGCAGTTGTGCTACGGTGCAATCTAAATGGTGCAGAAGTTGGTCGAGCTTATCGCTATTAAGTTTCTGGGTTTTCTTAATCACCTTTTTGGCTGTTTCGTCATACCAACTCACGGTTTGTAGAATAGCATTCTTCTCGGAGGCAGATAGTTTGCTTTTCCTTGCTTTTAGTTCATCATCTACTAATTTGGTAAACACATTAAAGTCATTGTATTCATCGGTGCCAATAGCCTTCATGAGTTGCCGGGCAGTTTCCAATAGGGCCTTTTGCTTTTTCCATGTGGCAGCAGCTGTAAGTGTTTTACGCTTTTTAGCGTTCATATCCAGGTCGTTTTTCTCACACCAATCCAAGATTTCTTTTTCAATGGATTTCAAATCTGAATACACTTTTTCACCAAAAGTTTCATAGGCCCATTGCATGGGTTCCTTCAATGTTTTGTCAAAGCGCAATTCAGCAATGCGTTCTGCCGTAAATTGAGCTTTTAGTCTGGCAGGGCGGTCAATGGTAACTTTGTAATAACCAAAATCGGAGTTGTTAAATACTTTGGCAGCCAAGCCATCTTCGCCTTGTCGTTCAATCGTCTCAAAATTGGTATTGGCCTGTTGAATTTCTTTGATATGGAAGGATGTCAGCTCACAATTCTTGTTGCCTAGGTTCTTGCGCAGTTTGGCATATCGTTGCGAGGCATCAATCAGTAATACTTTCCCTTTTCGCTTCGCTTCTTTGCTGTTATGCAATAACCAGATATACGTGGTAATGCCTGTATTGTAAAAAAGGTTATTGGGAAGCTGTATAATACAGTCTAACAAATCATTTTCTATAATGTATCTTCTGATATTGCTTTCACCACTACCTGCATCACCCGTAAACAAGCTGGAGCCATTATGTACCGAAGCAATTCGAGAGCCTATAATACTTTGACTTGTCGGCTTCATTTTATTCACCATCTCCATCAAAAAGAGTAATTGCCCGTCAGAAGAACGTGGCGTAGCATCCACCTCTTCAGCATTGCCCCAATAATCTTTTAATGAAATTTGAAAACGGGGGTCAATAATGTCTTTACCATCTTTGATGTATTTCACCTCACTGCTCCAAGACTTTCCATATGGAGGGTTAGACAGCATAAAATCAAACGTATGACCTGAAAACTCATCTGTAGATAGCGTAGAACCAACTCTGATATTTTCGGGGTTGTTCCCCTTAATCATCATATCAGACTTACAAATGGCATAGGTTTCATCATTAATTTCCTTGCCGTACAGGTAGACATCACCCATAGCACGAATGGCTCCTTTTTCATCTTTAATGAAATTCTGAGATTCGGTAAGCATTCCACCCGAGCCGCAAGCTGGGTCGTAAATTGTCATAACAGGCGGTAATTGATCTTTGATAGGATCAAAAACAATATGCGTCATTAAGTCAATTACCTCACGTGGCGTAAAGTGCTCGCCAGCCTCTTCGTTATTTTCTTCGTTAAATTTTCGAATCAGTTCCTCAAACACATACCCCATTCCTAAATTAGAAAGCGGTGGTAATTTTCTACCTTCAGGGTCTTCCTTTTCAAAGGGAGTCAGGTTAATGTGCGGTGAGGTAAATTTCTCCAACACATCCAATAGCACATCTTTGGTAGCCATGTGTCGGATCTGGCTCTTGAGTTTAAACTTATCTATAATCTCTTTAACATTAGGACTAAAGCCATTGAGATAATCCTCAAAGTTAGCCTGGAGAATCTGTTGACTATTAGTGGCTGTGTCATACAAACGCTGCAGTGTCCATTCACTGGTATTATAGAATACGTACCCACTAGCATCCCTCAGCCCCGTCTCATCCCATTCGGTAAAACCGGCCTCATCTCGCTGAAAAGCAAGCTCTTCCATCACTGCCTCCTTAGTAGGTTCTAGCAAAGCATCCAGTCTGCGCAAAACCACCATAGGCAAAATTACATCTCTGTACTTACCTCTTACATAAACATCTCTTAAGCAGTCGTCCGCAATGGACCAGATAAAACTTATTAATCTATTGTGTACTGATTGATTCATGTTGCCAATAACTATAAATAAAATTTTCCCTATTTACAATGAAATAATGATCTGCAATTTACTGTAAACACATCAAATTAGGGTTTCCCAAACAGCTCTAAAGATAAGGCCATTGAGTTCTTATAATTAGGCTAATCTAATAAATTTTTGATGTTTCTTATATTGGTGCCGTTATTACATTTTTAGGATATTGTTTACAATCCTCAGGCTAAATAAGTTACTAAATGCTTCATAAGCAAGACCGCTTATCCCATACCAAGCTATAAGAGCTTATAACCTTTTTACTTGTGAAATGACTCCAAATACGAATAGGATTTTTCCCCTCCCCGAGTTCCGAGGGAGCGGCCTTTACAAAAGGGCAGTCAAGATCAAATGTATACATTTGTACATCTTGCTCATTCGTAAAAAGCTTACCAATATATAAAACTGAGGTTCCTTTAATTATCTAAAAAAGCCTATCAAATTTTCAGTGCTCTTACCTCTTAATGGCCTTGACTATTTGAAGGAAGGTTCTGTCAAGGGCAGCTCGGGCAGGTGGAGCCATGGTGCTGTTTATATACCCTTGACAGGTTCTTTCTGAAAATAAAACTTTGCTAGGAAGTGGAGGTGATGGGGTCAACACATTTAGTAGTTAGTCTAATAAGTGCTTCGGTCGCTAGCTATGCGATTACCGGGGTTTGGCAATAGGTAAGGGTAGAACTTGTCCGGGAAGAAGGTGTGTTGGCTTTATAGTTCTTCTCTTACCGCGGGTTCCGAAGGCTGCTGAATGGAGGCACGGAATGAAGCGGCTAGAGGATAAGGGCTCTATTTAAATTTTGCCTTATAAAATCCTTACCATCTTCCCCCATACTTGTGAAGAAAGTATTGCAGTTCTCAACATATTAGTATGACGACTAAACGCAAATATTATGGCAACCAAAATTATCACCACAGACGATCTAAGAGAATTTAAACTTGAACTAATCGATGAGTTTAAAAAGATTTTGAAAGAGCATGCCGGAACACCTGTAAAAAAATGGCTCAGATCTCCAGAGGTAAGGACCATGCTACACATTTCGCCAGGCACATTGCAAAACCTAAGGATGAACGGCACTCTACCATTCACTAAAATAGGCGGAGTTCTATATTATGATTACCAGGATATTCATAAAATGCTAACGGAAAATAGAGTTCAAAATAGAGGGGCATTTTAATTCTATCCGAGAACAGTAAATCAAAGAAATGTAATAAAATTTCGAAATGACGTAATGAACTAAACTAGCCTCCCACTGTTACATTGCTGGTTGTTAGTTATTATTTACACACTTTTTGTCCCCGCTTAGCCCTGTGTCTACTGAAAATTTAGCAACAAATTACTAAGCTCTTTAATCATGAGAATTTACATCAAATATATGGTGAGTCTACGCTGCAAAATGCTGGTGAAAGAGGAGTTGAAAAATCTCGGGCTGCATGCTGTAATAGTAGAATTGGGTATGGTAGAGATTTTGGAAAATATACCTTCAGACCAGCTACATAAACTAACTCAGGCTTTAAGAAAATCTGGGCTGGAAGTAATGGATGATAAAAAAAGTATCATTATCGAAAGGATCAAGAATGTAATAACTGAAATGATCCACTATTCGGATACTCTGCCTAAGGTCAATTATTCTGATTATATAGCTGAAAAATTAAATTATGATTATACTTATCTATCCAATATATTTTCGGAGGTAAAGGGCATTACTATTCAGCAATATATCATCATGCATAAGATTGAAAAAGTCAAAGAACTATTACTTTATGATGAACTTAATCTAACTGAAATTTCATATCGTCTTCACTATAGCAGTGTGGCACATTTATCTAATCAATTTAAAAAAATTACGGGCCTTACCCCTACATTTTATAAAAGTCTGAAATTAAAGCGAAAAGGCAACCTGGAAGATCTGTGATATATGCAACTCCATTATAAAACATTGTAATTATTTAATATTAATTGCTGGTATCTTCATTTACTTGTTTTGACTCATTTTTAAAATTTAAGTAATGAAGAAAATTATTTTATTGGCCATGTTTATCCTTTTATTAGGAGCCGCTGGCAATGCCCAGGGAAATACAGACTATTCATGGGGGAAATTTAAAGTAGGTTTTAAGGTAGGTGCAAACTATTCAAATGTATATAATGCTCATGGTGAGTTATTTACCTCAAGGCCCAATAGCGGATTGGCACTGGGTATCTTTATAGAGGCACCCTTAAGTGAAACTGTTGGCTTACAGCCGGAAATATTATACTCCAGAAAGGGCTTTGAAGCTGAAGGTATTTTAATGAATGCTGTCTATCTCCTTTCCAGAAACACCAGCTACATTGATTTCCCCATATTTCTTTCTATAAAAGTTACTGATGCCTTAACTCTACTTATAGGTCCTCAATTTTCATATCTTTTAAAACAACAAAATAACTTTAATGATGCCGAAATGACCGATTTACAAATCCAGGCTTTTAATAATGAAAAAATCAAGACAAGTAATTTAGGTTTTTCCACTGGTATTGATTTTAGGTTAAAGCACATTCTTTTGGCTCCCAGAGCCTCCATTGACGTTTCTAATAATAATGGAAATCATACCGAAACACCCACCTACAAGAATTTTTATTTTCAATTAACTGCCGGCTATTTCATAGCAACTAATTAAATATTAAATACATCAAACTAACCATATATGAGCATATCTGTAGAAAAAAGGAAAGAACAAAAACCTCACCTAAGTAGTATTGAAAAAAAACACCAGGATGAAATCCGTGAAATAATGAATGACAACGCAAAGTTCATTTCTATTTTAGCGCATGATTTAAGAGAACCATTTAGCACCACTATCAGCCTATTGTCTATGCTAAAAGAGAATAGGCATGATTATGATAAAGAAGCAATAAAAAAAATCATAACCATGGCATCTTCTTCGGCTGAAGGCGCCTTAATTCTTCTAGACAATCTTTTACACTGGGTTGTTTCCCAACAAGGTGGAAAAAGATTTAATCCTATTGACATTAACTTGCAGCAGTTAATATCAGTAGAAATTGCTAACCTTGGTTTTCTGATAGGACAAAAAAAAATAACTATTACTCAATCCGTCCCTAAAGACATACCCCTTCTTGCAGACCTGAATATGCTCAAAGCCATCATAAGAAACTTGACTGGCAATGCCATTAAGTTTACTCCTAAAGGGGGGACTATAGATATTAGTGCTTTGATGTGCCGCTCCTATGTTCAGGTAATCATAAAAGATAACGGTGTAGGCATATCATTAAAAGGGCAACGAAAACTATTTAAAAAGGAAAGCTTTTATTCTACTGATGGAACTAATAATGAGAAGGGTACTGGGTTAGGCCTTTTGATCTGTAAAGACTATGTGAAATTACATTATGGAGATATCTGGGTAAAAAGCCGCATTGGAAAGGGAGCTGAATTTATATTCACATTGAAGTTAAATCAGGAATGAGGGTTTTCATAATCTGTGAATTATGTAAAACTACCACCTATTCTTGTAACGAACTAGACAGTGCTTGTAGGTATATTTGTCAAACAAGACAATTACTAACAAAGATAATATCACGACTTCATGGAAAAAGCTAACACCGATACCGGCAATTGGATTAACCAAAGTAAACTTTTAAAAGAAAAGCATCCACAGCTAAAAATAAAGAATAGGAAGTTGAACCAGATAAGAAGGAAGTCATCTTTTTAAAAAAATAAATCTAAATAATAAGCAACTAATTAACCTGCCGTAATGAAGAAAGAGATGGATTTTCTGTCTTTTTCTTCTTTTTCTAACGGACAATATTACCATCATTTCTAATACCAACAATAGTCTATGAAAATTGAAAATAAGTTCGATGAAGGAGCAGTGGTTTATCAAAAAATTAACCCGTCTGTAAAATTGATAGTCAGACGTTATTTACACCGGATTTACTATTGCAAATTCCAAGATGATCCAGAAAGGAAAGAGCTGGCGCTTTTTGAAAGAGAATTGACCGATAAGCCTAATTTCAAGTGATTAATCCTTTATGTCAACAACCTAAGCCTGAAACATCACCTCACCAATTTCAACATGGATTTAAGCCAAAACATATGAAAATTGCCTATATAAGCACTTATTTGCCACGGGAATGTGGTATAGGCACTTTCACCCACGATCTCATGCGTTCCATGCTACAACATGCCAATGAAAAAAATGATAATGAAGGTTTTATTGTAGCTTTAAATGATCATAATCAGGAGTACACCTACCCATCTGAAGTGAAACTGGTAATTCATCAGGAACAGCAGGCAGATTATCTTGAAGCGGCCAACTTCATCAACCTCAGCGGAGCTGACATATGCATATTGGAGCATGAATTTGGAATTTTTGGAGGACAAAGTGGCGTGCATATATTGCCTCTGATCCACCGTTTAAAAATTCCGCTCATTGTCACCTTGCATACTATCCTGGAAGCACCTTCTTATAATGAAAAGGCAGTATTGAAGGAAGTCTGTAAAATGGCTAATCATATAGTAGTAATGAGTCATAAGGCTATTACTTTTCTTTCCAAAATATATCAAGTTCCAAAAGAGAAAATATCATTAATAGAACATGGGGTACCTGATATCCATTATGACAAGGTTCAGGCCAGAAGAGAATTCAAACTGGTAGAAAAGAAGGTTTTATTGACTTTTGGCTTCATCAGCCGCAATAAAGGTATTGAAACCGTTATAAGAGCTTTACCAAAAATAATAGCTCACTACCCTAACACACAGTATATTATTCTGGGTAAAACCCATCCCAATATTATCAGACAATCCGGTGAAGAATATCGAAATTTTCTGCAGCTGTTAGTAAAAAATCTAAATCTTACTAATCACGTAATCTTTTTAAACGAATTTATAGATCAGAAAGAGCTCTTTAAATACCTGGAAGCCTGTGATATTTACATCACCCCCTATCTTAATGAAGCACAGATCACCAGCGGAACCCTTTCTTATGCTATGGGCGCCGGCTGTGCGGTTATCTCAACTCCTTATTGGCACGCATCTGAATTATTGGACAATGGAAGAGGCAGACTTTTCAATTTTAATAATTCCGACATGCTTGCAGATATCCTCCAGGAA
This sequence comes from Fulvivirga maritima, assembly GCF_021389955.1. Lineage (NCBI taxonomy): Bacteria > Pseudomonadati > Bacteroidota > Cytophagia > Cytophagales > Fulvivirgaceae > Fulvivirga > Fulvivirga maritima. The sequence continues at coordinate 991,853 of NZ_CP089980.1, forward strand.
TTGATGGATAACCCCGAGCAATTAAAGGAAATTCAAAAAAGATCTTCGGAATATGGCGAAAAGATAACCTGGCCCAAAATTGGAGCTAGGTATATTCAACTTGCGGAAAGGATAATATCAGAACCTCTGGAATTAACCCCTAAAAAGGAAACAATTGTAGATCCTTTGCTGCTTCCGCCATTTTCTCTGTCACATATCAAACGGCTGACTGATGATACAGGAATAATACAGCACGCAAAATTCGGTATTCCTAACCTGAAAGAAGGCTACTGTCTTGACGATAATTCAAGGGCATTACTTATGGTATTAATGGCTTACAAGCAAAAAAAGGACTCGCTTGCTCTGGAGTTATCGCCTATATATCTTAGTTATATACATTATATGCAAAACAGTGATGGAACCTTCAGGAACTTCCTAAGCTTTAATCGCAATTTTATGGATGAAGTTGGGTCAGAAGATTCCTTTGGAAGAACCATCTGGGCGTTGGGCTTTTTATTGGGCAATGCCCCCAATGACGCTTATTATCAAACCGGCAGGCTCATTTTTTTTGATGCCGCCCCTAACTTTGAGAAGTTAAAATCAATCAGAAGCATTGCCAATACTATGATCGGCATTTGTTATTATCTAAAAACCAACATGTCCGATGATAGCATGACAGAAAGATTAAGGAAAATGTCCTTTATTTTAATAAATCATTTTGATGATAACAGTACTTCTGAATGGAAATGGTTTGAATCTTTATTGGCCTATGATAACGGTATATTGCCACTTGCCCTGCTTCATGCTGCAGAAATTCTCAATGATGATAAAGTAACTGCTACGGCATTAGCATCCATGAACTTTCTCACAGAGGTGACATTGAAAGATGGTTATTTATCCATTGTGGGAAACAAGAATTGGTATGAAAAAAATGGTCCAAGGTCTACCTATGCTCAACAACCTATTGATGCCCTGGCCATGATTTTAATGTATCACCAAGCCTTTCTATTGACCAGAGATAAAGACTATCTTAACAAAATGTTCACCTGCTATATGTGGTTTCTGGGAGAAAATGATTTACGGATGAGTCTTTATGATTTTGAGACCAAAGGATGCTGTGATGGTTTTGAAAACTATGGAGTAAATAGAAACCAAGGGGCGGAGAGTTCGCTAGCTTACCTGATATCACACCTTACCATATTACAAGCTTATGAGGAATTTTATAAACTTGATGAATGAGGGTAGCAATTCTTTCACCCATAGCCTGGAGAACACCACCAAAAAACTATGGCCCTTGGGAACAGGTGGCCTCAAATATTGCAGAAGGCTTAAACGCCAGGGGAGTTGATGTAACTTTATTTGCCACCGCAGATGCTATTACCACAGGCAAATTACAATTTGCCTGTGAGAGACCCTATGCCGAAGACCCCCATCTAGACCCAAAGGTAGGGGAATGCCTACACATCAGCCATCTGATGGAAATGGCTGAACAATTCGATATTATTCATAATCATTTTGACTTTCTTCCGCTTACGTATTCCAGCCTCATAAATACTCCGATGGTTACTACCATACATGGTTTTTCTTCCCAGAAGATCATGCCTGTTTATAAGAAATATAATTCCTCTACCTCCTATATTTCCATTTCTAATGCAGACCGGCATCCTGAGCTTAGCTACTTAAGAACCATATATCATGGCCTCAACCCTAAAGATTTTACGTTTAAACAAAAGAAAGAGAATTTTCTACTCTACTTCGGAAGAATACACTCGGATAAGGGCACACATATGGCAATAGAAATAGCCAAACAAGTGGGAATACCTTTAAAAATCGCTGGCCTCATTCAGGATAATGACTACTTTAATCAATATATAAAACCACATATAGATGAACATCGGGTGATGTTTTACGGTAATGCTGATTCTACTCTCAGAAATGAATTATTATCTAACACCCTTGCACTCTTGCACCCTATTCAATTTGATGAACCTTTCGGGCTCAGTGTGGTCGAGGCTATGATGTCCGGTACGCCGGTTATTGCCTTCAACAGGGGAAGCATGCAAGAGCTCATCATTAACGGTGTAACTGGCTTTTTGGTAAACAATGTCTCAGAGGCTGTTAAGGCTGTACATCAACTACATACCATTGCTTCTCAGGATTGCTACAAGCATGCCTGCTCAGTGTTTGGTCTGGAACATATGATTGATGAGTACATGGACGTCTATAAGATGATTGTAAATAAATAGGGCAAGGAGTAATTTTAACTTTTTAATACTGTCAGTAATTCCTCCATGTCCACTACGCCATAAGTAGAAGAATAATCGGATACTGCATAAGGTAAGATAAGGTTGTTATTATGTATCAGTGAGCCACAAGAATATACCACATTAGGGACATATCCCTCCCTTTCATCCTCGTTAGGTGAAAGTAAAGGTTCTTTTAACCTACCTATTTCTTTGGAGGGATCATCCAGGTCAAAGAGTGAGGCTCCAATACAATAGCGCCGCATTGGCCCAACCCCATGAGAAATCACTAACCAGCCCTCCTTCGTATATATCGGAGAACCACAATTACCCATTTGTGTAAACTCCCACGGGAATTTGGGGCTCTGAATAATTATTGGATCATTCCAAACTGTGCTCCTATCGGAGTACATGAGGTAATTATTAACTCCATCTATACGGGCCAGCATAACAAATTTCCCCTTTATTTTTCTTGGAAACATTGCTAGATTTTTATTTTGAGCACCATCACCATGTAACGGCATGACTCGGAAGGTATAAAAATCTTCAGTGGAAAGGAGCTTGGGAAGAATAGTATGTCCATTATACGCGGTATAGGTAGCATAGACCTTTTCAGAATTATCGTCATCCGTGAATTTCACAAAACGCGCATCTTCTATACCTTTACTTTCAGCCATTGATAGTGGAAAAATAACCCTTTCAGTTATATCTGAGTCATGCGTAAACTGAACATCATAAAAAGAATCAGCTAACCACGTAACTTCTTGTAATGCCAATCTTCTATCAGTACTGAGCTCATGGTCCTTCAATAATTTACTAACCGCCTCATGAAGAGCGAAATATTCAAATCTATCAGGCAAATCTTGCATAATACTTTTGGAATATCTATAGGGAATCTGCATTTCCTCTAGCTTCCTGATAAATCGCTTTTTATTATATAGCTTTTTATGAATGATCTCAGCCTTGTCTATATGGCTTCCGGTTTTCATAATTTGCAGATCATTATTCTTGTCAAGTATTCCCCTTCTGAAAACAATTGAAGAAAGGTGGCCTTCACCCGTAGCTCTAAAAGATATTATTACCCTCTTTTCCCCATCATTAAGGTACGATTGATCAAAGTCCTCTACCATAGAAGGATTGAAGAAAGCTGCCGATTCAATAGAATATTCCATGGTAGTGTAAGAGCCAATGAGCATCTTTCTTTCATCAGACAACTCATTAAAAGAAATCCCCATATGTTCAATAAGGCCTTTTAAATTATGGCAATGTTTAAAAAAAACCTTACTTATGTTTCTGTGCCGGCTGGCAAATTCCCTTAAAGTTTGCTCCAGTATAAAATACACTTCTGTATCACTCATTATCATGATATTGTTAATGAGTTTTATAGTGCGCTCATCACCATTCATAAAATAACGAGCCACCACCCTGCTCGGATCTGGCATGAATTTAATGTTTTTACGAATTACTGATACTCTCATAAGTTGATAACCAATGTTAATTAGTAATGACTCAGTATAATGTAGTATTTCACTACATTTTCATAGCCGTTGATTCACCTTTTTTTAATAGACATAATGCCTCTATCTAAAGCTCTATGACAGCAGAGCCTCTCTCTGGTTATTGATTATTTGTATTGCAACAGTATAGTAGGCGATAAGCAGCAGCACAATTGGTCGATAGGTTGTGATGAATGATATCACCTTGACCTCATTCACCTCCAAAGGCCCTTCTGTTGCAGAGCCATCCGAAGCACTCCCTGACTCGCTTGTCAATAACTTGGGTTTTAAAAATTTAGAGGTTCTGGAGATGAAATGTTTAAGGCAAATGCTAATGATAAAATAATATCATTAGGAAAAGTATAGTTTATCAAAGCTAAAGAACTGGTTTATCCAAATCATCAACATTGATAACTACACCCCCTAAGAGTAATAAATGCTTCAAGCTTCACATAAGGCATAGATAACATTGACAGGGCTCAATAAAATAGTTTTGATATTATAAAATAATGGTAATTATTCATTATCCTTCTTTTCTTTTCTCTTTGCTACTTTTGCCGCTCTTTTTTCCTTAAGGCTCTTAGTGGGGGCTGTCTTATCTGATTTCGATTTACCTTCTTTTTCTTTTGACATTTTTAATTTGATTTAATCGTTATTCATTTTACTTACTGTAAAGATGGCCCTAATATCTTTCGGCCTATTTGCATATTTGTTTTGACTTATTACATAATTCACAGATGGTAGATTATGCGAGAATGATTACAAGAAGGGTGTTATGTTAAAAACACTGCTCTCACCTAGTTTGCTACAGTCTGAAAAGCCCCTGTAAATGCAGTACAGATACGCATGCATCTGTTGACTATGCCAATTTTGCATGGTTTCATAAGTCTTCTCTTAGGGCTGATGCTAGACCTTAATCCAGACTTAAATTTTCATAACCACTTTTAATTATGGTGGAGATCATTTTAACTCTTACATTAGCTTTAATAATATTAGGAGTATGCGCGGGGATAATGATAGATTCACCGGTATTTAAAAGATTTGATTTTCCATCAATCACTACTTCAGCCTCACCGTCAATGACCTGTATAAAATTATCGAATGGAGTGGTCTTTTCGCTTAACGTCTCACCAGAGTCAAACGATACTGCACTCACATTACCGGTAGTCTTTTTAATAATTGTTTTAATCAACACTGAATTGGGTATATATTCTATTATTTCAACAATAATGAAGACTTTAGCCTTTTCCAATTCTGGATTTTTCATGATAATTATTTTTAAAGGAGAAATTTGAATACTGATAAATTGCTATCAGTATTCAAATATTTTAAGTTTTGTTTAAAATGCTTATTCGACATTCCTCTCGAACAGGTTTTTAAAACTCGTTCCCATTTCATCCATATCGTGGTTGAATTCGGATTTAAAAGTTTGCCAATCATCACTTTCCCCATCAGTTTCGTAATCATTCAGGCGGTCTTTCAGTTCATTGTTTTTGGTTTCAAGGTGATTTATCTCCACTTTGTATTCCATTTTATTAAACCTTGGACCAGTATCCACACTGTCTTTATATGCAGATATAACCCGCTCATTTTCATCGATTTTTGATGACATCTCAGCTTTATACTGCTCAATTTCGGTGAGATAATCATCCTTAGCCTGAATCATATCTTCTTCAGGGTTTTGGTCTATGAGCTCTATATCTTTTGAGGGTTCGTCTGTTGCAGGTGTACATCCTGATAGCACCGTGCACAAGAGCCCGGATAAAATAAATACAGACATTAATGATCTTTTCATGATAAGTTATTTAAAGGGTAGAATAGAAGGGTTTTGCTAAATTGTATTTCAGAAACCACTGTTGCAAAGTTGCCAATGATTTACAAGCAACCCCTTACAGAGTAAATCAGGAGTATTATATAGATCACAGGTTTTAGTCAATTAACTGTATGGAATTCGTATAGGTAATTGTAAACCTTACCAATATGAATAAAATGATAATCATGTCTATGGGGTTGCCGCTCCATATTCAAAACAAGAGTGGAAAGAAGGCCACCATAGAGTTTAATAAAAGTGAATTCGTAGTTTGTAAATACCATCCCGATAACCCCATTTACATCAATGACGCCTCATTATTGGGGTGGTATCCTCGTAACCCTTTTAAACGAGTTGTTTATTTTCTAAAACAAAAAATGAATCCATATGCCGTTTAACCTTAGATGGACTCTTGGAGATAAAAAAGAAGAATTTCGTTGATTAAGAGTGATATATCGACAGGTGTGTGATATATGTAATATACAAGAATGATTGTATAACATACTCCTCACATAAATGAGTGAACTTTATCATAGCTAAAAAGAAATAAAAATTCTTTTCGGTATATAAACCAACTATTTAGAAGTTAAAGTCGATTAAAATCGATAAAAATCATATGAGAAAAATAATAAAATTATTAACCACCATAACGGTCATGTTTATTTCTGGCGCCTATATTTATGGCCAAGGAATGCAAACATCGCTTTTTAATGATGTGGACAAGATCATGTTAGCTGCCACGGAATCACAAGCCGATGTATTATCTCCCAAAGCATACGAAGAAGGTATGGAGGCCTATAAAAAGGCTAAGGATGCTTACAAAGACGACGGAGAAATCTCTGAAATTAAACAAAATATAACCCAGGCAGGTGGAAAATTTACAGAGGCCATCGATAATTCTAAAGTAAGCGCGGTTATGTTTGCTAACTCATTATCTGCCAGAAAAGATGCTATTAATGCAGAAGCAGGATCCTTTAGCAAAGACAGCTGGATGGAGGCTGAAGAAACCATGAAAGATGCGGCCGAAGAACTTGAAAAAGGAGATGCTGATGACGCCAAGGAAAAAGCAAGTACAGCCTCTGAATTATATAGAAAAGCGGAGCTTGAATCTATAAAAGCTAATTACCTTACCAAGGCAAAAAAATTATTAGAACACGCTGATGATAATAAAGTAGATAAACGTGCCCCTAAAACTTTTAATGAAGCTAAAGGACTAATTAATCAGGCAGAGAAAGAGCTGGTAGAAAATCGTTACGATACAGATGAAGCAAGATATTTAGCTAAGCAAGCTGAATATAAAGCATCATTAGCCATGAACATTGCCCAGCAAGAGGAGATTTTGGATGACCGGGATTTCGAAGCAGAAGATTATATTCTTATGGTATATGAGCCCTTAAACACAATAGGTGAAAACCTCAATCTCGATTTAAAATTTGACAAAGGTATACAGGGTCCTGTGTCTGAAATATTGACCAAAACAAACAAGGATGCATTCAGAATTTCAAGCCTGGAAGCCGAGCTTTATAACAGCAAAATGGCCAACCAAAATATGACAGAAATGCTAGCTGAACAACAAAAAATACAGGAAAACATGGAAGGTCAGCTTTCTGAAGATGCCGTGCAAGCCCAGAAAAGACAGCAGGTATTACAAGCCAGAATTGATCGTATCGCTGATATAGACAGTAAATTCGACAAGATTCAACAAATATTTAATGCTGAAGAAGCGCTTGTTTTCCGTCAAAAGGATAATATTATCATCAGAATGGTGGGAGTCAATTTTGACATAGGCAAAGCAGAAATAAAACAAGAAGACTATGCTCTGTTGGCTAAGCTTGAAAAGGCCATTGGTACCTTTGATAATGCCAGCGTAGTCATTGAAGGGCATACTGATTCTCAGGGAGCGGATGACAATAACCTTGAGCTCTCTGAACAAAGAGCTGCCGCTGTCCTTAGTTACTTAAGTGCTAATATAAATATTGATAAATCCAGGTTTAGCACCACTGGATATGGAGAGAGTAAACCGGTAGCTAACAATGAAACCAAGCTGGGAAGAACACAAAATCGTAGGATAGACGTCATTATTATACCCACGATTGGAGATACAACTCTAAGTTTAGGAAGCAATGATTAACATTATTATTAATGAATAATATTTAATATTTTAAGGCCAAGACGGTGAAATGTTTTGGTCTTTCTTTTTGATCTGTTGGACTTCAACAAAATGGGGCAATTCACAAGTATAGCTCTAATTAGAGAAAGTTATGTCATTTTTTAAGCAGGTTTTATCTTCTCCAAGAAATATTATTAATCTTCTTACCATAAAGATTCAGATAGCCTACTGTAAGGCTAACCGAAATAGTTACAATCACTAATGGATAAATATTTTACGCTATTAATTCGATGAGGTACACGGCACCAAGTATAAAACTGAGAACTCCTTTTTCTGTTAATGATGTCCCTCATTACTTAGGACAGGTTTAGCTTATATTTAAGTTTAACAATAGTTAGTTAAATTTCATGATTTAGGCTACTTGTATTTCGAATAGATAGTATCTTTTTTCTGGTATTTGATCCTCTATTCCCTTATGTCTTCTTTTAGTGTCATTATAGTTGAAATATTCTGCCAACGGGTGGCAAATGTCTTACACTTTTAATTCAGCGATTTACATAAATCTCATATTTAACCTACCAGATGAATGAGTATATAAGGTGGGAAAAACGAGAAACTGGTAGCAGTATTTTTAGTATTAGTCCGTTGATTTTGTAAGCTATATTTTTTCGAATACTAATCTATAATGATCCATTATCTCCTGTTCAAAGCAAGCCCTGTTGGGGCTCACCCGAAATATAGCGATCTGATGTCGAAATTTTTTATTGGTTAAGTATTGGGGAAGTAGGGATAAGTATAGCCAATACTTTTTCAGGTTAAACTTTCTGAACTTCTTTCTCCATTGGCCGATAGTCTCAATGTAGTCCAGTCTTCCACTACTTTTAGAAATTAATTTAAAATGAGGTTCAGCATTTCGAATGACCATTTCAGGACCGTATGGCAGCCACGACCCTGGAAATTCCTTTACCATTAAAGCACATAAATAAGCTGCAGATCCTTTTTTGGCATTAATATCTATATCCTCCAAACCGACCATATGCTTACTAAAAGTCATAGTCTGCATATAAAATCTACCACCCATAGGCAATAAATTGTATAACGTTTTGAAGAAGTCTCTGTATACCTTTTCTTGATTTCCAGCCTTCCACTCCTCGATAGAGCAGAAATGCTCCAGTCCCCCTACACAGGCAATGGCATCAAACGTTCCGAAGTCTTCTGGTTGAATGTAGCGACAATCTTTCACTAGAACATTCAACCCATTTTTTTGGCATGCTTTGGCTTGGCCTACTGACAGGGTTAAGCCTATACTTGTAGCTCCTCTTTCCTGAGTAACATATTTAGATAAAGGACCCCAACCACAAGCCATATCCAGCACTTTGCTGCCGTCTTTAATATTAAGACTATCAGCAATGAATTTGTGTTTTTTTCTTTGCGCATCTTCTAGAGACATGGTAAAGTCCCCGTCATATTTCGCTCCGCTGTAGTCGCCAGATTCTCCAATGCTCAAGCGAAATATTTTATCAATAATGGTATAAGTAAAATCTAAATCTTGTTGATTCGCCATATTTATTTTTCTTTATATAATTAACGGGACAAGCAGTGGAGAATTGTCTGTGTCAGCAGTTACCTTTGCAGTATTTATATGAATTATATTCCGAAAGAATTTTACATACTCGAATTACTATGAGCATCAGCTCAAATGCTGAAGACTTTTACAGTTCAGTAGTCAACAAAACCTGATGTAGTGTCTTGTAATCACTTATTACTTGTTGGTTTCTTTAATAGTATCGTTCTGACATGAATGTGCTAAAGGTGCTCAATCCACTTACGCCGCATAACTGTTCAGCTTAAGCATATGGGCGCATATGAACTTAATAGCTATGGGGCAGGTTATACCAGGACATGACTAAGAACCCTAAATTCACAATAGATAAAAACTCTGAATTTTCAGAAAAACTGAAGTTAAGAGTTAACGATTATTTCAAAGTAAATAATCTCAGTAAGCAAGGCAAAGGAGGCATGATTTTTAAATCTCTATGTATGCTGACCCTTTTTTTTGTACCCTTAATCCTCATTAATACTGGGATTATTACGAGTTCATTATTACTTTTTGGCTTGTATATTTTGAGTGGCTTAGGAATGGCTGGCATAGGTATGGGGGTTATGCACGATGCTATTCATGGCTCTTTCTCTAAAAAAAAGAAAGTAAATCAATGGATGGGCTATACCATGAATTTAATCGGAGCTAATGCCACCGTTTGGAAGATTCAACATAATGTACTACATCATACCTATACTAACATTAGTGAATCAGATGACGATATTAATGCCCCTATCTTCCTGCGTTTTTCACCGCACGCTAAGAGGTACTGGATACACCGATTCCAATACATCTATATCTGGCTTTTTTACGGCCTATCAACTATCTCATGGATCACTGCCAAGGATTTCGTGAGGACAAGTCGGTATAAGAAAATGGGCTTTTTCCATGGCAAAAAAGAACTGAAACGGACCATGTTAAAGATAGGTGCGTGGAAACTATTATATTATTCTTATACTCTGATTTTACCATTAATTATGGTACCACTTGCCTGGTGGATAATATTACTGGCATTTTTGAGTATGCATTTTGTTACCGGCCTGCTTATAAGCATCGTTTTTCAGACCGCTCATGTGATGCCTAATAATGACTATCCGCTTCCCAATAATGAAGGACTCATTGCCAACAACTGGTCAGTGCACCAATTGGCAACTACTAGCAATTATTCGCCAAGAAGCAAATTCTTTTCATGGCTAATAGGTGGCTTAAACTATCAGATTGAACATCATTTATTTCCAAATATCTGCCATATGCATTATCGCAAATTGTCAGGTATTGTAGCCGCAACAGCTAAAGAATATGGCATCCCCTATCATTCTAAAAAAACTTTTCTATCTGCCATTATTGCTCACATCAAAATGCTAAGAATACTAGGGAAAATGGAATGGAAACTTTAGATATTTCCGAAAATGAGATGCCGCCAACTCTATCTGTTATCATCTATTGGTGATATATCAGATAATTCCTGTAGTTAATTAAGGTTAATCACAAAGTATTATAGCACAGGCATGCTAATCCATTAATCTTAGCATAAGTTAAGTTCTACAATACATTTACTACTCACAACAATTTTAATATAATGATCCTAAAGAAAAATATTCCTATATCTTACATCATCAGTGAACTTAAAACCCCTTTGATCTCAGTTACCCTAATTGCTATCGCCTCAGTTATTCTTCCTCTTATTTTTGGTTCATTTTTTTCTGAAATACCCATCAATATTGCTACTACACTAGGCGTGGCTATATCGATACTTCTCTCCTACATGATTAATCAGTCATATGAAAGGTGGTGGGAGGCGCGAAAAATATGGGGGGAAATTGTGAATGATAGCAGAACATTAGTTTTACAACTACAGATGTATTTGCATTCTGAAAATAGAGCGATACACACAATGAGTCTGAGACAAATAAGTTGGTGCTATTGCTTGGGAAGACATCTAAGAAAAACCGAATCCATGAATACACTAAAACAAGCGCTATCAGAATCTGATTTTGAACATATCAAAAACCATTTGAATATACCGTTAAGCATTTTATCTCTGCAAAGTGCAAGTCTTAAAAGGCTATTACAATCTGAAGAGCTTGATAAATTCTCCCAAATTAGAATTGAAGAGACATTAGCCAGACTGACAGCATCTATGGGAAAATGTGAAAGAATAAAAAACACTGTATTTCCATCTATTTATAGATATGGTCTTCATGCAACCATTTATTTGTTTGTGGTTTTTTTATCATTATCAGTGGCCTTTGAACTACAGCATTTTATACTTCAGTTTTTCATCTTGTTGATTGTTTCCGCAGTATTTTTCTTTTTAGAGAAAGCGGCATTTAGAATGCAGGATCCCTTTGAAAATATTGCTACAGATACACCTATGACCGCCATAGCAGAAACCATTGAAAGTAATATCATGGAATTGCTTAATAAAGAAGTAATTTCAGCTGTTAATCAGGAAAATAACAAATTTTATGTTTTATAAAATTTGCATTCAATACGTCTTGATGAGCATCTGATTTATTCAACCCTTATTAAAAAATTGAAATGTGCCTGTAAAAAATCAAGCCATCACTTTTTCTTTAAATATTGGATTTCAAAGACATCTTAAAAAAACAATTACAATAAATGATACCACAATGACTAAAATAACAAGAAGTTGGAGAGAACAGAAGATCATGCTGAAGAGAAGATTCTCAAATTTATGTGATGAAGATTTCGAATTTGAAGAATCCCAGAAGGAGTCTATGCTCGACAATCTGGCTCTTAAACTTAACAAAACCAGATTAGAGCTTCAGAAGTTGTTTGCGGAACTTCAGACTTATTAATATGACCAATATAGCATTGGCTCTTCATGGTGGAGCAGGAACTATTCTAAAAAAATCCATAACCCCAGAGCAAGAACATTCTTACTTGGAGGCGATGCAAGGTGCGTTAGATATAGGTTATAAAATACTGGAAAAAGGCAAATCTTCTCTGGATGCAGTGGAAGCAGTAGTTACCTTTCTTGAAGACTGCCCACTTTTTAATGCCGGGAAAGGTGCTGTATTTACCGCTGCAGGCACTCATGAAATGGATGCTTCTATTATGGAAGGAAAGAACCTTCAGGCCGGTGCTGTATCGGCTATCTCGGGGATAAAAAACCCTATAAAGCTAGCAAGGTTAGTCATGGAAAAATCAGGACATGTATTTTTGTCAGGTAAGGGTGCTGAAGAATTTGCTCGTGAAATGGGCTGCAATTTTGAAGACGCCTCTTATTTTTATGATGAATTTCGCTATAAACAGTGGCAGAGATTAAAAAATACCGACCAGTTTCAATTGGACCATTCGTCTAATATAGATGAAAAATTCGGCACCGTAGGGGCTGTAGCCTTAGATCAATATGGCAACCTGGCTGCAGCCACCTCTACCGGTGGCATGACTAATAAGAGATTTGGTCGCATTGGTGATAGTCCAATGATTGGTGCTGGCAACTACGCGAACAATCTCACCTGCGCTGTGTCATGCACCGGTAGTGGAGAGTTCTTTATTCGTGGTGTTGTGGCCTATGATGTAAGCTGCCTGATGGAGTATAAAAACTTAAGCCTAGCTGCGGCCTGCAAGGAAGTCATTCAACATCGTTTACCTAAAATTGGTGGCGATGGCGGCTTAGTCGCAGTTGATTCTCAAGGAAACACTTCTTTATCTTTTAATACCGAAGGCATGTATCGAGGACATAGAAATTCTCAAGGTAAGAACCAAGTATATATATATGCTTGATAGTTAGAAGATCGAACCATGGATGGAGATAACTGATATTTTTTCGTCTTCTACCCTAAACTGATCTCCATTAGCCAAAATATGGGTTTTGAGATTTGAGAGCGAAATAGGCGTTCCATTCTCTAAATGTCCATGCGCATTATGTGTTAACTCACTGGCATCTAGCACCACCACCATACCGGAACCAATTACTTTGAAGTGGTCATTTTTAATGACAAGGCCTGTATCTTCAGCCAGCCCAATCCCTATTAATTTGGGGTGTATAGCAATAGCTTCTGCCAATCGCCCAAACCTCCCTCTTCTTATAAAATGTGTATCAATAACAAGTTCAGGCATAAATCCTAGCCCTTTACTCATTAAAACGGCACCTTTAATAATGGCTTCTTTAATACTCCCACCAGCAATCATTTGATGAGACATAGCCATAGCGCCAGCACTGGTACCAGCTATCACAAATTTCTCTTCTCTCAGTTTCTTCATTAGCAATGCATGTAACTCAGTACCACCAATGATATCAGCAATTCTGGACTGATCCCCTCCAGAAAACATGACACAATGTGAGTCTTGGAACTGCTTTAACGTTTCCTGATCATTACACTGATCTCGGTCGACAATATTAGAAACGGAAACATTAGTACATCCTAGTTCTTTAAAAGCATTCAGATAATTAGCTCCAACCTTTCTGGGAATGCTTGACGCCGTGGGTATGACTATAATTTTACAGTCCGGTCCGCCACATTCCTTAACTACATTAGCAAGTATACCCTCCTCAATAAAATCGAGTCCTGTCTTCTCACTCTTTCCTTTTGCTTCACTCCCACCTACTGGTATTAATATTCCTTTCAACACTTACTTTGTAATTTTTTAATATATTATATATACTATAACAAAAGTGGCCATTATTTCTATTAAAAAAGCTACATTTATATAAAATAATAACCCGCCTGCTTACTAATCCCATCTAAATGATTATAAGAGAAATACATGCCCTTCGGGGTCCCAATTATTGGTCTGTAAACAGGCATAAGTTAATAGTGATGGTATTAGACATTGGTGATATGGAACAGAGACCTACCAATACTATTGATGGTTTTTATGAAAGAATAAAAGAAAAGCTACCTACTCTGCACGAACATACCTGCTCTGAAGGGTGCCCTGGAGGATTTTTCATGAGGGTTGAAGCTGGGACATGGATCGGTCATGTGATTGAACACATAGCACTGGAAATCCAAACCTTAGCAGGAATGGATACTGGCTTCGGTAGAACTCGCGGTTATGGAGAGGAAGGAGTTTACAATGTGGTTTTCTCTTACATGGAAGAAGAAGTGGGCTTATATGCGGCCAAAGCTTCCGTTAAGCTTGCCATGGCCCTGGTAGAAGACATGCCTTACGATCTGGAAGCAGATATTCAAGCAATGAGGCAAATAAGAGAAAGAGTAAGACTTGGGCCGAGTACTGGTTCTATTATAGAAGAAGCTGAAGTCAGAAATATTCCATGGATGCGCTTAAATCAGAATTCACTGTGCCAATTGGGTTATGGTGTGAACCAGAAAAGAATTCAGGCTACGGTGACCAGCCAAACCAGTAACATTGGGGTGGAAATCGCTTGCGATAAAGAGGATACCAAATTTCTATTGGAGAAGTCGGAAATCCCTGTTCCCAAGGGAGAAATTATAAGAACAGAAGAGGAATTAAAAGCGGCAGTTGAATATATTGGTTATCCACTGGTAATTAAACCAGTAAGTGGCAACCATGGCAGAGGAATTACTACAAATATTCAAACCTGGAATGATGCAGTGGACGGTTTTGCAGCTGCAAAGTTAATTTCTAATGCTATTATCATTGAAAGATATTTAGAAGGTGAAGATTATCGTTTATTGGTTATTAATTATAAGCTGGTAGCAGCATCCAGACGCACTGCAGCGCATATTATTGGTGATGGGAAATCAACTATCCAAGGGCTTATAGATTTGACAAACCAAGATCCTAAGCGTGGTTATGGACATGAAAAAGTACTTACTCTTATTGAGATAAACGATATGACCTTGAATATTTTAGAAGAAAAGGGACTTACCCCTCTTTCTGTACTAAAAGAAGGCGAGGCACTCAAGCTTAAAGATACTGCTAATCTAAGTACAGGAGGCACGGCTGAAGATGTAACTGACCTGGTACATCCTTATAATATTTTTATGGCAGAGCGTATAGCCAAAATTATTGACCTGGATATCTGTGGTATAGATATTATAACTACAGATATTGGTCAGCCTCTCCCTGAAACTGGAGGCGCTGTTTTGGAAGTGAACGCAGGTCCGGGATTTAGAATGCACCTGGCTCCCACTAAAGGATTACCAAGAAATGTAGCCGGCCATGTGTTGGACATGCTTTATCCACCTGGTTCTTCATCGCGAATTCCTATAATAGCCGTGGCTGGCACCAATGGAAAAACTACAACTACCCGCCTTATTGCACATATGGCTAGAATGAAGGGCTACAAGGTAGGTTATACCACTACTGACGGCGTGTATATCCAAAACAGGCTGATGATGGCTGGGGATTGCACCGGACCTGCCAGTGCAGAATTTGTACTTAAAGATCCTACGGTAGATTTTGCTGTGTTAGAATCAGCAAGAGGTGGCTTGTTAAGAGCGGGTTTAGGATTTAAAAATTGCGATATTGGTATCGTCACAAATGTTGCCGCTGATCACCTGGGCTTAAAAGGCATCCAAACAATAGAGCAGCTGGCCAGGGTAAAAAGTGTTATACCTGATACGGTATTTCCTCATGGCTATGCCATACTAAATGCAGACGATGATTTAGTATATGAAATGCGAAAAAGTGTAAAATCTAATGTCGCCTTATTTTCTTTGAATGAGCATAATGAAAGAATCCTCCAACACGGAAAAGCTGGAGGTTTGTCAGCGATTTATGAAAACGGATATATCACTATCTGTAAAGGAGAATGGAAAATGCGAGTTTCTAAAGCTATAAATGTGCCCCTGACATTTGAAGGTAAAGCGGTTTTTATGATACAAAATTTGCTTCCTGCGGTACTTGCCGCCTATATTCGAAATTTTTCTATAGAAGATATTAAGCTTGCCATAGAGTCGTTTATTCCATCACCTGCGCTTACACCCGGAAGACTCAACATGTTCAGATTCAAGCACTTTGATGTATTAGTGGATTATGCCCATAATCCAGCAGGGCTACTGGCTCTAAAACAAATGATCGATAAAATGGAAGGCTATCCAAAAATTGGCATCATTGCAGGAATTGGTGATAGAAGAGTAGAAGACAACATGGAAATAGGTGCAGTAGCAGCCAGCATGTTTGATAAGATCATTATTAGGCAAGATAAAAACCTGAGGGGTAAAACGGGAGAAGAAATTATTGAAATGGTTTATGATGGGATAAAAAGTGTAGAACCTAATAAGCCGGTATCCATGATTAGCTCAGAAAAAGAAGCCATAACCAGCGCTATAAAAAATGCGGAGGAAGGCTCCCTTCTGGTCTTGTGTAGCGATGCGGTTCAAGATGCGTTACAACTTATTATGGAATTTAAAGAAGCTGAAGCAAAAAGACTCTATGACTTTGGATAAAGTAACCCATAATCCATGTTATAAACATTTTAAAAAGGCACATTATCATCAGCAACATAGCATACATACTCCTCCTAAATTTGCTAAATTATTTGCAGGCATAAAAACAGCTGCAATTAGTCTATAAAATACTAGACACCCCTATTTTCCTGTACACACCTGTGATCTATATAACTCTTCAATATTAGTCTGTAAGTAATACTGGCTAAAATAAGCTCTACTTTGTAGAGGTCTTGAAAATTATATCGAATACTTCCTCTGCATTAAAAAACTGAATAGTGCCTATAGAAGTATTTGGGCAAATAATGAGCATTACGCCATGTAGGCAGTCACTAATTCAGCCACGTATCAAACGTTTACGAAGTATAGAAAAAGACTAGACAATGAAGCTCTTGTACCATACAGTATAGCACCCATGAGCTTAATGAAATCAACTTAATAAAAAACAGAATCTATGAAAAATTCAACATTAATATTATCATTAGCAATTTGCATGCTTGGCAGCTTTTGCAGTTATGCTCAAGTAGTCAATAGTGATGCCCAGGTACTCGATAGTGATAACTACCCCAATTATAGAGATCGTAAGAATTATGATAAGCCCATTTGTAAGCACCCCCAAATTAGGACTGTGTAAATGTATAGATTTCTAACAATTATTATTATTGAAATCAGGTGTTAATTGTGGGTAACTCGATAGAGTTATCCACTGTTAACGCCCTCTGTGCATACAGCACCGGACTCAAGTCATTCAGACTTTCATGAGGCCTGAAAAAGTTATAGTCATTCATCCACTTTTCAGTAGCTTCACGCACTTCATTTATATCATCAAAAAGATACACATCCAATACATTTCTTCTGAAGGTGCCATTCAGCCTTTCTATGTAGGCATTTTGAGTGGGCTTACCTGGTTGTATATAAATGAAGTCGATTTCGTGCATTTGGCTCCATTCCTTAGTTAATGTTGCAATAAATTCAGGGCCATTATCCATCCTGATCCGCTCAGGTTTGCCTCGACGTTTAATTAAATGGTTTAAAACCCATACTATTTTATTGCTCTTAAGAGAATAGTCAATCTCTATATGTAGCGCTTCCCTGTTAAAATCATCCATTACATTGAAAGATCGAAACTTTCTGCCGTTAAATAGAGCATCCCTCATAAAGTCAATAGACCAGGTATGATTGATTACAGGCGGTATTTCCAAAGGCTCTTTCACTCTTGCGGGCAGTCTTTTTTTTTGTCTTTCTACGCATACTTAATCCCATGGATTTATAGACTCTATGTACTTTCTTATGATTCCATTGATGCCCCTCATTGCGAAGTCGCCTGAAAGCTTTCCAAAAACCTTCTCTGGGAAACTGCTCTGCTTTTTCTTTTAAAGCAGCCATAATAGGCTCATCATTTTTAATAGATGAATAATAATAGACGGATTTGGCAAGATTTAAAACCCGGCACGCCCTGCTGATGCTGATCGCGTAATTAAATTCCCTTTTTATTTCCGTAACTAGCTGCTTTTTCTGGCAGGGCTTTAAAGCTTTTTTTCGATGATCTCTTTAGCAAGCTTAAGGTCAAGGGCTAATTCCGCATACATGTGTTTGAGCCTGCGATTTTCCTCTTCAAGCTCTTTTAGCTTCCGTAACTCTGAAGCATCCATACCTCCAAATCGCTGGCGCCACTTGTAGAAGGCTGCCTGACTAACACCATGCTCACGGCTGATCTCAGCCGCGGTCTTACCTGCATCAAATTCCTTCAAGATGCTGGCAATCTGTTGGGGTGAAAATTTCTTTCGTTTCATAGTGAACAGTTTAAATTTAATTAAATTTTTCTACTTTTAAACTGTCCTATTTTTAGGGGTCCTTACAAAATAGAGATTCTCCTTTTAAAAATTGTTTAAGTGCTTTTTCCTTTAATTCTTCTTTCTCTTGTTTGTTCATTGCTCTTTAGTCTAAACATTATTTCTTTATATCCAAAGTTTAGACAGAGATGAATTGACAGTCTCCGGAAGGTGTTCAGATTTATAACAAAAAAAGCTGGACTTAATCAGTCCAGCTCTTATATCTTGTTTTGATTTATGTAATTATCAAGGGAGGCCTGCCTTAATCTTATGGTGCGTTTGGAGAAGCGGGTGAACGAAGGAACGTAGTAAACCGGCTTCGAGAAATTGGCTAATTATTTTTTCAAAAAAATACCAGGAGACTCACCATAGACTATACCTATAGATAAAATTGAGCTACTTATCTTCACTACATCACCAAAAGCAAATGTTATGTTTAGTATTGTTAATTATTACCCGCTTGCCTTTTCCCGACACCATCACCTTTTACATTGGGAATTCCTTCACCAGATCTACAAGTGTAATTTTATTGGCACATCAATGAAAAATAAAACAAGAGCACCCACGCGTTGTATATGCCTTTGGCATTTAGTGAGTGTATTTTTCATACCTCACCTTACGGGCGTACAAGCACCCTCTATGTAGTGATTTAATCCACTATTACTTCAATACCTGCTTTTGCAGCTTTGTATTTAATCTTATTCACCAATTCATAATAACTCCAGTTACGTAACACAAATTCTTCTTCCTTGGCCACCTGGCTCTTTTCTGTCTGATTCATAAGAATAAGTGTTCCTGTCTGGTGCTTAACACAAAAGTCAATCAACTTCTTACTATAAACATGTAAACGATGAGACACATAATTGCTTTCCGCCTCCCTGAGCCTGTCCACTGCTTTCAACTTTCTTTTAATCCCTTTCCCCGAACGGCTATAGGTAGCCCCTCTCTGCGCTCTTTTTATAGACGCCTGTATGGCCAGCCTTCTGTACAAAAACTCTTCGCGCGTGCCTATAGTCAGTTTTACCTTATCGGTTTTCACTACGATAGGATATTCCAAAGACAACGATGCTTCAGCAATAAGCTCCGGCTTCACCTCCTCAGGACTCTTTTCTATCTCAAAGACAGGCAGCCAAAACACCTTACCATCTTTCAGTTTTATATGAGAAGTGCAAAGCTTGATTTCGCCTTTAATGATCTGATTCAATAAATGATGTTTATCTCCACTATAATCTTTGCCCAAATACGTACGAAATGGAATCTGAAATAAACGAAAGCAAAATGCCTTTTTCTCAGCAACATGCCTTAATCCGCCAATGCATTCTGCGCCAAAAGGAAAGGCCATATCTCTCCTGAAATTCTTTAAGGATCGCTCTCCTTTCCAGTATTCACCTTTATTCTTATTAAAAGCAGATATCAAAGTATTGTTGAGGTGAGAAAGGATATTGGTAGGTACCTCTCCCAGGAAACGATTAGAAACTACCCGATAGGTGCAATTGATACGAGAACGTTGTAAGATACCAGCATCATCTTTCTTTTCATCTGACAGCTTATATTTCACTCCTTCAGACAAATAAAAAAAATCCTTGATCATCTCCTGTGTATAAAGATGCGACACAATCAGGTTTGCAGCCCTGAAGCAACGGTTCTGCCATTGATACAGCTTATCCAAATTCTGCTTTCTTTCCTCCTGCGTAGGCAAGTCTATCAAGAGCTGAATTTTTCGCGTTAGTTTGATGGTAGACTTATCCATATTAAACGGACTGTAATGCTTGTTGATGTTTTTGCTGAACTACTTTATAGGCGGTCATAAACTGATGATGAACTTCCTTTTGAGAAAGGTTAAGCTGTGAGGCTATGGCTGCAAAAGAATACTTTTTCTCACAGCGCAGTTTCAACACCTCGGCCTGTTCTTCGGTCATGGTCCCCTGTATCTTCATTCCTAAAGCAGGCTGACGTTTATTAGCACCATGCTTTATTATCTTTTTTATGTCTTCAATAGCCATATTCACTTCACGGTATATTTCCTGAATATTCCTCCCCATCAATTGGGCTATGAATTTATACTTGAAATCATTTTCAAGACAAAGCGTTATTAAATGCCTCCTTTCAGAATCCAGCAAAGGCAGCACTTTTTTCACCTTGTCAAAGGCCTGCTGCTCCTGTTCTTGAGCCTGATAATTCGCCCTTTCAATTTCAGGATCATAACCAGCCATATACTCCTGGTAGTTGTCAAACGCCTCTAGTGAATTGAGTTTGCGAATAAACTTAGTCTTTGAGCTAGTGAAATAGGTAATACACTCTCTGGTAATCACAAATCGAAGAAAATTGAATATATGATCAGGAGATTGAATACTATCTCGTTTCACCCACAGCTTTAAAAAAGCATCTTGCAATAATGAATCTACCATAAAGCTGTCATTAATCAGGTTCATTCCTATCCAGAAAAGGCGGCGGCTGTGTTGAGAATAGATTTCATTTAAAACCGGAATGTGTCCTCTTTTGAAATCATGAAATTCAAATTTCATCCTAACCTGTGTCATAGTTAATTTATTATTCTATCAAATCCCAAGATAAAAAAATTAAGGTTGTAAACAAATTCGTTTACATAATATTTCTAGCTTAATTGTTTTTTTGCCATATACATAAAGCTAATGGCTATCAAGAAAGAAATATTGCAGAAACGACTCGGAGAAAGGATAGCTTATTTAAGAACAACGAAAGGGCTGAACCAAACAGAATTAGCACACTATTGCAACAAGGATAGGCAAAGTATCAACCGTTTAGAGAAGGGTAAGGTAAATCCATCCATCTATTACCTTTTACAGATATCAAATGCTTTGGAAATTAATATGAGTGAGCTTTTCAATTTTGACTTGAAATAGACAAATATCACTTCCTATTATCAATATTTCATTTCAACAAACTCATTAGCTCTTCCAGCAATCCCCCCTCAACATATTGATTGTAATCATTCGTAACTTTTATCCTAACCTTTACTTATTCCTCTCGAATTGGCCAGCTTCTCCTGAAGCAATCCCATATCTTCACTCACTTTATGCTCTACCACTTTAGCATATATCTGGGTTGTAGTAATTTTAGTATGCCCTAACATTTTACTAACTGATTCTATTGGCACTCCATTACTTAAAGTGACTGTGGTAGCAAAGGTATGTCTGGCTAGGTGAAAAGTGAGGTTTTTACGTATTCTACATAAATCAGCTATTTCCTTTAAATAAGAGTTAAGCTTCTGGTTTGATATGACAGGAAATAGTGTTCCATTAATTTCAGCTCTGGGATGTTCCTTATACTTACTTATAATTTCCATTGCCTTAGGTAAGATCGGAACACTTACTTTCTGCTGCGTCTTTTGCCTGGTGGTCATTATCCATAATTTACCATCTACCCCCTTACTTAGATTTTCTGGCGTCAACTTCATTACATCAATATACGCTAAGCCAGTATAACAGCTAAAAACAAATAGATCCCTCACCCAATCCAACCTGGCTATCTCGAACTTCTTATCCTGCAACCTTATTAACTCATCTTGATCCAGAAAACCGCGCTCAACTTTATTAAATTTCAGCTGATATCTTTCAAATGGATCCTTTACCATCCACTCTAACCTCACAGCCAACCGTATTAACTTCCTCAATCTTTCAAGGTGCTTCATCACACCATTATTAGACAATGGTTTCTGATGATCCGTTGGCTGATATGCCCTTAAGTAAAGCTCAAACTCGGTAATAAACTTATAGGTAAGCTCAGACAAATACATATCTGATTTTCCGTAACGTTTCTTAAGGTAGCGTAGAAGGTATTTCTTAGTTGTATAATAATTCTTTAAGGTGCCATCAGACAAAACATTCTTGAAATTGGTATTATGATAATCAACTAACTGAGTAATAGTGTGCCCGTCTTCATCCAGACCAAGAGCCATGTTCTTGAGAGCTTCTGCCGTAATCAATTTTTTCTCAATCTGCATTTGCTGATAGCTATTAGTAATGCCGGATCTAAATTGTTCCAGATAATGATTTAGTTCCTTTACCGCCATAGCAGTACCTTTCGCCCGACCACCTGATTCATTCCAATTGGCAATTTTAATTCTCTTTTTCATAGAGACTTCCACTCTTTCAGAATCTACAGTAATACGGGCATAAATAGGCACCAGACCGTTTTTAAGCTTATTTCTCCTGATAATAAATTGTACTCCAAATGTTTTTGAACTCCTCATAATGACTTCCTTTAGTTGTATTTGATAAATAGGTCACCAGAAAACGGTGAAACTCACTAAAAAACCGAATCAAATGGCCTTAAAAAGAATGATCGTTATTCGCTGAATATCAATAATTTAAGCCCTTTCTGGTGACCTAAATTTAAAAAATAAAAAAGGTCACCGTATAGGTCTCATTTTCATTGATAATAAAGGTGTTTTACTGGAGGAGGTAAAATTAAAAAACCCTCCAAATCGTGAAATTTGGAGGGTTTTGTACTTAGATGGTTATCTAATCGTCGGGATGACTGGATTACAACTACCCCTTATTAATTATTGAATATCAATTACTTAATTGAATTTTAATTTTTAAGGAACACGAATTGGAGCTTTTTATTTTGACCTCCATTGTTCTTGTTTCAATTTAGTTAATTATGAATTTTGTTACAAGGCTGGGATTTCAATATTCTGGAAGTTATTAAGCAAGACTTCACCTATAATAGATATTTTTATATTTAAGGAATAATCCAGAGTTGCAATAAATGATACTCTCTTATAAAAGCGCTACTACCTAACACTATCAGGAATTAAGTGATAATTATAATAAAGTAGTTGAGTTGCCGTAAGATCAAACACACTCTGATAAAGTGAGAAGGAATTATTTACCCCACATACATAATTCCCTTCTAATTAAATTCAAGAAATTAACCATTCCATAGTAAAACAGTGCTGCAAGTCGTTTACTATTAAATAAAGAAAAACATCATTAATTATCTCAAAAAGCCTCGTCAAATTAATGCTATCCAGAATATTCTCATATCATCAATTAGATACTTACATTTAAAGTTGCTAATAGCTATTTGATATAAACAACACCTGTATTCATCGGAGACATTGGAATGTCCTTGCAGATTCCTGTGATTGTATGAGGCCCACTTGGAAGGTCTTCTGGAAGACTTATTCTATAAGTTCGATACCCAGATCCAATAGGTACACTCCAATTAAAAACTTTAATATCATCAACATAAAAAGTTAATGCCTCTTCATCCGTATTCGTATTATAAATATAAGTACTGTAAACATATATGTCCATTACATGGTCTGCTTTAATATCAACCTCAGTGGTATCATTAAAATTGTAGCTAATCTGTGTTTTAAAATTATCTTCAAATGTATGTGTATAATTTTCAAATTGAAACTTGAATTTATATTCCCCTCCATAAACATTTGAAGGAGGTAGTATTTTAATTAATGTGTCAGAAATACTTATAACTCTAAACGTAGAAGTACGAGTAGAATCAGAAATTAACTCTAAATCGCCATACTTATCATTCGTTTTAGTCCCAAAATATTTTCCGCTTATTGAAATTGTATCCAGATGCGAGCCTATTTTAGGATAAAAATCATTAAAAACTGGGGCCAAAACTTTAAAGGTCTGGGGAGCATATGAAAATTTCGGCACAGATCCCGAACTTGATGTTTTGTAAACAATATAAACCGAATCTTCAACGCCAACGAATCCAGACGGAATACCTGCCTTTGCTAAATCATTTCTATAATCACCAGTTAAAAGTTCCTCCCCAAAATAGGCGTATAGAGAACTTGTAGTACTTGCTTTATCTAAATTTGTTCCATAAAATGTAATCTCTGTACCTGAAGGCCCTGATAAAGGTGAAATACTATCTATAGTAATGATTAATTCACCACTATTATTGAGACTCTCATCATCTTTATCACACGATGTTAGTAAAATGAAGGATAATAAAATTAAAAAGTAAAATTGCCTCATATCAAATTAAAATTTTTTACTTAATAATACCATTTTGTTAAGTGAGGTAACATCAATCTAATCGATTATTTTTACGTATAACTTAATTTTATTAATTACCCCGCTACCCTTAGTCTTACCGAAGGGCGACTAAGGATTTATTTATGGTAACGAGTGTCTCTGACACGGCGAATTAGCTTCTTATCTCAAAAGCAATCTAATAACCTTCCTCCAATATACCATAATCAGACTGATGATTAGCATACCAAGCCCTTAACTCTTGTAAGGCTTGCTCGTAATTATCTACTGCCAGTTCTCCGTCTTCTGTGGGGAGGGGCTGAGCAGTAAGGTGTGGGGCAAGGTACTCCATTACTCTGTAGCCACAAAGGATGGCAGCTTCGTTATCTGGGTCTGCGGAGGTGCAGTTGTTTTCATTGCTGTTGATGATGGTGAAGAGATAATCAAAGGCCGTTTTGTTACGGGTGTATACCAAGTCTGGCACTAGTTCATAGACCAGGTTATCATTTACCGGGAGGTTTTTTAGGATACTGATGATTTTTTGAGCTGAAGCCTCATCTTGGACCTGCTACATTTGATTGGACAGTAAGTTAAGCGCATTTGAGTTAAATTTACTAAATATGAAAAGAGCAAGAAGAGAGTTTGACAAGGAGTTTAAACAGATGGCAGTGAACCTGTGCCTGTCAGGAAAAAGTACAAGAGAAGTAGCTGATGAGCTTGGTTTAAGGACTGAGCTGGTTACCCGATGGAAACGTGAATACAATGAGTACAAAGAAGGTAGTTTTTCAGGTCATGGTAATCAGAATTTAACCTCAGAACAAAAGGAGATAGCCCGTTTAAAACGAGAACTGCGTGAAGTCCAACTAGAAAGGGATATTTTAAAAAAGGCAGTAAGCATCTTCTCCAAGGGAGACAACAAATATTCCGGTTCATAAAGGAATACAACCACAGATTTGGTGTTGAGAGGATGTGTAAAGTACTTAAAGTCAGTAGAAGTGGTTTCTATAATTGGAGCAACAGAAGGCCATCAATGAGAAAGTTGGAGAATGAAAAGGTATCCGCATATATCAGGACTATACACAGCAATAGCAGAGGAAGGTATGGTAGCCCGAAGATCACCGAGGAGTTACGAGACCTGGGTTGGCGTATCTCTCGCCCCAGAGTGGCCAGGATCATGCGTAACCAGGGCATTAGAAGTATTATTTGCAGAAAGTTCAGAGGAACTACCACCCAATCAAGACACAACTATCCAGTAGCTAAAAACCTATTAAACAGAGATTTTCAGGCAAACCTTCCGGGGCATAAATGGGTCTCTGATATTACATACATCCCCACTGGTCAAGGTTGGATGTATTTAACCATCATTATGGATTTGTACGATCGAAAGATTATAGGATGGTCATTGAGTAGGTCTATGGCGTGCCATGATACAATATGGCCAGCCTGGAGAATGGCTTTAATTAATAGGCCAATAACAAACCAATTAATATTTCATTCCGACCGGGGAGTGCAGTATGCCACCTATTCTTTTTCAGATCACCTCAAAAGTAAGGGTATACAACAAAGCATGAGTAGAAAAGGTAATTGCTGAGATAATGCTGTGGCAGAAAACTTCTTTAAGATACTGAAGTCAGAACTGGTCAAACATACCAATTTCTATAGTATTTTTCAGGCCAAGAATGACCTGTTCGAATTTATAGAAATATGGTATAATAGAAAAAGAAAACATTCGCACTTAGGATATAAGACGCCTGAACAATTTAATAACCATAACTATTCAAAATGTGCTTAACTTATTGTCCAGTTTTTTGTTGCAAATCCATTGGTTAGGTGTTATAAATTTTGTCCAATAGGTAGCACGCGTATTGCTGTCGCTACGCGCGCTAGATGGGTTATCTCAAAAAGAGCTTGCGCAACTTTTTAATACCTCACATACAACCATAGGAAAGTATGAGCGTGACGAGATGATACCGTCTATTGAAGCGGCTAAAAAACTAGCCAGGATATTAGATACTACGGTAGGTTATTTGCTAGGAGAAAATGAACAAGCTGATCTGTTCAAAGACAAAAAAATGCTGCAGCGACTGCAAGACATTTTAAACCTACCAGAAAAAGAAAAAAGCAGCCTGATTCTGACCATAGATCATTTTATCAAAGCTGCTAAAATTAATATGATGTAAGAACTTAGTACTTATAGTTTTTATCTTCTTTTGGTGGAAGCGGATATTGTTCCATATCTAAGAGAAAATCATTTTTAAGTTGCACTTCTTTGTGTATCTCTCCTAATCTAAATGAAAATTTAAAAACTAATTCTGCGTTAAGGTCTCCAAAATCTATAGTTACAAAGGGAACACCCTCTAAATGCTCCGAATACGCTTTAATTTCTGTCTCGTGTTCCTTGTTAAAGTGGAATGTATACTGGATAACAGCTATGTTAGCATAGAATGCTCTAAAAATTTTCATCTATTTAACGTTCTTTAAACCATCAATTAGGTATATGTCTACATTAGGAAACATAGTAGCAAAGTCTTGAATAACACCTTGACAAGACACACAGTAAGGTAGTTCAGATGCAATAGATATTTCACCTGTTATTTCTGGGTAAACCTGACCTTTCTTAGCTTTTAAACGATTAGCTATTTCGCTTAACCCAACGTACTCAGTATCAAACTCTCTGCTCCATGCGCCGTCTGTATCTACTCCTCCACTTCTATCAACCTTATAAAAGTCAAAGATCTGTTCACCCCCGCTATCCTTAGTCTTACCGAAGGGCGACTAAGGATTTATGAATGGTAACGAGTGTCTCTGACACGGCGAATTGGCTTCTTATCTCAAAAGCAATCTAATACCCCTCCTCCAAGATACCATATTCAGACTGATGATTAGCATACCAAGCCCTTAACTCTTGTAAGGCTTGCTCGTAATTATCTACTGCCAGTTCTCCGTCTTCTGTGGGGAGGGGCTGGGCGGTGAGGTGTGGGGCAAGGTATTCCATTACTCTGTAGCCACAAAGGATGGCGACTTCGTTATCTGGGTCTGCGGAGGTGCAGTTGTTTTCATTGCTGTTAATGATGGTGAAAAGGTAATCAAAGGCCGCTTTGTTGCGGGTGTAGACTAGATCTGGCGCTAGTTCATAGACCAGGTTATCATTTACCGGGAGGTTTTCAAGGATGCTGATGATTTTTTGAGCTGAAGCCTCATCTCCCATGCGCGATAAGGCTAGCAAGGCTGACCACTGCAGTCTGCGATTTGAGGATGCCGCATAGCTTTTCAATGTATTCTCTGCTTCCGAAATATTCAAATAGCCGATTAATTTGATAAGTTCTGGCTTATGGTATTTTATAGTACTCAAGGCTGACAAAAGCTCTTGCTGATCTTTGGCTGAAAACAAGTCTTTATCAAACTCAGTGAGAAATTCTATATTATCTCCTGAAAGACCAGAATCCTTATCTTTTACACCTTCAATTAATGCTTCTATAGCTACTTTTTTGATCTGTTGATTATCAGTATTAGTGGCTGACCTATAAGCGATGTAATAGGCCTTACCTCTCACATCATCTATTGAATCTTTGTAATATGGTGTAAGCTGATTCATTAAATTCATATCCCCAGAGAAAAACGCTGAAGGTATTTGTGGGTAAGAACCCGTTCTTACGGATTGAATGTAAGTGTCTATATTCTGGCTTCTTGCTGTGAAGGTGAAGAGACAGGCTATGGATATGGTGAGTAGTGTTTTTTTCATTTATTGATAAGATAGATTAATTGTTGTGGAATCTAGTTAAGTAGGACGCGTATTGCTGTCGCTAATCGCGCTAGATGGAGTGGCAACGGAGTGGGACTACTGACACCGCTAGCTTTCTAGAGATTTTCATTACTTAAAGATAATATATCACTTAAAACTCTTCTTTGCGTCAAATACAGTACATCATGCTTTGTAGAATCCTTTTGCTCGCTGTTTAATTTTAGTCTATTGAGCATTTTCGGCAAACCTTTTTTAAAAGATAGTAGACAAAGGTTAGTGTAACCATTTGGTAAATGATCAATTACTCTAGAAGGATTTAAATAAACTGATTCTAAAAACACTTCAACCTCCAAAAAGGATTCTGGATTACTACTTGTAAATAAGATATCAAACTTAGTATTAATATTTATATCTATACTTAAACCTTTAGCACCAACTAAAAATTCGCCATATTTCAAATTAAACCTTTTTAAAATACTTTTTTCCGGCCTATCCCATAATAAAATTGTAGGGTTTTGCTTTAAAATTCCACTTATTGATATTTGCTCAAATACACTTGCTGTAATTTTCATTTTATATTATATTTAATCGCCTTCTCGTAAAATTCATACGATTTCTCCAATGATGATGGGGGTAATTCTTCCAATAACCTTAACGATTCCCCTGATGACTGTCTCAAGCTACTTGGTAAACCCTTCTGGCGCGCGTAGCGAAGCAATACGCGTGACTACCGCACTAATTCAACATCTATCAATCCCTTTCTTCCAGCATAATCCCTTGCGGAACTGTACCAATAATTTTCTGCCTCATCTACTATCTCTGACTCGACTGGATTATTATGAATATAATCAACACGTTGTTCTACTAGTTCCGCGCTATACAATTCTACAGGATGGTTTCCATCTTTCCATAATTTATTAGCTGTAATTCTTTTTAATAATCTTCCTGCTTTTTCAGATGCTCTTAGTAGCCATTCACTTCTGCTTTCATTGATCAATTTAATTTCTTCTATAAGCTTTTTGTTGCTATGCTTTTTAAAATCTCTCATAATAGCACTTAAAGATTCCCCATTTCTACTACTGATTACCATGTGAAGGTGACTGGGCATAAGGCACCAGGCATGAATAATTAATCCTCTTTTTTTGCTGATAATACTTCAGGCAATTAATTAAAACATGCTTATATTCCTTTCTGGTGAATAGATCTATCCAGAAAACAACTGTGCTGGTCTCAAAATAGGCCTCCCTTGATAATTACATAAATCAAAACAAGATATAAAAGCTGGACTGATTAAGTCCAGCTTTTTTTGTTATAAATCTGAACACCTTCCGCTTTAGCGTCTTCGAAAAGTGCAAAATCGTGAGTGGTTTTATTAATAAATCTGAAGGAATATCGATTTAGAATAGTATAGACACACCGATCCCTAAGGCTTTTCTGATTTAGGTTTAGGCGGCCTGAAGTAGTGGTATGTTTTCTGATTTCTTTTTGCTCATCTTAACAGCATTGGCCATCATAACGGCAAAGAATACATGTATCATTTCTCGTTTTTCTCCCTTAACCTTGATTTTATTCAGGCCGTAAGCCGTTTTATGGGTACCAAAACTTCCCTCCATCACGGTTGCTCTCTGGTTAGAGATGAGGCTTCTGAGTTTGCTTTCCTGAGGTTTGTTTATCTTGGGGCCTTTCTTTGGAAAGCAAGTGAACACTTTCCTTACTGTTAAATACTTTCTGTTGGCATTAGTGGCATAAATGCGATCTGCCCCCAGCTGATGAAGGGAACCAAATATCGATCTATGTTTTAAACTACTTATTTTTAGTCTGGTACTTTCATTGAATGCCCTGAACTCCATGGCATCAATAAAGCAGATGCCGTCTACCTGAAGCATGTGGGCTTTCATTCCAAACTCAACCCTTTTAGTTTCTTTGCCTCGTACGATAGGCCTGACATAAGGTCTGGGAAGCGATACTATCCTGTTTTTCAATTCTTTAGCTGGATGATGCTGCAAGAATTGCTGTTGCTCAAGTACCTTCTTTATTGTTTTTAGGTATGATCGCTCTTGAAAGTGAAGCTGTATTTGTGGGTTTTCATTGAGTAAGTATTGCAGCTGTCCAAGCCCTTTGGACAGTAGATATATCAATGCCTTTTTACGCTTGCGTCCAGCTTTGTATGTCTTTTTTCGACTACGATCGTAAGACATCTGCTTGCGTTTTTGATCTATATATTTGGAGCGAGGCCGTTTTACACCTAATATTTTACTCCATCTGTAAAGCTGTTTTTCAAACACCCATTGACAGCTTTCCCAAAGTAGTTTTACATCGGTAGGAAAACGAATATAACTTTCATAGCAAGTGGCATCCATTAAGAGAACATGCGTATTATTCATATCTCTTTTCCAATGATGAATGAGTACTTCCTGAAGTTGTTGCCAATCAGTATTATCAGCCATATACGTCCTGATTCTACTTAAAATGGCCTTATCCTTAATTCTTTGGTTATCATCCAACAATTTATTGCAAAAAAGCTGAAGGCTCCAGTCAGTATTAAATCGTTCTATTAACTTCTCGTCACTCAGGTTTAAATAAGATTTTAGAAACATTAGACCAAACATGCCTTGGGCCGAAAACCAGCGGGGTGCGCCTGGGCCTCTATTTTCCTTTGGCAAACATTCTGAAAGTTGACTCCAAGGAATAGTATTATAAACCTTACCTAATTTGCTATTCTTGAATAAGTACCATTTTGGAGTTAAGTAATCTTGCGGTTGGAAAAGCTCTTGATCTCTCATATATTGCAGTGTTAATTGTGATTAGGCACTACAATTTAACAAATCAAAAACCCCGAAAAAAGCTTTATATAGCTAATTTCGGGGTTTTATTTTATGCTTTAATACTGATAAGTAACTGTATTTCAGTGTTTTTTATTTAAAAGGGAGGCCCCAAAATATAAACCTTCTGGGTTTCTGAATTTGTATTTCTCAGACATGTCTTTATTTTCAGTAGCTAAATATAAGAACTTTAATTAGCAGTGAGGGAAAGTGGTTATTGAACAGATTGAGTGAGCACCCCCGCTATCCTTAGTCTTACCGAAGGGCGACTAAGGATTTATGAATGGTAAAGAGTGTCTCTGACACGGCGAATTAGCTTCTTATCTCAAAAGCAATCTAATACCCTTCATCCAAGATACCATAATCAGACTGATGATTAGCATACCAAGGCCTTAAATCATCTATTGAATCTTTGTAATATGGTGTAAGCTGATTCATTAAACTCATATCTCCAGAGAAAAACGCTGAAGGTATTTGTGGGTAAGTACCCGTTCTTACGGATTGAAAGTAAGTGCCTATATTCTGGCTTCTTGCTGTGAAGATGAAGAGACAGGCTATGGATATGGTGAGTAGTGTTTTTTTCATTTATTGATTAGGTGATAACTTTTGTCTAATAGGTAGCACGCGTATTGCTGTCGCTACGCATGCTAGTTAGGATCAACCACCATGCCAAGCATGGCGGCAACGAGGGTAGTTTTATTTAAACTATTCCTCTTGATCTGGCTCAATGATCTCAAAACAGTAAACACTTCTACCATTGTCCCCCAACAGATATTTACCTTGATAAGAACGTTCCAGGAAACGAAAACGGGTAAGGTCTAAGCGGCTCTGAATGACGTCATTTTCCGGATCCTCCGGTGGATACTTTTCGGAGGCAAACTCAGCATACTCCACTTTGTGTGTAGTTCTGCTGATAGCACTCATTACATCTGCAAAACTCTCTTTCCCATCTTGTTCAAAGAATATATACTCATCAGATAAGGTGATCTCAGATACTATATCAACATCCTCCGACATCCAATATACTTCACCAGAAATTTTGCTAATACAATACACATTCATTGGAGTACGAGCAAATATACTGTCTCCCTCAAAGATCATCTGCATGGTAAAGCCTGCATTGCCCCCCTCCTTTAGCCAAGTGGATTCAATCTGGCGGGTATCTAGGTTCACCACATTCAATCCAAAAGATTCCGCCCAGATATAGAGTTTGTTATCTTGTCTGTTGAGTTCCCCGTTTAAAGAAGACTCTCCCTCGGTTATGATCGGAAGGCTCCAAAGTGTTTTACCCGTTCTTTTATCTAACTGATAAAAAGTAGTCCGAGTGGTCATATTGATCAAATTTTCTTTGTACTCCTGAAAGGTATATACTGTCTCCGGAAATTCACGCTGCCATATCTGCTTCCGCGAAAAGGGATCAAAAGCAAAGAGCTTATTTTTATCCTCCACATAGTAAAGAACAGAGTCATTTAAAAAGTAAGGAAAATCCCCATCACTGATAAAACCAAACTTTTTATATTTTCGTTTGGTAAGGGAAATCTTACCGGTGTACATGTTTTTGATCACAATCTTATCCATCAGGTCAAACACCAGCAGGCTGTCTGGCAGCCTGGATTTAATAACTTGCAGATCAGCAGGATTTGAGAAAAATAATTGCTTAGAGGTCTTTAAGTCCACCACAAAATCCATATTGAAGTGATGGATTAGTAGGTCATTTTTAACCAGTACACGCTTGATGAAATAATGAGAATGATCGTTTTGCTCATAAGGGAACTCCCATTTCAATTCCAGGATTTCAGCTATGCTTTTATCCGCATACAGGCCTGTTTGAGCCTGTGCACTTATTAATCCAATGCTAAAAAAGGTGGCTAATATTAATTGCTTCATAATCTTAATTACTTATACTAAACTTGTCGTCTGCAACTAATTCCAGATGCATAAAATCTTTTAATCTTTTCCAGTTACCACCCCAGCCAATATCACCATTACCAGTATCTAAAAACTCACGGGCAAACTCTGCACTCATCAGCATAAATCCATTTTGCGCAAGGCTGGTAGCACTGTTGTTCAACACACTAATAATCCCAGAGTAACTACTTATACTATAAAAGATTTCCTTGTAATCTGCTTTCCTTGACTCAATGAACGTGCCAACTGCCTGATAGGTGGTGGCTTCTGGGATAGATTGGGGTTGAGCGATCGTTACATTGGTGACCCAATAGGTATAATCTCCGTTTTCGGGTTGCTCACAAGCTTCCTTCAAACTGGCAATCGCAGCTTCAAAACCAAACAACCCTTTTAAATTATTGAGTACTGTGAGTAATGTCTCATTCTCAATGGATTTATGCTTATCCAATAAAAAGGCTTTTAAATAACCCTCTTTGTACAGGTCGTACAACTGGTTGATTTCTTCGGTGGATTTTATAGCCTTTACAGTTTTCAATAATGCATCCGCTTCGGTTGGTAATTCTTCAAACAACTGCCGCTCGATCTCAGCTATTTCCTGCGGTGTTTTCTGATTGAAAAAATGCACTTCATTTCGCAAGTTGGTGTTACGGTTCACCAGTTGAGAAAAAGTAGAAGCAGCCGAACGAAAGTTTCCAAGTGTCTCGTTCAATAACATCTCAAAGTTTTCAGTTTTTAAGCTGCTCTTATTCAAGTGTTCAAAGCCTTCCTTTATGGAGCTGATATCTGTTTGTTGATAGCCGAACCCGATCAGCTTATCATGAGCTTCCTTCAAGTCTTCCGGATTGGATGGGTTTTGAAAAAATTTAAACCCGGTAAGCAATTGTAGAAAATAAAGCTGCCCTTTCGACAGATAAGGATTACGCTGCCAGCTCACATCTAAGGCCATTCCGTAAGCATGATTACTAACCTGATCTGTGGAGTTTCGTTGAAAGCGAATACTGAATCCACCCATGGTATAATCCGGGTGATTGACATAACCACTACCTAAGTTGCTTTCAATATCCTGTAGATAAACCCAGTAATTGTCATGTACAATTACTTTTCTCCCTAGAAAAGAGCGTTCTCTAACCTGGTCTCCTAGATAATCGAGTGCGTTAGTAAAATTCCGTAATACTTGTTCGTCCATCTGATCAGAGGTTACCTCATCATACATGAAAGTTGCCAACTGCTGGTAATATTCAAATTTGTCCATATCACTTGTAGGTGCAACATCTTCAATATATTTGGCTACTTCATAATTATCCAGGAAAGCATCTACATCAGGATGTACACTCCCTTGGGTTTCAGTTTGAAAAGAATCTTCAAAATCCTGACTGGTACTGGCAATGATTTTAATGATAAAAGGGGATTCATCTGAACGGATATAAATTTCTTCACCATCTGGTATATTCTGGTTTACCTGCCCATCCCATTCAAATTTCTTCCCTTCTCCAATCCCTAAACCTTCCGATCTTACATAAGCCAGCACACCATCATTTTTATACACTTCCAGTTTGACATATTGCAAAGGATATTTCTCTGTTGGCTTGATTGAATAGGTAATTTCCAGTTTGTCATTGTCAATACCCGCAGCAAACTGGTCATCCGTGATGGGGTCTATTGTCACCAGTTCCGGCCGTTCTTCTTCGCCTACCAAATACGGACAAAGCATCTCCAATAGCTCATCCCATTCTGTTTCTGATAAACCCGCTGCATAAGGTGGCTGTTTACCAGTTAATTTTACTGTGAGTTCTTCTATTCTGGCTTTATTCGCATCATCTTCCTTGACCAGTTCTAGCAATGCCTCCGGGTTTTCCTGATATCCTTCAATCTTAGCTAACACTGCTTCCAATCCTTCTTCATTCTCCGGCAGGCAATCAGGCAAA
Organism: Fulvivirga maritima; assembly: GCF_021389955.1. Classification (NCBI taxonomy): domain Bacteria; kingdom Pseudomonadati; phylum Bacteroidota; class Cytophagia; order Cytophagales; family Fulvivirgaceae; genus Fulvivirga; species Fulvivirga maritima. The sequence goes on from NZ_CP089980.1 coordinate 1,026,665, forward strand.
GCTATCAACCTTCTCATCAGGGCTTCATCCAACGGGCCCTTGCCGTTGTTCTCCAACCACAGGTTGATTTCTTCTTTGTAGTGCTTTAATACTTCTTTGATCAGTTCCTTTTGGACAAACAAAACACTATCAGATTCTGTGGTGGTATCCGGTGTATTTCCCTCTCCTGAACCCCCTCTACTTACATTTCCATCCTTATCCACAGTATAAGTATTGCCTTCGTCATCAGTGATTTGAGTAGGAACTCTTTCGCCTGTTTCAGGATCTGTTTCCTGGGTGAAGGTTTCAGTGGTACCATCTTCTTTTTCTACTATAATCTGTCCACTCTCATCTACCGTTACTGACGCTACAGTGCCGTCTACTTTAATGGTAGTGCCGTCAAAAGGAGCTTCCTGATCTTCAGCGCCACCACCTTCTTCAGCTGCATCATCACCTCCCAGCGCATCGAGATCAAACATCAGGGGGCTGTCAGCATTAAAAATAGTAGTTACAGCTCCGGTGATCATTTGCAGGTCTGTATTGATAAAAATACCTTCAAACTCTACTCTCACTTTTACGTGCTTTAGCCATGGCATTTCAGCATGACCTTTTCCTGAAAAAGTACCATTACTACCCGAAGCATTAATAACGCGTACTTCTACATCTCCTGCTTTAAAAATATCTCCGGGATTAAGCTCAGGCAAAGCCTCTTGATTCTCCAGATCAATATCTCCGGGCTGGGCTCCACAGGTGTAGTTGGTAACGGGATTTTCAGAAGTAGCAGAGGTAACAACACCACTTTTCCCTCCGTTAGCAGCACCACACAAAGCCGCCACTTGAAATTCATAAGTGGTTTCTGGTTGAAGACCATCTAATGTCAACTCTTCCAAATAAGTTTTTTCAGATTGCCACTCATCGTCACTGCCTTCTTTTCTATAATAGACCACAAACTCGGTTTGTGCCGGGCCAGTCTGCCAGCTCACTTTTATTCTGCTACTGCTCACGGTACTGGCCTCTACCACTACAGGAGGAGAGCATGCATCTCCATAAATAAATGAATATACTTCACTGTACCCATCGTTTTTAAACAGGTCCATTGGCTCTATTCCATTAATAGCTCTGGCTCTTACCCTAAATGCATAACGCCGGCCAGGCACTAATGGAGGCTCTGCAATACCATAAACCAGGCTGGTACTGTAGGTGGTAGTTTCATAAATAGGCGGCGTGCTTTGAATAGCATTATTGGGGTCTCTTCCTTCTGGCCATAGTTCTACCAGTTCAAAATCATAAGCGGTAGAAAAAGCAGAGTTAGGTGAACCGGTGTGCCTTGGAGTCCATTGAAAAAGTTGGGTTTGCGGATCTTGCACTCTTACCTTTTCACCATTAAAAGGGGTATTAATAATAGGCGGGTCATTTAACATCAGCCAGGCAGAACCACAAGCCATATTAGAGACTTCTGTACCCAAATTATATTCAAGAACTTCAAAACATATTCTATAAAAGCCTTCAGGGAGGGCATTACCCCTAACCACCTGGTCTTTACTTATCCCTTGAAAAATAAGATTCTCTGGGTTAAAATAGGCTCCTAAATCTGCTGCCCCTAACATGAGCGGCATGCCTCCTTGTAAAAACAGCGGCTGTGGTCTATAGTCAGGGCGAGTAGTTATGGAAACACCTGTTCCTTCAATGGTAAGCCTAAGTCTTACCTGCAAATCTTGTCGAGAGAGATCTCGCAAGAGCACATTTAAAACAAACCGGTTATTATCAGCTGCGGCATAATCTGAAAGGTATAATGAATAAGGCGGTGTAAGCTGAAAGGTAGCCTGAACAGGATAAGATTGGGCACTTACCTGCTGGGAGAAAAAGCAGCCCGTAATAAAAATTAAAAAGTATATATATTTTTTCATCTACAATATTTTAATTCACCTTAACCAACACTTCTTCACTAAGTGCTGAGGATGATCCATCAGTAAAAACCGCTCCCACCTGATAGCGATACACTTCTCCCTTCTTCAATTCCTGATCAGTATATTTCTGCTGATCACTATTAATAGAGCCTAACGGAGTTATAGGAGCCTCTCCTACAGACCGATAAATAATAAATCTTTCTACCCCGGGTTGATCATACTCCCAACCCAGCGTGATTGATGGCTCCTCTTCCTTTTGAGTATAAAACAACTTACCTATTCCTCTCTGCACCTTTCTAGGAAGTGGTGAGGCTGATAAGGGTTGTGCCGGAGGCGATTCTAAGCCAGATTCATCTACAGTGATGATGGTATACTGATAGGTTAACTCCTGATCTACTCCTAAGTCTTGCCAGGTAGTATCCTGTGCTGTTAGCACTTGTACCAATGCCCACCTCGCCTCGGTATTGCTCTGTCTGTAAATCAACTGATCTTTAGAATCTGCTGAGCTACCAGGAACCCAGGTTAGCGTAATATCTCCTTCTCCGGGTCTTATAGCCGTTAATACAGCACTCACTGGAGGGGTGAAATCAGGGCGTTTTACAGCAGCACTTTCAGAATACTCCGAAGGGTTATAATGAGTATCTACAGCCACCACTTTATAGTAGATTTTAGGAGTAAGGTTATTTCTTGCTAGTGTATCATAAAACACAGTATCCTTTAATGCTGCATTAGTAACCTGTACATACTCTTGTTGCTCAAAATTGCTCCTAAACACCCGATAACCATACAAATCTTTTTCAGTATTAGGCTTCCAATTTAAGGTTACCAGGCCGGTTGTATCCATCTTTCCTGTAATCCCCTGTGGAATGGAAGGAGGAATGCTATCTATAAGCAGCACCATATAAGGCATGGAGAATACCTCCTGAGTATATTTACCAATGGCCTTTATTTGATAATAATTAGTTGGCAACGGATGATCATCAATAATACTACCCTTCTCCAGATCAAGATTATCTTTCAATAGGGTAAAAGCTGTTTTATCATTCTCTGCTCTCAGTAATTGAAATTTTTCTATCTGATAGAGGTATCTTTCATCAAACTCCCATTTGAGTACTACCATATCTTTAAGTGCATTTCCACTTACAATAGCTGGTCTGGCTATAAGCTTATCCCTTCCTATTCCTGTAACTTCATCAGAAAAAGGTCCCTTTTGTCCAAAAGGTGTTACCCCTCTGATTCGATATCGGTATTCAACATTATTTTGCGGCAATGAATCTATAACATGCATTAAATGTGCCTTAGAAGGATCTGAAGAAGCACTTACAAAAGGTATTTCAGATATATCCTTGAACTCTCCTCCCACTGTAGCTCTTTGTATTTCAAAGGCAGTATAAGTACCAGAATATATCTCCCGATCCCACTCCAGGGAGACCATAAAGTCACTAAATTCTGCTGTAGGAGTTTGCGGTGTCGGTAAAGGAATTTCTTCATCTAAGCCTGTATAGACAATTCCTGTAGCTATTGGCAGGTTTTCTTCTGGCACGGCACTATGTACTCGGTATAAATATCTCTCTCCTGCTTTTACATGGGTGTCTTTATAATATAGTGCCGATTTCTCTGCTGCTTCCACAGACATATCAGCAGAAAAAAGAGCAAATGAAAACCGTTGTTCGAGCTCTCTGGATTTGTTAATTACAGAGACCATGTCACTTCTATAATTATCAGACAATTCAAAGGTTTCTCCATAAATGGCCTGCGCCGCCACACCTGCAAAATTATCTTTATCGGCTAGCTCCTCCCATTCAGCCACTGGCGCCGGTGTATGAGGTGTCTCCCATAAAACCATTGTTTCTGGCTGTTTAAGTGCCTTTCCATTTCTCATCATGGTTACACGCTCCAATCTATAGCCATATTTGTTTAACAGCTGCCATGCTGCAGGAGAATTGGGCGCCCAACGCAATAAAATTTGTCCTTCATACGGCAAGGCTATTACTTTTATGGCATCATCTTCATTACCCTGAGCTTTAGTATCCAAAGCCGATAAAGAGGCCATGATAAAAACCAGACAAGCGATAGGTATGAAGCTTAATTTTCCTTTTAACTTATTCATGAGTTAGTTAATTTGAAATGAGATGGTTTCATAAGAAGTGACCGTATTAATTCCCGGTAAACGGTACTCTATATTCACCTTATAAGTAGTACCTGTCTGTATACCGGGGAAAGGTGTTTCCATCACTCGTTCCATCCAGTCGTTCCCCTGCCCCATACTAATGTTTTGAGTGGCCTGCTGTCTCACATGACTATAATCCTGATACATAATAAGTGGCAGATTATATATTATAGTGCTATTTCCTGGTGTATTAATGACCGTTCCTGAAGCTGCCATGTCAGCATCTAAATACAAATCTTCATCTTGCTGGGTTATGTAAAGTGCTTTGTATGGCGGCACTCCATAAGGCATACTCATACGATCTTCACTAAGAGTTATTCCAGATATAGGGAATGGTGATGGGTATGCCAGTGGTTCAATCATATTTTTAAACCATGGAATATTTAACTCTGCAGTAAAGCTCACCAGCGGCAAATAGTTACTTCCTCCTTTGATCTCATAGGTATCAAAAGTTTCTTGTCCTTCTACCGCAGCCTTAAGCTGATGAATAGTTGGTCTTACAGGAACACGCCAGGTATTATAAATATTAAGTGCCGCTACCTTCTCCTTAAAGGTATTATAATTACTAGTCTGGAAAACTGCACTATACACTATCTTTTCCTGATATTGCTGTATGGTACCTGAAGCTGTTTTAGTTTTAACTTCCATAGTGGACTCTCCGATATCTTGGGTTACGGCTTTATTACCCTGAGCTACGTTACTATCAATACCATCTGACGTATTTAATGGTAGATTAACTATCTCCAACTTGTATATTGTATTAGTATTTAATTCATCAGGAATATTGAAACTTATTTCGTTATTACTATAGGTAAAATCAAATTCCACTTCTTCTCCGGTACTAGATACAAACCTACCAATCTGATTCCATTCTTTTCCTGGATCAAAAAGTTTAGACATACCACTTATAAGATGAACATATCCACTACCATGCTCTCCGGGGTGGAAGTGCAGCTGCTTATTAGTAGGGTAGCTATAAGCAACATTGTCCTCTGGTAAATAATCTGGTTCTTCTCCTGTGGTAAACTGCGCCTCTTTTCTTTCTATTACCTTTTCTCCATTAACCGTTACTGGAACCCAGGTATTATTCACATTTTCTTCAAAGCTCACCTGCACCACCAATTTCAATTGCTTTTCGCCGGGTAAAATTTCGGTAGTCTTTAAAGAAACCACATCATGCAAATCATTCCAGGTCATAGTTCCTCTTAGTTCCTGGGTGCCATCGTACAATTTCATTTCATCAAGCTTAATCCTGAAAACCTTTCTTTTCTCATCTAGATCTACCATCTGAAATTCCTTTTCCACTTCCATATCAAAGATACCCTGAGCGGCAGTAAACACATTAACATCTCCTTCATTATCAGCAGGAGTAAGCTGACTAATTACATTCAGATTTTCTAGTACGGAGCCGGTCTGCAGTTCACAATCATCTCCAATAGTCACCTCAAAGCGACAATGACCACTTACCAATCCATTTAATACACTGAACTCACCTCCTACAACACCTTTCATCCATAGTGGATTAGGCAATTTGGCCTGTAATATGGCACCAGCTGCTATTTTCAAGATCTCAAGCTTTCTCTTTTTGCCGAAGAGCCTCACTTTTATACCTATTTTACCCATAAAAGCAGCAAAAGCCTGTCCATTAGCATACCAACCATTGATCCCGATGGGCTCTGTACTACCTACGCAGGTTGTGCTTCCATAATCTTTAAGCATTACATCAAAACCAGCTGTAGCGGCAAATCTACCGTAAAACATTAAAAAGCTCTGATCGCCTGTATCCATTCCAAAGCGAGTACCAAAGGCAATACCTTTTCCTTCTCCCACGGCATTCAGATCATCCATGTAGGTCATCATATCTTCACCTAAATCGAGTACTTCCTGAACAAGTTTTGGTGGTGGTGGACTACCCGGTATATAATCCCCCATCATGAAATAGCTTTCTGTTTTCACCAGCCCCAGTATCTGCAGACCGACAGGATCAGTAGGGCTTCCCACGTGTATATACCAGTCATCAGGACTAATATGCAAGACAGCCCATCCGGCTCTATTATCCTGACCAATTCCTTTTATAACTCCGTAGGCTATATTGATAAAGGTTTCAAAATTACCATGCAGTGTTTTGTTTACCACATCGTAATTAATATGAATATGAGCTGATATAGCAGCTTTAGGCATTAAGGAATTGGCCACATTATTAACCATATTATCAACCATACCTGATAAGCCCGGTATACTGATGGTGACAACGGGAGTTAAGAAGTATCCATTTCCCTTAAAGTCCACTTCTCTGAGTCCTCCTCCTTCGTTAAAAGCAACAGTCAATGCGGCATCACCATTAAAAAGTCCTCCATCCGTTGTACTTAAGGTTATCATAGCTTTTATTGCCATGCCCGCAGTAGAGTCTGGAACATAATTCACGCCGGAAAGGCTTCTGGCAAAAGGGCTTGAGACACCATCTGTCGAAGGTTTAAGATGATAGGAAGCACCTCCTCCAAAGGCATTAATTTTAGCTGCTCCTATAGTCGCGTTAGAAAGGTGAGCCAGAGCATCAGCAAACCAATATCGATAATTATGAACAGAACCAAATAGCCCCACGGCCTGCACATTGAGCATACCTTCCAGCACTCCCATCTGTACTTCGCCATAAAACCCATTTCCATAAACATCGTCATCTTTAAACCAGGTTAAAGAACCGGCTAAACTATAGGCTCCGTTGTCAATATTAATTCCTATTTTATGTATACTTACCCCGTCAAATACCCATTTAGGTGATTGATAGTTTTCGGCTGATTCATCCTCAGTTCCACGATCATACTTACTAGAAATTGTAAAGCCCGCTTCGCCTCCAAAATTTCCTCCATCATCGCCTACTATACTTACATAAGCAGTAAAGGCAAGATTTATCTTCTCTTTAGAAACACTTCCACTTATATCTGAGATGCCCATACTAAAAGCTCCTAAGGAAGGACCTTTAATATCTGAAAGCGAGAAGCCTTGTATCGAAATGTAAGGTTCAACGGTTTGAATATTAAGTCCCTCAAAACCCAAGTCAGGGACATTAAGCTCTTTGCCTACGCCTATACTCATCTTACCATTTAAGCTGGCTTTGGGTAAAAATTTGCCGTCCTTTAACTGTACTTCTACATAGGAAGATGAGTAAATCTCCACCTCTGCCGCAGACAGAAAATCAAATTCTATACCTTCCTCAGGAGCCGAAATAGAAAAAGTATATTGATCATTTTGTGCGATAACTGCAGTATAATCCAATGGCTTATCTTTGAGAACAGGTAGCTTTACCTGACCTGCAAAACCTGCACCTACTAATTTATTAGATACAATGCTAAGTCTAAATGACTCGACAGAAAACGGCCATTTATCCATTTTTCCATCTCCAATTAAATTACTAAACTGAGCTGTGGTAGTAATACCTTGTTTATCTATTACAGTATTATATAAGGAGATTTTAACGGGCTCTTTACCATTTCCTTTATTAAAAGCGGAAGGTAATTTAAGAGATAGTTCTTGAATAGATATTCCTTTCCACAGCCCCCCACTCATAGCACTCTCATAGTTCTCAGGATAGTTCATGCCTGGAAGAGCTCTCAAGGTACTATTATCTATGACAGCCTTTTTAACTGTAAAAACAAAATCCTTCAGTCCTTTTACCTGAAAGGGAGGAATAGTAATCTCAGCAATCATGTCATTCCAGTCAGTAATAACAGTAGTGAAACGTCCTGTTACACGATCACTCGGGGTCTTAGATGTGGAGTCAGGAATGAATAAATCCCTGCTAAATTCCACTGCGGCATCTATGCCCATTGCCTTAAAGCCATCACAATCCCACTCTATGAACGTTTTTTCTGCTAATAAGCTCAGGGTTGTGTTAGGTCCTAATTTTACATCTTGCTTTCCTAATAATCGTAACTGTGCTCCACTTGCCAAGCCCCCTCGCTTACTAAAACGAATATTCCGTGCTCCAAAGGCTATTTTTTTTTCTGAATCAGGCACCTCAAAAACCATTGAGGCACTTAGATATGCGCCTTCTGGTTTCATTTGCAGCTCACTCACCACTATTGTATATGTTAGATTTCCTATCGTCTTTTTTATGCCGACAGGCAGATCTAAAATAACATTTTCATCAAATGTTTCTACAAACCTCTTATTCTCCTTCACATAGGCATCCATTTCAAATGCCTCAAGTTGTTCACCTTGTAGCGTATCGCCTAAAACTCTGATTTCATGAAAGGTAACATCCTCTTGATAGGTGGGAAGTGAAGGCAGATTTAAATCTCTGCTCATTACTTTACTATATTTGCTTACCATCTTATGATGATAAGAAACCTCTCTTTTAAGAGGTTTAACATCTTCTGAAGCCACACTTAGAGAATCTCCAGGTGCTGACCAGCAATGAGTAGTTAGTAAAACAAAAAATATGAGCAGAGATTTCTTCATCTTTGATTAATTAGCAGGATTATTAGTTAATGGTTTCGAAATGCACTTCTACACTTACAGAATCTGGTTCATCATCTGTAAAATACTTATAATGAAATTCCATCGTAGTCTCTGTTAAATTCTCCAAATCATATGGTGTATCATCTATCTCTAGCATTTGACTACCATCTTCACTTATATCAAATGTATAAGTTGCATTCTCCTCTTCATCCCAACATGGAGTTTCATTTATATCTTTAATCCAGGTTAGATCTGATTTAAAGGTATAAATGTTATCAAGGACGCATTCTTCTGTTTCATCCACAGAATTCTCTAAAACCTTTACTAATCGCCAGTCTTTACTTGAATTATTAGTTATTAATTGAAGTGTTTCTTCATATGGAGTCAGCTGCTCTTCCGGAGTAACCTCATCATCGTCACTACATGCTATGAAGCCTAAAAAAGAGGCCATTACTATTGCTGAAACTCTAAAAAATTGGTTCATGGGTTTTATTTATTAAAAATTAAAATTTTAAATATTCAGAGATCCAGCCTGAAGACGCATCATCTTCCTCATAAAGGATTTCTAAATGAAGTGTATCAGCATTAAGTTGGGAAATAAGCCTTCTATAAAGGAGGTCTCCATCCTGATTGTAAAAACTTATTGTATCATTACTAGAGTTTAACTCATATAAACGATTGAAACTACTTCCGTCATTATCACATTCTACGCCTCTCCTTTCTCTTGAAAATTCGCTTTCGGTAAACCGATATACATCATCTTTATAGCAGTCATCTATTTCATCTCCTATTGAAGTTATAAATCGGTTTTCTCGCCACTCATGGGCTGTTAACTTAGTTATTATAAGATTTTCTTCAGGCTCCTCAATTGGATCATCTGGTGCTATATCATCATTATCATCATCACTACATGCTGTGAAGCCTAAAAAAGAGGCCATTACTATGGCTGAAATTCTAAAAAATTGATTCATGGTTTAATTCAATAAAAGTTAAAAATTAAAACTATATCCTAGCGTTCCTGTAAACTCAGTAAAATCAGGGGTACTCTCATCTTTTACTGTTCTCCTTAACGTCACTAAATTAAGAGTGAGGTTATGCTTCTTTTTTAAGGTGTAACTTCCATTCGCCCTTAAGTTTATGACCGTATTAATTAAGGATGAATTAGAATAAGCGTTTACACCTCCTATTGAGACACTTGCCCTTACCTTACGGTCAAAAAATGTTCGATTTACCGCCAGAGAGGGGCCTATCATTGAACTTTGCGCTATCTCACTTTCATTTCTTGACGCATTAACTGAAAGAGCAAAAGATGTATTAATAGCAGTGAGCCCTATGTTATATGCCAAATTCATATTGTAAAATCGGGTACCACTATTTTGTTCTACTCCTCCCTGCTTGTCACTGGCATCTTGAAAATTAAAGTTAACATTAACACTTTCTCTCTTTTCTTTACTTGATGACATCATATACACTACAGCAAGGCTGGCATTCTGCGAAATTTGCGTAAAATCTAAAGTATCAAGATTATCATAGGGAGTGAGCTGGTTTAAAGTCTCAAACTGCGATCTTACGTTGGTATAAGTTTGAAAATTAGAATATGAACTAGTGATATTCAATTTCTGAATTGGTGAATAAGTAACATTTAATGATCCTAGCCATCTTCGCATAGCACTCACCTTATTATCATCCAAATTATCTCGTTGCAAGCCACTATTTACGCCCACATTCAGCTTACCTGCCAACATAGACCAATTGAGCTGGGCGGTAATATTCTCCATGTCATTATTAAAATAATACGCTCCGAGAGTTTGATACCCTGGGTCTATTCTTTCATATGTCACACCAAGGGAATACACAGAGAATTGATAGCTTAAACTTCCCTTATAGGCATGATAGTAACTAGAAGAAAATCTGGGTGTATACAATGCTCCTACATGTTGAAAAATATTATTTGCCGCATCACTTTCCTCCGTATTAATATCTCTGGAAAGGGCACTAGAGGCAAATTCTCCAGAGAAGACAAGCCCTTCAATTATTTTTTTACTTCCTTCCACACTTAAAACCAGATTCTCCTGAGGTTTCAAATCGCTAGAAATACTATCTACTGAAGAAGGATCATCAGCTGCTCTAAATAGGGTAGCAGAAATATAATCATTACTTTCTCCGTATTTCACCTGTAATCCATAGCCCATTCTCCTGAATGCCCCCTCTTGCAAGCTATCAGCATCAACGGCTTTTACCAGCCTTCCATACATGGCCTTCACACTCCATTTACCTTCTGGTGTCAACTCTACTCCTCCGCCCAGAAAAAGATGGCCATTTAAGGTATATGGTGAAAAATTCATACTGCTCCAACCTAAATGGGTAGTAACCCATTTATATTTAGGATGTATTCCGTATTGATTAAATGGTTGCTGAAAACTACTATTCTGATTAGACAAACTAAAAGAGAAGGGTATACTCCACCCATAAATACTGAATGCCAACTGGCCTGTCATATAATATGAATACGGATCCCTTCTTCGTTCAATGCCATCAACAGCATACAAGATCTGATTCAGACTTATGCCTCCATTCACTTTTAGAGCCTTACCCTGCCCTATTTGTGAAAGATCCTGACCCTGAACAGAAAATAACGGTAACAGAAAAAATATAGCAAGTAGAAGTCTCTTATTCATAAATAACAAATTCTACTCTACGGTTTTTAGCTCTATTTTCATCTGAAGTATTAGGTACAAGAGGATCTTTGTCTCCTTTACCAGTGGCTTTTAACCTTTCTTGTGAAATACCCTTAGAAATTAGATAATCAATCACTACTGACGCTCTCTGCAAGGCAATCTTTTCATTAGCACTTTCGCTACCAATGTCATCAGTGTGCCCTATCACCTCAAGGTATGTATTAGGATGAGCCTTTAGTAAACTGACCAATTCATCTAAATACTGCTTAGCATCATTATTAAGATTACTTTCATTGAAACCAAATTTGAAGTCCTGCCTCAAGGCTATATTATAATCTCCCTTTTCAGGTCTGAACTGAGCATCCTTACCGGAGGTATTTGTCTTTTTGTCACGAGCAAATTCAATATCCTTCACCTCTCCGATATGATATTCACTCGGAGTTATGACAGTCTGTTCTTTGGATTTCTTTTTGAAGACATTTCTAAATGCCAAACTAACTTCAAAGGCACTTCCGGCCAGGGAGGCATTACCTGAAGAAGGGGTATCATAACTCACACCTAACCTAAAGGAGGGCTGCTGGATTAACACACCTCCTCCAATTCGCCCCTGAGCTCTATATCCGCCATAGAATTCCAGGTAACCATTTTTTATAAGATCAAATGGATTAGTGTTCTCAAAATATTTTTTAACCTGAATACGTGCTTGAGCGAAATGCACATGATTATCAAAAAGATAATAGCCTCCAGGACCAATAGAGATCCCATTATTATTAAAGAGCCTCCAATAGGCTTGCGCACTATAGCTTCTCTCTCGTTTGTATGCTTCTTGCCCCCAGGATATATCAGGATTATTTAGATAATTAGAAGCAACGCCTAAATATCCAACCTCTTTCCCTTCGTCATCTGTCTTATAATAATTTAAACCTGCTCCTAGATTTACAAAATTCTTTTTTCTCAAAGGAGTCCGGCTCTCCCGTTGGTAACGAAGAGTCAAAGCCGTTAAAACTATCCCATTGTGCCCCTGTGTAGATGGTTCCATTACTAAAGTATTGCTGAAACCAACCTAAATTAACACCAAAAGATAAAAGTGAACTTCTGTTTAGATACACATTATAGGCATACCCTCCTTGCACTGCATTGGTAATATATTTCATATCAGTTCCCGTCTGTTGGCGAGTTACTGATAGCCCTATTCCGCTGCGCAATCGATCATCTGATGAAAACAAGGGATAGGTGGCTGTAAGCAAAGACTGGTTCGCCTTTTCTCCATCAGTCAAAGACGTTTCTCTGTATTGTGCAGTGACTCTTAACTCAGGGTATAAAGCTATTCTTGCCGGATTAGTCTCTAGCACAGATTGCTCATACTGACTAAAAATTAAGCCCTGGCTATATACTTTAATGGAAGCTAATAAAATTAATACTATCAGGTAAATTTCTCTCATCTGTTATCTGGCTAATCTGAATGTTCCCTGTTGTTTATTTTGGTAACTCAAAGGACGTCCATCATAGTAATGCCCTTGAATTTTCCACATATAAATACCTGATGGCTGCTTCTCTCCATTGTAAATCCCATTCCACTCATCCTCCTTACTGTTTATTGTTGCCAACCGCTTACCTTGAAGATTGAAAATTTCCAGCTTTACACTTTCAATTCCTGTCCCGTATATTTTAAACACATCATTATTACCATCTCCATCAGGGCTAAAATAATTAGGAATAAAAATCTCTGCATTCACCTTTACCAGCACACTGTCTGTTAATGAGCAGCCATTATTATCTGTTCCTCGCACATAGTAATAACTACTTATCTGAGGGCTTACTTCAACATAGGCATTATCAAATGGCGAGTTTAATCCCTCTTCCGGACTCCATTGGTATTCTATCGCCCCTGAGGCATTAAGGATTCCCACTTCATTTAAACCAATGGCAATGTCATTCCCTGCTTCCACTTCTGGCAGTGGATTTACTGCTACTGTCAAACCTGTACTATCAATAAGGCAATCTTCTATGTAAGTCTTTAAAGTATAGGTAGTATTTACAGAAGGCCATACATTAGGGTTAGCAGCTTCTTTATCACTTATAGCATCACTTCCCTCCCATTCATAATGATATGGCAATAATCCACCTGAAGCAGTAGGAGAACCTCCCAGTTGAACAGTATCTCCCAGGCAAATCACCTTATCACCTCCTGAATTAATTACTGTTTCAGGATTTGCTTCTACTTCAATTGAAGTTTCAACAATACACCCTAAGGCTCTATTTACTGTTAAATTTATCAGTGAAGCATTTGCAGCATCTATGGTTAGTGTATCTTCATTAGAAATAGGTAGAGAAGACCCATTCATAAACCAAGAAGGACTATCTCCTGCCTGTTTATCACTATAACTAAGTATTACACGTTCACCACAATCTATTCTTTTGGTGGTGATTTGTATATCATAACAAACATAAAAGCTTTGTTCCTGAGCAAATGAAGAACTGTTATAACTTTGATCTACTGTCTGCACTCCCCAATAATAAAGTCCCTCTTCCAGTGAATTAAGATCGTAAGCAAGCCCTGTAATCCCCCCCATGTTAGGTGAAAGTAAAGTTCCTGTTGAAATATCTGATAAAGGGCTTTTTATATCCTGAATACCGGGTTGACTTCCTAGGTATAGATTATAAGTCAATCCATCTACAGCTGACTCCACATCACTACCTGCTGTCCATGAAAAACGAGCAGTATCAGCAACCACTTCTACCTGAAGGGCTGAAGGCGCCGTTGGATTACTATTTGTCTCTGAACTATTATTATGATATACGTTACTTATAGGCGAGTTAATAGAATACCCCGTAACAAAAAGATCTAACCTGCCATCATTATCTAAATCCACCCAATTAGCTTCGCCGGATATAATACCTGCTAAAGGCGTGGATGTATCTAGTAATTGACCATTATTATTTCTAAGCAAGTAGGCATTAAAATCCTGACCGTTAAGCCCTCCATAATACAAGTCAATATGTCCATCTTGGTTATAGTCTCCAAAGGCGGCATTACTCAAGGTAGCTTCATCAAAATTTTGAACTAACGTGAAGTTTGACCCATCATTATTAATATATAACTGTGTATAATCATTACCATATCTTGTTCCACTAATCCAGACGTCTGGAAATCCATCTTCATTAATATCTGCGGCTTTAATATTGCCATTGCTTAGGCCAATCAAAGAAGTGGACGTGAGTGTAAAACCTCCCTTACCATCATTTAGATAATAATATGACCGAGGTTGATTATTATTATCTAACCCGTTCATTAAAATATCTTCCCATCCATCTTTATTAAAATCAGCAACCTCTATATCTCCCTGACTCATCCCTTCAAAAAGGTCATTGGACTCTTCAAAATTGTCTCCCGTATTTTGATATAAAAGTGTATGTCTTTCACCCTCTTCATCTACTCCGCTAATAAGCACGTCTTTCAATCCATCGTTATTGAAGTCAATCACCTGAATATTACCAAAACCTAATCCTGTCAAAGTATGACTTAACAGGTAAAAACCAGACTGCCCATAATAATATATGAGGCTTAAAGGATTATTTGAATCATCTACTCCAGTAATAACTATATCTGGCCTACCATCATTATTAAAATCTGCAATAGCGATATCTCCATTGGATAGCCCTGGAAAACCAGACCCCATAGAGGAAAAGGTTCCATCGGTATCATTGAAGAAAACATCTGTTATTTTGGTATTATCTGCCTGTATTCCAAACAAAACCAAATCACTCCAACCATCTCCATTAATATCAGCCCAAGCTGATGCTCCATCACCTACATCAGGAAGTTCATCATTGATTATGGAAAATTGCTGAGAATAGGAGCCATTACATGCAAACAGGACTAAAAACATTCCTGCAAAAAAGCGCAACACATTAATCATCTATTCTATAATAATTTTAAGGGTTTTTGTTATGTCCTCGGACTGTAGTATTAAAAAGTATATTCCTGGTTCCAGATCATCAAAATCAAAAGAGACGTCATACTCCTGAGCTCCCTTTCTTTCTTCAATAGCCATTTCACCTTGACCTTGTAATCTTAAAAACTGAAGTATAATCGGCTGAACTTCTGTAAGCATCACGTTAGCCGTAAACTTTCCACTATTTGGATTAGGGTAAACTGTAAAAGACTTAATCGAATCATCATTTTTTCCAAATTCTTCTTTTGATGTTTCTCCGCTGGCTCCTGTAACTATAATTTCTTTACTCATAGATGCTTCACATCCTCCCAATTGAGTATTTAAGGTGATGGTATAGGTACCCGGCTCAGGAAATATCACTTGCTGATGATAACCATATTTCTCCATGGAGATAACTTCGTCTGGTATTTGCCACTCAGACGTGGTAGGTTCAGGATAAGAAACATTGACTAACACTACCGTATCTCCAGCTACAGCCTCACTTAAGACTAAGTATTCTGCGGATAGTACTTCATTACTGATTTCCAATTCATATTCAGCAGTGCCTGTACAGCCATTCATATCAGTAACTACTACTTCATACCTTCCTGGCATATCTGCCAATAAAGTCTGTGATGTACCTATTTGTTCGCCTTCAAATACCCAGCTATAATCACTTCCAGGGTAGCCTGCATCTAAGAACACTGTTTGGCCTTCACACACTGTACTACCTCCTCCTAAATCTGGGGTAATAGGCAGAGGTTGCTCCAGTAAAATCACTTCAGAAAAAGTACACCCATTAGCATCCACTACATCTAATTGATAAGACCCTGAACACAAGTTATAAAGACCTGAACCAGAAACACCTCCTGACCATGTAAATTCATACGGAGGCGTACCTCCTTGTAATGAAACCTCTAAACTTCCATCACAACCATCATAGCAAGAAGGCTCTCTTTTATCGACCAGAAGTTCAAAGGGCATAGGTGCTGAAATGACCACCTCAATAAAATTGATACAACCTTCTGTATTTTCTATCTGGATAAGATATAAGCCTTCGGGTAAGTTCTCCTTTCTAATCCCCTGGGTTCCATCAGGCCAAGTAGCTATGTCTCCAGGCTGCAATTCAAGGTCAATAACACCATCAGAAAGACCGTAACATGAAACATCATCTACGTTTACAGCAATAGGCTCTGGAGCATTAGTATTGGCTATTCCAAAATATTCTTGCTTAGTGCAACCATTATTATCTGTTATACTGAGTTGATATCTACCTGCTTCTGCATTTGATAAATCACGATCATTACTAATTTCTATCCCGTCCCCATTCTTCCAACTATAAACATAGGGAGGAACTCCTCCACTTATATCAACCCTTACGGTTCCATCTTCTTCCAAACATTCGGTTGACATTATCTCTAAAGGAAGTATGGTTAAAGGGGCAGGGCTATAGATATGCACCTGCTTAGTAAGAGGGCAATTTCCATAACTATCTGATACTATCACTTCATAATCACCTGCTACCAAATCAGTAAAAACACCTTCTTCTAACCAAGTACTGCCCTGATCGATAGAGTATTGATATGGAGGTACCCCTCCCTGTGCTTCTAATGTAAAACTTCCTTCTGCAGCTCCACTACACAATAAATCATTCAATGATATTAACCGCACACTCATTTCTTCTGGATCTTCTATTTGGATGCTCAAACTATCTACACATCCTCTGGCATCTTCAGCATAAAATTGATAATCACCAGCTTCCAATTGACTGAACACTCTATTCTCATATTGCAATTCGTCCTTAATCAATCCGTATTTATATGGCGTATTTCTCCAGCCGCCTGAAGCTTGTAACGTAATAGATCCATCAGCAGAACCAAAACATGTAGCTTGCTGCAGTTGATTATAAGATAAATCAAAATTTAAAGCAGGTTCTTCTATACTAAAGGGAGAACCCGAACGAGGATATGAGCATCCATTGTCATCTTTTACTAATAAATAATAAAGCCCTGCATTCAGACTTTGCATATTAGCAGAAGCCGAAACTGACAGTGTATCTTCACGCAATGTTTGTTTATATTGATCCTGCCACGTTAAATAGTATGGGGCAGTACCTCCCTCAATTGTAGCAGTTACTGAACCATCTTCATCTCCTTTGCAGATAAGTGACGTGGATGACAATAAGGTATTTAGCCTGTCAGGTTGTGGCATAAAGACGGTATCGAATCCCTGGCATCCATAATAATCTTCCATCTTCACTTGATAGTATCCCGATATCAATTGTTCAAAAACAGCACTATCTACAGGACTTTCCGTTGCTCGTTGCTCATCAAAAGGAAACTCGAGATCTGGAGGGACATCTAAATGTGTTAGAGTATAATAGTAACTTTGTCCTTGATATGGCAATCCTTCCTTAGCCAGCAAGCCTACACTAGCAGTAGCGCTACCATAACAGCTGGCAGGCAATATATTTCTAGCATCCAGAATTATTTCATTAGGTTGAGTTAAAGAGGTTGTGGTGGTCAACTCACATCCATTCGGGTCTCTCATTAACACTTGATAGGTAGTATCTGCTTTTAAAGCGCCTATAAATGTTTCTTGTGACACGCCTTGCGTACTAGCCATCAAGTCTGCCCCTATGTATAACTGATAAGGTGTGGCCCCTCCACTTAAAGTGAAATTAAGGGTATCTGTACCTCCAAAACAACTTACATCATAGTACTCACTATTATCATTGGGATTATGATATTCATTTGCCGGAACCACCTGCACAAATTTTAATGGATCGGGGCGACTAAGAATAATATCTTCTGTTCCCTCATAAGCACAGTCATAACGATCAGTAATATCATAAGTATACACAATATTATCACCACTTCCATTTACGGGAGATAATGAGGTATAAACAGAATCATCCTTATATTCAGAAAATCCTTCGTTTGAGCTTAGATGAAATTCATAAGGACTGGTGCCCCCCTCACCTGATAATGTTATGATCCCGTCTTCCGACTCATAACAAGAAACTTCTGCCCCTCCCACATATTTATAGGTTTCAGCTGTGGCTGTAGGTAATGAAGAGGGCTGCTTTATCACTATATCTGTTTTTGAGTAACATTGGGTAGTGTTATTTTTATCTTTCACCTCTATATAAATAGGATATGATCCAGCGGCTAAATTCGAAAATATCACTGGACTACTCTCACTTATCTCCCCTATTGGATGATCATTTCCTCCGCGATCACTGTCCATGGTGATATATAATTCCCTATCATCATCGACTCTTTTAATGGATATGTAGCCTGAGTTATCTCCTTTACAAAGTACATGTTGGATATCAAAATACGCATTAGAGTACAATGGCTCTTCGTCTTTATTAAGTACACCATCTACTTCTTGCGGCACACCAATAATTGGAGGTGGTGGCGGCAAAATATCTACAGGTAAGCTGTTAGAGCTGTAATCAAGATTAGTTACATTGTCTTCATAAAAAATCTTTACCGAATAATACTTAGTAACATTTTCACTTACTTCAGGGGTTGGTATTTTAATGGCATAAAGGCCATGTGGTGAATCCTGAGTACTTGTAGCAATTAGATTCCATTTCAAATCATATATAGGCACATTATACTTACACCCTTCTTTGCTACAAATTCCCGTACAATCCAAGTCGCTATCTACATCTCCATGGGTTCTATCAATATTACATTGTAAACAAGCATCATCAACCTCATCAGAACATTGCTGATTCATCCTTTCTTCATATCCTATTACTATCTGTTCCCCTTTAACATTTTCATACCATTCTATTTTCTCAATTTTATCATCTATTATTGGGTAATTTCCAGGTTTCCAAAAAATATAATAATTGTAATCATAATCACTATCAGTTCCGCACACTACCCGGGAACCTGAAGGGTTGGGATTATCTTTATCATAATCCCCCTCGTAAGCAAATAGAGGAGCATGCATTACTGGAGGGGTGATGGTATATCTAATTTTAAAACTGTATTTATTATTTAATTCGGTCTCTGCTGAAGAAAAAGTAAACACCCCTGATCCCATATCTGCATCAATGCTAATTGATCGTTCAAAAACAGCATTAATATGATCATTATCATCTTGGCAACTCATACCAATGGAGTTACAATTACAATCGGATTGATACCTACTATCATCCTGACAATCCTTTTTCAAACCCCTCAAACCTTATATTAAAATCAAGACCTCCATTTTTAAGGTAAGAGTCGTCCTTATTGAAAATATTGTAAGGTAGTAATGGGCCTATTCGATTTCCTATTGAATTTTCAGCTTCAGTGATACAATTACCTTGAGGAAAATCATTAACTCCTATACTAACTCCGCCTCGATATAAATTATCATCCTCTTCTTTTAGTTTAGCCCAAATTTTCCAACGATACTCAAGTAATGAATCACCATCAGGGTCCCCAAAACCACAAACTTCTATTACTTCTAACTTAACCCTGTACTGCCCCTCCTCATAAGATTCCTGAGCTCTCACTTGAGTAAAGGCACATAGACTCAGTAAAAAGTGGAAAAAAATTAAGAAAGCTAGATTTATATAAGGTTTAGAGCAATCCTTAGAAAAGAGTTTTTTCATAAAAGCAAAAAAATAAACAACAAAACCAAATTTATAACTAAAAGAAGTAATCAATGAATCATTTAAATATTAAAACCCCAACCACATGACTAAACAATGCTTAAAATAAAATATAACAGAATCAGATCGCCTCTTATATTTATATTATATATTAGATTCAATATAAATATGCGAGGTGCTAAATAGGTAACCTCGATTAAAAAAGATTAATAATATATTCCTTAATTAAGTAATTTTATAATTATTCAAAACGGAAATAAAGCCAATAGCCCAAATCTCACACAGAATTAAGTTAACTTCCTTAAATTCAGCTAATAAATATAGTTTGAAGGAAAGTCGTGATAATAGGACAGAAAACTCTAACTAAATTTTTCTATTCTATTGTAAAATCCTCACATAAACTTAGACGCATAAGAAGTGGTTAATTCTACAATTGAGGTTATATGATATTATAGCAAACTGCTTAACCTAATAAACACCTCCCCAATTTCCATTCAAACCTACAGGCTGAATAAGGCTCTTTCCGTTCCTGCAATCGCCCCATTCAACCTAGCACAACAAGCCTTTTTACTTACCCGCCCACTCCCCTGGGTAAGTCAATACCCTTGTTTTTTTCCTCGCTCAGTTTCTATACAGTAATTCGGAACCTGCTCACATTTCTAACCGCAAAAATATATCACAATACAAAGCCTGTAAAGGGTATATAAACAGTGCCCTACTTAGCCCTTCCCTACTGCCCTTGACATACTTTGTATATTAATATGAACTGGCATTTAAGAAATGACGACTGATTCTCTGGAGCAGGTAAAAGATATGATTATACGACTTAGATATACCCTCCCCTTTTATGTGAGTGACCTGTTGGGGTGGCCACAGCAAGATGTACAAATGTATACATTTGGATCTTGACCTAACGGTAATTGGCCATGCTCGCAACTCGCATAGAGTGAATGAAACACACCTAAGTTTAATCTATCTATGATCTGTAAGAATTGGCATTACTCACTTTCATAAACACTGACAGCTTAGGCTTTAAATACCATTCCGAATTCTTTTTTGGAAATAATATTGGTTATTAATATTTACTCATGTTTTATTCAGTGTCAAAATGGCGGAATTGATTGGCTTGGTAAAACAGAGTTTTGTGAGACTTTTTAAAGTCCTACGCAATAACTTACACTATAGATATTAGAAGCTGCGGCACTCTTACCACTGAGAGGAGAATGGCGCAAAAGGTGCTGAGAGGTTCAATTTCTTCATAACGAGAACTTCTCCATTAGATTCTATTCCTTTAATTGTTTAATGCTCCATCTCGTTGCGTAGATCAGATAACGAAAAATGAAAACAATGCCTATTAAATAAATCGCGATCAAAATCATCATATCTTCAGTAACTCCTTTAAAAAATAAATTCTCTCGATTTTGTTTTAATTGATTTTCAAGGGTCTGAATATTAACCAAATACCTTTCGGATTCTTTATCGTTATGGATTTTTTCCAAAAACTGATCCTCTGAGCTGTTTACCTTATTATTATCTTTTAAATACTCATAAGTTTTTAGTGCTAAGGTTTGGTCTTTTAAATCGCCAATAAATTCAATACGACCAGGCATATCTACGGAAAAATTCTCCTTTATAAAATAATAAACTTTTAACCGGTACGGAAGGCTTTCAAAATCAATCAATTCGTCAATTTGCTTATTAATCTCTTCTCTATCTCTATAATTTGATCGATACAGTATATCCCATGACACAATCAGCATTATATATACAACACATGTTCCTATAATAAATAAGAATTCTCTTGCTATTATTTTTTTACTTCCTTTATTCATTAGAATAATTAGAGATTACAGTTTAGTGATTTTTAATCAAAATCTAAATGAATAGCAGCATTTTGTGAGACCTTTTATATAAAAAAAGCAGTCTTAATTTTGATCAATTAACTCCGTTAAGTTTTTCATAATCGTGAATCATTGATAGCCAAGACTCCCACTTTTTCTTAAGAAAAAGTTAAAAAGAACATGACTGGCCTCAAAAGGCTAGCAAGTTTTTCTAAGACTTTCCTACAATACGACTAATCTCTTTGTTATTCTGATATTATTTTTTTTCGTTAATACCAAATAATAGGCTCCAGTAGCGAGATCACTCGTCTTTATCCTACCCTTTTGTTCTTCAATAAAATATTGATAAACCTTCTGCCCTAAATTATTATAAATAATTATTTGATAAGGAGCTTGACAAGCGTCATTCATCGTAATTTCAATATTGCCTCTTGTAGGGTTCGGGTTAACCTGAACACTGGCTTCTGTGCCACATGGAATGTTGGGATTATCTGAAGGACTTAGAGTTTGAAATGTTGCTTGAATATAATTGGGAAGGTCTAATCCCACCCTGTTTTCATTCCATGCAAGTGATTTGACCGTTAAGTTACAAGAGCGCCCCAAACTGTTGGGATTATTAATGACCAAAAGTGAATTATGATTTACCGAAGCATTAGAACTCAAATTACCGGAACCATAAATCCTACCATCGGGCCCAATTTGTAAACTAATATTGGCTAACCCGAAATAATCTCTTACTGCAGGATTATTTCGAAGAAGGCCAACACGGGTGCTTTCTGGTGAGGTATCAGTTAAATTAAACTGATACAAGAAATCTCCGGCCCCTACCCCTTCATCCGAGTAGCCATGCAAATACAATAACTCACTATTTGGAGAAAAAGAAACACCGTATTGGAAAGCGTAATTACCCAAATCTTGTGGATTAGATATTTGGCCTGACACATCATCAAAATCGAATACCTGGAAAAGGCCAAGCCTTGTCTGATTAGCAGATCGCAAGTTTACAGCTAGTTTTTTACCGTTTGGAGAAGGCTTCATATGGCCCTGTAGTTCTGTAAGAATATATTTATGAGAAGTGCCAATATGAATATTATGAATTAAACTAATGCCTGATGAAGCAATCTGGTAAATTTTAAAAATATCATTGTTGGCCTCATGTAAAATCAACCAGTAATCTGTTCCATTGGCATGTGGTATGGCTGCTATTTTCTCCGTAACGCTATCTACTGGCTATTTCGGTCGGACTATGCCAGTTGTTTCGGTCGGACTATGCCAGTGATTTCGGTGTATCTATGCCACTTTAAGAGTTTCGTAATTTTAGTAAATATTAATGTTTCAACATACCTTTTCTCAAAGATTCTCCTTTGAGATCTATTCTATGAGAAGAGTTAACGAGCCTGTCTAATATGGCATCAGCAATAGTGCCTTCACCAATAATATCATACCAGGCTGATACTGGTATTTGAGAGGAGATTATAGTTGAAGTTTTTCCATGACGATCATCGATAATATCCATAAGTACTTCTCTTGCCATATTGTCCATGCTTTGTAAACCAAAATCATCTAGTATTAAGAGTTGGGCAGAGGTAATTCGTTTAAGTTCTTTGATATAGGTGCCATCTACTTTGGCGAGTTTCATTTTGTTGAACAGGCGAGCTGTTACCTGATAGATGGTGTTATAGCTCATCAGACAAGCTTGTCTGCCTATGGCCTGACTCATAAAGCTTTTGCCGACTCCTGAAGCACCTGTGATAATGATGTTTTCACTTTGCTTGATGAACTGTAAGGAGGACAACCTGTTGAACATGTTTTTATCCAGATTCCTATTTTCAGAGAAGATTATTTCATCCATGTCTGCCTGCTGCTTAAAGGTGGCTTTTTTCATCAGCCGTGTAATCTTCTTATTCTGCCTGTCTTCCCATTCACTTTCAGTGAGTAAGGCCAGGTATTCATCTGGGGTACATTTTTGATAAGCATTGCTGCTGAGTTGTTGTCTGTGCAGTTCAGCCATCGCAGACAGCCTCATGGATTTTAATTTTTCTATTGTTTGATTATTGTTCATAAAATTATTGTTTACTGGTAATGGTTAGCCCCTCTGATGTTTTTGTGAGAAGGGATATGTGATTGATGATTTTCTTGTTCTATTTCATGCTCGTCCATATTATTACTGAGTATATTTTTGAGCCTTTGATAGCTGTATGTGTCATGATGAACAGCCCTTAGGCAGGCTTTATCTACACGCTCATGGCCATAGTTTTTGGCCAGCATTAAAATGCCCATGGCTCTTTTGTAGTTAATCTCAGGATAGTCCCCCTGCAGAAATAAACCCGTCATAAACAGCTTTACATTTACACCTATTTTACCTCCCTGATCAGAAAAATACTGGGGACTCCATTGGCTATAAGCACGGTGTGTACTGGAGAGGTGATTCTTATTAGTAATATAAGCTCCCTTACTCATTACTCTATTATGCAGCGCAATGCGTTGGCTTTTGTAGTATACTTCAACATGTTTGGAGGTATACTGTATCTGGGTTTGAGATCCAATGTAGCGATAGGGAACGCTATAATAAGTCTTGTCAGCCGAGAAGTAGACATATCCCATCTTCTGTACCTTGGCTCTGGCGTATTCTTTAACCTGATAAGTACTTTGGGGTAAGCTTTTTAGAAGGGATGATTCTACGGATTGGAACAGCTCTTTTCTGGAAGCTTCTTTTCTTTGAAAAAGTACATTATTATAGCCCTTAAGATGATGCTGAATCTCTTCATTAAGCGCTTCAATAGAGAAGAAAGTCATTTTACGCATAGGGTAATAAATGCGCTGGTAGACCAGCTGAACAGCATTTTCTACCAAAGCTTTATCTTGTGGTGCATAACTACGTGTGGGGTTTATGGCACACCCATAGTGATGAGCGAAGTCTTTGAAAGTTTTATTAATAACCGCCTCATACTTACTGGATCGGGTAACTGCCGATTTAAGGTTGTCTGACACGATGGCTACAGGTACTCCTCCAAAGAAGCGGAGTGCATTATTGAGGCATTGAATAAAGTCCTCCCTTTTTGACTTTTACATGCTTCCACATAAGTATACTGACTAAAAGGAAGTGTGGCCACAAAAACTTCTACCTGGCTTACTTCTCCTGTAGATGGATCTACTACTTCTAATTTCTTACCTGCAAAATCAACATAAAGCTCTTTTCCTGCCTTGTGCTCTAACTTCATAGAACCTTTGGCCTGTTTGTACTTACGCTGATAATGGGTGGTAAACTGAGTGTAACTGTAACTATCCTGAGTTTGCTCAGCATACAACTGGTAGTGGTACTGAAGGGTAAAGCCTGGGTGATGACGCTGTGGGTGCATGGTCTCAAAAAAACGCATTAAAACTGCATAACGATCATTGTTTATGGTTGTCTTAGACGAAAACAGTTCTTCTAAGGCATCAGTATCCAACTGTAGCAATGCTTCCATGGGCTGGTCGCTTGACTGAAGTGATCGCAAATAATGGTTAACAGTGTTTCTATTCACACCCAGGGTCAAAGCAATTTGCCGATTGCTCAGCCCTCTCAAATGAAGATTGATAATTTGTTTTAAGTCCATTATGTCAAGTTTATTCGCCATCCTTTTTTTGGGGCGATATTAACAATCAATGAGCTCTTAAAGTGGCATAAATCGAACCGAAATAGGTGTCAATTATTATAATATGGTGGCACAAATCGAACCGTAATCAAATAGATACACTGGCACGGTTTGAACCGAAATCACTGGCATATACCTTACCGAAATGGGTGGCATAAATCAAACCGTTGTATCCATCTACCAAAAATATATTCTTTTTATCAGACAATACATCCCCCAGATTATTATCTAGCGAAATATCTATTATGGAATAATATACCGCTGCCTTTCTGGAAATTAATTCACTAACATATGGATCCGTTTTGATAGTAAACAAATAGAATTTTGTTTGACTATTAGGGACGGGCACAACATAGGAAGTATTAGTTGAATTGGAAGAGCCTATCAATCCATTTCCATTCGGCATAATGTTATGATTGCTATTCCAAACCTGAAGCCCGTTACTGTAAAACAGAAGGGCACCAGTTTTTGAATTTGACCAGGAACTAGTAGCACCTATAGATGTCATTTGACTACTATTTACACTTTGCAGCTCATTACTTGAAAAGGTAACAGCAGCCCGATCTCCGAAATACCAATTATTTGCTTCCTTCTGAGCAAAACACTCATTGATGAAGCTTATAATAATGAACAAGGTCGATAACCAATATTTCATAATAAAAAGAACGGAAAAACAAAGAGCTTGTTGCTCCTTGTGAATTTCCGTCAAGGAATTTATTTCTGAGTTGAGGTAGGACTTAGAGCACTAGCGCAACTTCCCGAACAGTCTGGAGGTCCACCTTTTAGTCCCCCTCATTTTGATTACTGCAGAGAGTTTCAATCCTTATTCATATGAATGTTGCTCTGGAAGTCATCGTCCACAGGGATAGTTATGCATTGTCCACGTTTCAATCCTTATTCAACTGGATGTTGCTCTGGAAGAACTCCACTCTACCTAAGGATATCGAGTATGGAGGGTTTCAATCCTTATGCATCTGGATATTGCTCTGGAAGGATAAGGGATAATCTTAGCATGTCAATCCTTAATAGGTTTCAATCCTTATTCATCTGGATATTGCTCTGGAAGTTCTAAAGATTAGGCATTTGATTTGGATATAACCAAGTTTCAATCCTTATTCATCTGGATGTTGCTCTGGAAGAATTTTCCTTTGCTTTGTCTACCCTGTCTTGACTGGTTTCAATCCTTATTCATCTGGATGTTGCTCTGGAAGAGAGCCGTTATTTATCAAGCCGTCGTGGTGAATGTGTCTCAATCCTTATTCATCTGGATGTTGCTCTGGAAGTTAAAAGAAATAATATAGTGTTATGCATAAGTATTAGTTTCAATCCTTATTCATCTGGATGTTGCTCTGGAAGTAAGTCCTCCACGTCTTGCCGTTTACTGTTAGATCGTTTCAATCCTTATTCATCTGGATGTTGCTCTGGAAGTATTTTATGATGGCGCTCCTTATGACAAAGGACTTAGTTTCAATCCTTATTCATCTGGATGTTGCTCTGGAAGTCATGTCTTTCTTTTTTTAAGATTAGAAAGAATCTCTAGTTTCAATCCTTATTCATCTGGATGTTGCTCTGGAAGACTGGTATATTTGGTTACACCGGAGCAACCGCTTCAGTTTCAATCCTTATTCATCTGGATGTTGCTCTGGAAGCAAAATTACCTGACCATTTTCATCTTCCTCAGAAAGTTTCAATCCTTATTCATCTGGATGTTGCTCTGGAAGTTTAACACTTATAACAATTACAATTATGGCTAAGGCGTTTCAATCCTTATTCATCTGGATGTTGCTCTGGAAGTTATGTCCGCTGGCTTCAGAGAGCTGATCCTGACTGTTTCAATCCTTATTCATCTGGATGTTGCTCTGGAAGATAATTGCTTGATTCTATCGGCCATATATCCTGTGTTTCAATCCTTATTCATCTGGATGTTGCTCTGGAAGATAAAATTCTAAAACCATGAATGTCTTAAAAACACGTTTCAATCCTTATTCATCTGGATGTTGCTCTGGAAGAAGATTATTTTCTACATATTATACTTAAGTGACCGTGTTTCAATCCTTATTCATCTGGATGTTGCTCTGGAAGTAAATATCCAGAATCCCCTTGTAGTTTAGACCTTTGTTTCAATCCTTATTCATCTGGATGTTGCTCTGGAAGACCCTATGACCAGGGCAGGCAAGCAATACTACCTATGGTTTCAATCCTTATTCATCTGGATGTTGCTCTGGAAGTAAATTATCTCTATTCATTATTAATTGAATGTCTGGGTTTCAATCCTTATTCATCTGGATGTTGCTCTGGAAGGAGAAACGGATTGTTCATTTCCTGTAAGAAGGGTATGTTTCAATCCTTATTCATCTGGATGTTGCTCTGGAAGTTGTGTTATCATGATGTAATATAAGTTATTTGAGTGTTTCAATCCTTATTCATCTGGATGTTGCTCTGGAAGTAACGGTCTAAGGCAACTAATTTTTAATTGTGATTAGTTTCAATCCTTATTCATCTGGATGTTGCTCTGGAAGTCTACTAAGTGCTTACCCATCACCGATTTGCTGAAGTTTCAATCCTTATTCATCTGGATGTTGCTCTGGAAGAAATATCTTCAATTCTTTAACGCTTTCCAGATCGAGTTTCAATCCTTATTCATCTGGATGTTGCTCTGGAAGATAAAAATTGTGTGTGTATTTGCGGATTGTTAACGAGTTTCAATCCTTATTCATCTGGATGTTGCTCTGGAAGTCCTTAACTAGCAGAAAATTATCATTAGGATGCGAAGTTTCAATCCTTATTCATCTGGATGTTGCTCTGGAAGTCGATGGGTTCCATTCCGCCGTTTCAATGTAAACAAGTTTCAATCCTTATTCATCTGGATGTTGCTCTGGAAGTGCAGCATTAAGAGATACGGCATACATAGAGTATGAGTTTCAATCCTTATTCATCTGGATGTTGCTCTGGAAGGTTGTCAGAGCCAGACCGAGCAGCTGTGAAGCATCGTTTCAATCCTTATTCATCTGGATGTTGCTCTGGAAGTAGTTTAGATGAGAGCTTATTCCTTAGGTTGTTTGAGTTTCAATCCTTATTCATCTGGATGTTGCTCTGGAAGACCCCCCGGTTCCGCCCCTTACATTATCTACATTAAGTTTCAATCCTTATTCATCTGGATGTTGCTCTGGAAGCAAACCGGTTTTTCTTATCGGGCTTTTTCCCTACAGTTTCAATCCTTATTCATCTGGATGTTGCTCTGGAAGTTTGATACATTCCTGAAAAACAATCCTAAGCCATCGTTTCAATCCTTATTCATCTGGATGTTGCTCTGGAAGAAATGATTACGGATCTAAAACAGCCATGGACATATTGTTTCAATCCTTATTCATCTGGATGTTGCTCTGGAAGGGATCATCTAAAGCCCCTAACTCTTCACTTTTCCATTTTTGTTTCAATCCTTATTCATCTGGATGTTGCTCTGGAAGTTATGGAAGCACTTAAGATTGACACATCTAAGCTTGGTTTCAATCCTTATTCATCTGGATGTTGCTCTGGAAGAGCTAGTTTCTGGAATTTACTCCTATTCAATGACTAGTTTCAATCCTTATTCATCTGGATGTTGCTCTGGAAGAATACCTTTAAAAACACTTAAAAAAGAATTGATAAGTTTCAATCCTTATTCATCTGGATGTTGCTCTGGAAGGATTTTGACCAATTCAGAGAACGTAAGAAAATACAAGTTTCAATCCTTATTCATCTGGATGTTGCTCTGGAAGAAGATTATTGGGAAAGAGGGTTGAAACAAAAAGTAGAGTTTCAATCCTTATTCATCTGGATGTTGCTCTGGAAGACCTAATAAGGGAATGTTTAACGTAAAATAAAATTGTTTCAATCCTTATTCATCTGGATGTTGCTCTGGAAGCAACATAGCTTTAATTTCCTCAAATAAATATTCAGGTTTCAATCCTTATTCATCTGGATGTTGCTCTGGAAGCCATCATCTTTTTCTAATATGGTTTTCAGTTTTTCGTTTCAATCCTTATTCATCTGGATGTTGCTCTGGAAGTGACAGAAGCTTAGTTATTACTTACGGAGGGACTGGTTTCAATCCTTATTCATCTGGATGTTGCTCTGGAAGACAAGTACCAAAGGACACTGTTCAGGTTATCGCAAAGTTTCAATCCTTATTCATCTGGATGTTGCTCTGGAAGTTGGCAAGGTCATCCAAAAAACAGTGAATATAATACGTTTCAATCCTTATTCATCTGGATGTTGCTCTGGAAGTATAGTATTCCACGCTAAAATAGGATATTAAATATGTTTCAATCCTTATTCATCTGGATGTTGCTCTGGAAGCTTCTGAGGAATATACTTTTACTTTTTTCATAAGTCGTTTCAATCCTTATTCATCTGGATGTTGCTCTGGAAGTCTTATTTTTTTCATAGTTCAATTTTTGAAGTAATGTTTCAATCCTTATTCATCTGGATGTTGCTCTGGAAGTGTAATCTTTCATGTACTAGCTTTTAACTACCTTTGTTTCAATCCTTATTCATCTGGATGTTGCTCTGGAAGTGACCATGATGTGTATTTTTCAACAACTTTTTTTGGGTTTCAATCCTTATTCATCTGGATGTTGCTCTGGAAGTCAACGAGATTCAACTGTAAGTGTAAGTGTAAGTGGTTTCAATCCTTATTCATCTGGATGTTGCTCTGGAAGCAATATACATTAGCCCCATTAGCCTCCCATGTGTCGTTTCAATCCTTATTCATCTGGATGTTGCTCTGGAAGTCTGAAATATATGAAAGTGATTGGACTCAATTAACTGTTTCAATCCTTATTCATCTGGATGTTGCTCTGGAAGCCATGACCGCGTAGCTAACTTACCTTCAATGTAAATGTTTCAATCCTTATTCATCTGGATGTTGCTCTGGAAGACAAATCCTGACCAAAAAAAATGGACTGATTCCCCGTTTCAATCCTTATTCATCTGGATGTTGCTCTGGAAGAAATTACACACTCTTTACTATCACGATAATAAGTTGTTTCAATCCTTATTCATCTGGATGTTGCTCTGGAAGTTATCTCCCTCTGTAATATTCGTAACCATCTTCAGTGTTTCAATCCTTATTCATCTGGATGTTGCTCTGGAAGTTTCATGAAGCGAGCATGAGAATGAGCGCAGAAGATTGTTTCAATCCTTATTCATCTGGATGTTGCTCTGGAAGTTTGAAAACTTCATATCTTACAGGGGGCAGACTTCGTTTCAATCCTTATTCATCTGGATGTTGCTCTGGAAGTCAGAGTCTAACCTTTTGTATAGAGATATTATTAGTTTCAATCCTTATTCATCTGGATGTTGCTCTGGAAGGCTAACAAAAGCATCGATAACAAAATCAATAAACTCGTTTCAATCCTTATTCATCTGGATGTTGCTCTGGAAGAAAAGGCTGATTTCTGGAAGCAGAATAAATGCGATTATGATAGTTTCAATCCTTATTCATCTGGATGTTGCTCTGGAAGCTTCCGTACCTGGAGCCAGCTTTTTGAGCTGATTATCGTTTCAATCCTTATTCATCTGGATGTTGCTCTGGAAGAGAAAGCAGGTGATAACATACGATACCGACAGGGATGTTTCAATCCTTATTCATCTGGATGTTGCTCTGGAAGCCGCCCTAATCATAAAACACTGTAAATTAGATAAATATAGACCAATTATGTAAATTGTTTTTACACTTTTCATCATTTCAAAGAACGATTTAACATTATTTCCTAAAAATCTCCGCCCTTTTAAAAACCTGACATTCAACAATTTAAACACCATCTCTATCATCATTAGAATAAATTAACAGGCGGATTACTTTATACATATATTCCTATACGTGCAATTTAAGCATCTACGCTTAAATTTTGTAGCTTTCGGATAATAGTTATTATTGATAATTCTCTCTATCTGTTCAATCGTTTCGCTAATTAATAATTTATCCTCACTTTTAATCTGCACTTCTACCAACTTATTTTTTGAACGGGTATAAACTATAAAACCCTTGTGCACTGGCCTTTTAAATTTTTCTTCTATTAATACGGCATAACAAAAGAGCTGTTGCTGATAGGTATTATAAATTTTGTCTTTATACTCTGCAAATTTATAGTCTAAAGGAGCCATTGTGTCATCATTTAAAAGTAACACCTCATCCACTTTTCCTCTAAGCACATCATTAGTTAAATACTGGTCCTGCAACTTTTCTTTAACACCTATTTTCTTTCTCAGATAATCTTTATTTCTTTCCAATTTCTCACTATGAACCTCACGACCCTTTATAGCCTTATAAAATTTCTCTTCATATTGAGGTATGGTAAGTACATATTCAAAATAAGTATATCTAGGGCAAAAAAGATGTTCTATAATATGTGAAGGCGTTATAGACATCATTTTAAAAGAAAAGCGATCTTATTTCATCAGTAACAAATTCCTTATCAAAGGCCTGCCCTAAAAGCACCGTCCTATTTAATTCTTCCTTAGACATGGGAAAAATATATACTGAATCTGTTTCTTCATCTATCAATTCTTCCAGAAGCAAACTCAAAGTATCCTGCTGATTGGCCGTAAGCATTCCGAGAAATACTGAATATTGCACCCTATAGAGTCCCGCATGCAAACAAGCTTTAGCTATTTTACCTCTCGGTTTGTCCTTCTTAATATCATACATTACCCAGGTAATCATTATAATTTTTCTATTAATCGATTAGCAAATTGATGAGCTTCCAACTGTAAAGCATTGGCTCTTGTTTGATTTCTACCTTTATACCTAATAACCTGTACATCAAAAAATTTGGTGAAATTCTCTACTAAAAAGGGCTTACCTTCCGCATTTAGAGT
Source organism: Fulvivirga maritima (assembly GCF_021389955.1). Classification (NCBI taxonomy): domain Bacteria; kingdom Pseudomonadati; phylum Bacteroidota; class Cytophagia; order Cytophagales; family Fulvivirgaceae; genus Fulvivirga; species Fulvivirga maritima. The sequence continues at coordinate 1,058,747 of NZ_CP089980.1, forward strand.
TACCCCTCCCACTATTTCATCAAAAAAAGATTTTTTTACCTTCTTGGTTGAAAACAGCACGAAAACACAGCGCTCAGCGTAAATTCTGTATGGTTCAATAAAATCAAAAACCAGGCTTTTCATATTATAATCATCTCTATGTAGAAACCCCACATATGGATCCAGGCCTGCCAACATCAATGAACGCTCTACCCTACTATATAGAATACCATAACAATAATTTAGCATTGCATTAAATGGATCTTTTGCAGGTCTAAAACTTCTTCCCTGAAAAGCAAATTCAGGGTGAATAGACTTACTCAGTGCTCCAAAATACAACCTGCCTGAATTACCTTCCATTGCCCTTATCATATCTGCATGCTCCTGCACAACACCTCCGTTAAGTTCCTTGATACGTAATCGATAATTAAGTATTTGATCCTGTTGATGTTGTAAATATGGCAGCAACGTTGATCTGTGCTTAGCCAAGTCTTGCAGATAGTCGGCCTGATTCTCCAGTTTTTTCATTATCCATTGCTTCACCCACTCCAATCCCTCCTCTCCTAGACTTGCCTCTAATTGCCGTTTTCTTATTTTCGTAGTACTACCTAATTTACTATGCCAGAACCTGCCCATGGGGTGCCCATCATTTTCCACTACCACAATATCTATATTGTGCTTTAACGCAAGAGCTACAGCATCAGTAGAAATAGCAGACCCTTTACTTACAATAAAGGAGGTAATTTTGTGAGCGGCAATATGATTAATCTTCACTTTCTTTTCTTCTTTATCTTTAACCTTTATCTCGAACATATCATCCTTTACATGAAGATATGTTCCGTAAGTGTTGATAAATATTTGCATAATAATACTAGACAATTAATGAATAGTGCCAAAACCTCTGGAAACAGCTTTTCCTATACCAAGATTCTTAGGCAGGTGAGCATTAATGGTGAATCCTCCCTCAAAAGCCAGCATATGATTATTTTTAAAATGAGTACTTTTCTCTTTTACCTTAACACTGGCCATTAAACGCTGATGTTCAACTAAGTGTACTCCCATATTTTTAAATAATGACAACACATTTCCCACTAAAATCTTATTTAACATATTCTGCTTTTCAGCTGAATTCAGCTGCATGTAAATACCGTAATTCTTCTGATTAAGCGCCATCCATAAGGTATGAAAATTATATTCCAAAAGATAATCGGCATATCCAAGCTCCATTTTTTTACTTTCTATATTCTTTGACCTAATCTCATAATATTGCCCCTCAATCTCCAACTGTTTAATTTTCAAGAACAATTGTACTAGTAACTCTGCCCCCTCTTCGATGGCCACCAGTGTGGGTACGCCATTTAATACTTTATACTGCACCAAAGGATATTGGTACCTTAAAGTACCGTCATTAAAATGATTATGTAAGAGTGGAGAATATTCTTTAAATACGGATCCGAAATATCCTCTAAGCTTGTGGGAATCGCGGGTTTGAAGCTGAATTTCCGGAAACTGGATTTGAGTCAATTGGATAAATTTGTTCCTATGTAAATTTGAAGGCCTCATTTTATTATCTTTTAATAAGTCTGAAAAGAAACATCTACATTCCTTCCATTATTATAAACTAATCCAACTTCAGCATCATATCTATAATTCACATATTTAAAGCCATCTTTATCTACTGTTATTTTTGCATTCTTATATCTACCTTTAGTAATTGATAATTCATACCTCACCTTTTTAGATCTATCAACATCGTCTAATTGTAATTCTTCATAAAAACAAATTGGAATAACGCTCACTGTATCCAACCCATCCCGCGTCATTGCGTCCTCACTTTCTGGAGGACAATCTCCTAAGAAGTAATATGTTGATTGAACCTTATTAAATGCCCCCCACCCTTCTTTAAAGCTTAACTTTTCTATAATGTCTATGTCCTGATATACTTCATCAACAAAGTTTAAAAAGTCTCCTTCTGTTATTCTAGTTTCGTTATGCCTATTAAGAACTTCAAATGTTTTATCTAAAATATCGGCTTCCGTATAAACATATTTTTGAGTAACCTCTGAGTGTAGATGAACAATCACCTTAGAATCCTTCTCTGACTTTCTTTTTCTATTTACCCTTCCAGCACGCTGAATGATGGCATCTATAGGCGCATTTTCTGTAAATAAAATATCAAAATCTATATCTAAAGAAACTTCAACAACTTGTGTAGCAATAAGAACTATAGATTTACCTTCTTCTTCAATATCTAAAATATTGGTCTCAATTTGTTGACGATCTTTCTGAATAAAACGTGAGTGAAAACAAATACAGTCTCTATCATTATTTTTAGCAAATGGCTTTAATTCTTCATATAAATCAATGGCTTGGTTAACAGTATTTACAACAATCAAAACTTTATCATAATTTTTTATAGCTTTTTTAACTTCAACCATATTTTCCTGGATTGGGATGTTTCGAACTTCAAACTGATTCCTGCTTCTTCCAAGTAGTTCAAAATCTTGAATAAGTTTATAGTTGCTCCCTCCCAATGCTTCAGCAAGTAGTTTCTTCAATTTTGTGGGCAGGGTAGCCGACATTATATAAAACTTTGCATTGAATTGCTCCCTTAAATATTTGATGGTCTGTAAAATTAATGCCAGTGTATAAGGAGAATAGAGATGGATTTCATCAATTACAATACGGGCATTCCTACAATGGAAAGTTTTTACTTCCCAAAATCCCAAATTAAATCCTTGGGTAAGTAATTGATCTATCGTGCAAATGGTAATGTTACTAAAAAATGTTTTATCTCTTAGGTATTTTCTAGACTCATAATCTTTGTCAACTTCTTTTTGGTAAAGCAAGGCGGAAGAATGTACAATAGAGCAATTTTCTTTACCAAAATATGCGATCAACCTTTTATATATTGCATTAGAAGTGACCCGCGTGGGCAGACAATAAATGATTTTATCAAACTCTCTCTTTTGTGAAGCCCAAATTAAACTTGCTTCTGTTTTTCCGCTTCCGGTAGGTGCAATTGCTAAAACATTCGATTCAATTTTACTATCTAACTGAAATTTTTTGAAAGCAGGATTATCCACTGTTTTACCTTCTTGTCTTAATTTGTTTTTTAAAGAATCTAATAATGTCTGGTTATCATAGATTAAAGGTTTTGCCAAGTTGAAATGTCCAGAAGCTGACCAGTCTGAAATGTTTAAAACTGCTTTTGCATAAATGTATTTTAGTCGATCTGGTGGCCTCCAATTATTTTTAAAATGATCAAAATACTTATGAAGAAAAAGATTTCTGTAAAGATTCGGTGTCACCAGAGAAAATCTCTCAATATTATCTCTAGAAGGTTTTTTAAACCTTTTCCCTTGCTTGTAGATTTTGGTATCTACAAACTCAAACCATTCCATCAAATCTTCTAAGATAATTTGAGTTTCTGAAGAATTATCTTTATTAATTAATTCTGAATTCAGCGGCTTGTGATGGGAGTATAGTGCAGCTACAAACTTGTCTTTTTTAAAGAAAAATTCTTTAGAAAAAAACCACAATATTATGCCCGAAAATAATTCGTGCCGCATCTTCTCATCTCCAAAATGGTGACCAAGCGAGTTTTGAAAATTCCGAGCAAGTTTCCCTGAATCGTGAAACAAACAGGTGATATATGCTGCTTGCCAAAAATCATCAGGTAAATCAGGTGTTCTTTTTTTCAACTTTATTAATGCTTCAAGTACATATTCCGTGTGTTCTATAAGCGTTTCAGTTTCAATTGCCCCAGTGTATCTGTTGGTTTGATATTTTGCGAAAATTTGGCTTAGCATAGTTACAGTTTGAAAAAGGGGATTTGAATGTCATTATATTTTATTCCTCTTTTTGCAAGTCCTTTTATATATGCTTCTTCACCAATAAATGAGAATTCTTTTCTCTTAACGACTTTTCTAATTCCATAATTTGAGTCGTAATGAAAAGCTACGGGTATTTCATAACTCAATGGGTCAACACTATCCCTCAAAGAAAATTCAAGACCAGTCGGTTGATCTAAAATTTCTTCCATCACATTTCCTTCCACAAGGCAATTACGCAGTTCGGTGCATTCAATAAATTCTGAAGTAATAGAAGTCTTAACCACTTTAGCCATTCCGTCTGAGTTGCCCAATGTCAAAGCAAAAACAGGTTGTTCAAGTGCTTCTTGGAGTTCTTTGATTTTGCTTGAAATTTCTGAGGCAAAGGCAATGTAAAAATGACCTTCAAAGAGAATCTCCCGAGTCAGGATATCCGAGATGTATTCCTTTCCTTTTAGTTTCTGATATTTCCATAAGTCATTTGATTTTCCTTGGTAACTTCCGTTTATTCCAAATTCAAAGTCAACATCAAAATAATCTTGGCTTTCTTTGGGGCTCAGCCCTAATGCCGCTCCGGCCAAACCAATAATTGTAGTTGGAGGTGGCAGTTCGTAACTTTTATGGAAGTTTTGAAACTCGGGGTTTCGGAAGGAACAACTTTGGCAAGCTAATTCTACAATTAAACACTGCATAATTACGCTTTATAATGTTCATGTACCCAGCTTCTTATTTTATCAAAGCCTTCACTAAGGGAATTCATTTCATCACTATTTTGAAAAATAGCAGATTGACCCGCTAATGTGTAATCTTCTACAAAGCGATCATAATCTTTTGCCACTTGTTTTAGTTGATCCAAATTGACTTTATTTCCGTCAGCAATCTGAACAGATTCTAAAAAAATAGGGTTCTTAGCTTTCATATAGGCTGCGGCTACAAACTTGGGCGATATATCTGCTAGAAAACGAGTTTGTCTTCCGCTAGACCATAGGTTCTGGAAAGCGTCAAGAAATCCTAAAACCCGTTTTGTTTTTTCTTCTGGAGCAAGTTCTCCATCTTCCTCAAAACCTTGCCCTGAACCTATTCTGTCTAACTCAATTAAAATAGTTCCTTTATAGAATCCCGAATGAATTTCAGTCTCGAAAATATTTGGCTCAACCCGTTTTCCTTCTTTAGTAAGTATTCCTTCTCCCATAAAATTGGTTCCATAATCCAAATCCCCTTTGTAGGGCGATAAACTAAGTAAACCTTCAACTCTTACAGGCGAAGTTCTATTAGTCCTTCCAGAGGCATCCATAAATCCAAAAAGATCATCATCAATAAATTCTTTAGGATCCAATGAAGTTACCACAGGTGCTTTTGGTGATTTTGGAGGCTCTATTTTTGAAAGTGGCCATCCTGAGGATCCTAATTGATCACGTAGAGCCCTTCTTATTGCCTGAGAAGATACATAAGGGAGTTGTTCTTCATTGGCTAAAGTTACTTTCTTGATTGGATTGATATTGTCAACTTCTTTATCAGCCCCGTTCAAAGAAGCAAAAGACACTTTGCTTAAATAGGTGATAGTGATACTGTTTGTTTTTAGTTCCATGTTTATACAGTTTTTTCAGTTTGTTTGAAAGGATGAATAGCGGGGTTTAAAATGTTCAATGCACCAATAATCAAAAATTGCTTTATTGTGTAATAATTTTGGTCGTTTATCTTATTGGCCAATTCTTCGTTTATTGATAGGCCGTATTTAAAATCCACCCTTATCAGCTCGTCCAAAAATTGTTTGTGGGTTCGGGCTTTTCGAAGTGAAATTAAATCCCCCCGCCCCTTTTTAGCGTTGGCAGCTTCACTTTGTGAAGCATCTTGATGCCGCATTTTTATTCCAATCTGCTTACCCAAATTAATGGCAGCGCTTTGAAGTGTTTCATCCATAGTATTAATTTTTGATTCATATAATTCAGTAAAAAGAAATAACTGTCTGTAATCTTTGTAGCCAATATGTTCATTGGAGCACAAGTAATTGAAGCACCTGAAAAGCAAATCTTCCATAGATGATAAAATACTTTTGTTTTCGAGTATTTCGCTTGCAATATAGTCACGTGCAATCCGCTCTAAGCGGAACTTGTTTTTTGCGTTGCGCTCGGCTGGCTTAATAATTTTCAAACTTGGCAACAGCCGGTTGAAAATGACACCTTTTTTTTCCAAGTCATAAAACAATTTAAAAAGGGGTGTTAAGCGATTTAAATTCTCATATATGGTTGGAAGCATGGTTTTACCATGAGCGTTGGCTTGAAAAGTTTCTAAAGCAAGTGGAGGAAGTTTGGTCATAATTGTTCCAAAAAGATCATCATCAGGAACTTGTTCCTCCGTTAAATTCCCGTATTTTTTTATGACCTTTTTGTAAAGCGAATATGCAAGTGATAAAGCGACTTCAAATTGTTCAGTGTATGTATCTTTTACTATTTCATCAGAAAATTTAATGTTCGATACAAACTCTTGATTCTTTATTTCAAGCCTTGATTTTGTTAAATCAATTTTACTGAGAAGCTCATATTGATGAGTTAGGTTATCTGATGAAATCAGATATATATAAATCGTTTCACGTAATTTATTAGGGTAGTGATAAAACGCATGAACAGGAGAGAACATACTTAAGTACCGAGCTTTCCAACTTATCTTTTTGTCACCTGCAAACATATGCGAGTTAAAATTTTGTAGACCAGAGAAAAATGGAGAAATGTTTGTAATATCAACCAACTCTTTAAATGACTCTCCCGTTAAATAACAATGTTTGTCCCCTGTCTCGATATAGACATTTTTTAATTTTGGTAAACGAGTAATTTTAGTATAGGGCTCATAGTAAAGTTTGCTCATTTTTTTTAGTCCAGATTTTTCGAAAAACATATCAAACTTTTCTAATTCTTCCAAATTACTCTTTGATAGCTTTTGGGAATTCGTCCAGCCATCCTCATTTCGTGTTACACCTTGGGCATTATTGGTCAGTAAGTGTGTTAATCCGTACGTATTCATTCTAGGAAACGGGATGAATTTATCTTGTTCACGACTATAAAAAATATTACAATCTTGAAGCTTATCCGCGTCCTCTTCCTGTTTAAGTGTATAGGTATTATACATGTCTACCCCCATCCAATAATAAAGTTCGTCCAGTAATTCAATGAGGTTCTCAGAATTTATTTCAAGTTGATGCTCTGTAAGGTCAAAACCAAAAAAGAATTCAAACCGGCTTTCTCTTTTTGCTTTTTGGAGATATGTATAAACCCCCAAAATCCCATTATTAAGTAATGTATGACCTGTTCGTTTAAATTGAATTTCTTTCATGGAATTTTTTCTCATCTAGTTACTGTTAAAAAAATAATTTCTTCATCAAGATCGAAGCTTAGAATCTTGTCACTTAATGCAAGCATTGTGATATTCTACATCTCATTCACTGCACTACTAAATAAGCCAACTCTAATTGATGGCACCATTCTGACGTGCATGTCATGACGGGACTCAATTCTAACTTTATTAATTTGCCTACACAGACTGCTTCTCTCTCCTCATGCGGGGCAAAAATGTCTCTTAAAAAATTCAATGAGTTAGTAATTGTAGTTATAATATCTTCAGTATCTATATCAGACAGAGCTGACAGTGAAACATCTCTTTTGGTCATAGGATTACATACTCTGTATAGCTTCCATAAGAGATAAGAAAAATCCCTTATTTCCTCAACACAATATAATTTATTTATAAAAGTCTTCGGGAGCAAATAAGCATCATTCGTAGTCAATTCAAACCTATCAAATCTTCCATTGAAGGGAATGAATTAAAGCCACCCCTCAATTTAAGCAAATACCTAGTGTAAGTGTGGAGCCCTTTATTATTGATATACCTCCTTATTCAATCTATATTTAAATTATGTAACTAATATACTAAAATCAGATATTTTAAACTTCTTTAATTTCCCAACAAAAGGATCTGGTTTCCGAACAATTAAATCAGGCTAAGAAAACACTAAGATTTAGGTCAATATACTTCTGCTACGCTTGCTTTACTCACAGCGCTGTTTAGAGATAGAGATCTAGAGAATAGATGAATGACTTTTAAGGAGCAATTACCCCTCTACCAATTTTAGAAGCTTAGATAGCTTCATTCCAAAATAATCACATAAAGCATGTAAAGTACTCACTGTAACATTTGACTTTGCTGTTTCTATTCTGCCAACATGTATGCCCGTATCATTGTACACTTCTTCTTGGGTAAGCCCCTTAGATTCTCGTATTCTTTTGACCTGAATAGCAATTTCTTTTAAAAGTTTATCATTTCTTATCTGCCCCATGCAGGCAATCTGATAATTAATAATGTTTTTTATAATGACATATTTGTCATTATAAAGATTAAATTGTACCTTGGATACAACTTATGTTACGGTTCAAGGAACTGTGACATTTTTTAATTAAAATCTTAGATTTGCGAATACTTCAAGATATTCGAAGCATTCGCACTTTGTCTCGTATTTGGGAACCTGGGAAATTTTCAATTGGACACGAGAAATAAGTGTAATGCTCACGCCAAAGGCGTGGGCTCGCTTGTTTGTGTCCAAAGGTCTCCCAGGACCTCCAAATACAGTAAGTGAGTCCCACGCCTCTTTTTTTATAGGTTTTTCTTCTTGCTTACTATGGAGACAGTCATTTATAAATAATACTGTTTGCCCATGATTCTGTCTTACTACACCTGGCTACACCGTCATCGCCCTCCTTCCTGAGTTGAAGTGGGAGCTCCGTTAGTTGTTTAGGTAGACCGGGAGGTGGTTATTTACTTAACGCCTTTCGGTCCTGTGCACCTGGCCGCTCCTCTCCTGCCATCTATTCCATTTTTCCTATCCTAAAACCTACAGCATGAAAAAATTGTACTCTTGCTGCCTGGCACAACTATGCCTTTGGTGCAGTAGACTCTTTTCTTTTAATCGCTCTCTGACTCATAAGCCTATCCTAATTCGTAAGTGGCTGTTGGTAAGAACCAGCACGCTTGACCGCATAGGCACTCTGGGAGGCCGACCTCACTCTTCCCTAGGGCCTTATGCCGTGGTGCTGCGCAATGCCCCCATGACTGACCTCATTCGCTACCTTAATGAGTATTATAATGATCAGGGAATCATCATTGAAGATGCTACCTGTTATGCTCAGCCAATTGATATCATTCTCCCCACCCGCCATGATGGGCTGGCTCGGGTGAGGGAGGTGCTACACATCTATGACCTGGACCTGCTGGAGGCTATTCCGCTTCAGCAGGAGGTCGTCTCACACCATAATGAATTTCTTACTTAAACCTATACATATGAAAACACTTTTATCCATTTTGTTTTGTGCTGGTCTTTATCTGGGGAGTGCATCCCTCAGCTTTTGTCAGCAGATGATGACTATTCACGGCAAGGTCATAGCCTCTACCGACAGTCTGCCGCTGCCCGGGGCTTCGGTCACTGTCAAAACCAGCCTCAAAGGCACTATTACGGATAGTAATGGTTCCTTCTCGCTGGAAGTACCTGAAGGCAGTATGTTGGTATTTTCTTATATCGGCTATGAGTCTCAGGAAAGAGCTGCCAGCAGCCATAATATGTTAGTGGCTTTGTCTGAGGATTACATGACGCTTGGTGAGGTGGAGATTTACTCTACCGGTTATGAAGAGGTGCCTGTAGAGCGGGCCACAGGGTCTTATGAGCAGGTCAGTGAGCAGCTGATCAACCGAAGTGTGGGAGCTGATATTATCAGTCGCCTGGACGGAGCCACCAGCGGCCTCTTGTTTGATCGCAGGCTGGTAGGCTCAGGTGCTACCTATGGTGATGATTATCGTAACCTGCGCATCAGAGGCATCAGCAGTATTAACAGCGAAACTAATCCGCTCATAGTGCTGGATGGCTTTCCTTATGAAGGAGACATCAACAGTATTAATCCTAATGACATTGATAATATCACGGTGCTGAAGGATGCGGCGGCAGCTTCTATCTGGGGAGCACGAGCAGCCAATGGGGTTATTGTTATCAGCACTAAAAAAGGGACTTTTCAGGAGCCGCTGCAAATCAATCTGGTAGCTAATGCCCGGATCTCTCAGGCACCGGATCTCTATGACAATCCTAACTATTTGTCTGCTCAGTATTTTATGGAGATAGAAAAGAGCTTGTTTGATCAGGGCTTTTATGACACTGACCTCAATAGTCTGTCTATGCCTGCGCTATCTCCTTTTGTAGAGCTATTAGCAGCACAGCGAGAGGGTGAACTCTCTGAAGAGCAGGTACAGCAGCAGTGGCAGGCATTAGAAACTGCCGATGTGCGCAAAAACGTGGAAAACCTATTTTATCAAAACGGGCTATCACAGCAATATGCGCTCAGCTTGCAGGGAGGGAATACCAAAAGCAGCTATTATTTTTCCGGGGGTTATGATGCTTTGCAAGCCAACGTCATCGGTAATGAAAGCGAACGGGTAACGCTAACGGCCCGCAATACTTTCAAGCCCATCAAGCAGCTACAGTTACAAACGGGCTTATTCCTGAGCAGTCAGCGGCGCCAGAACAATGGGCTGGCCTGGGGTGGTTACGGCTCCCGTTATCCTTATAATCAACTTATTGATGATAATGGTAATGCGCTACCGGTAGTGCGCGATTACCGCCTGCCTTATGTCAATCAGGCTGAAGAGGAAGGGCTACTCAACTGGCAGTACCTGCCGTTGGAAGAGCGTGACCTGATGGATAACACCATCAAGCAACAGCAGCAGCGCATCAACGTGGGCTTGCAATATGAGTTTTTGCCTAACACCAGCTTACAGCTTTCTTATCAGTACCAGCACCAGAGCAGTGAGGACACCGATCTGCGCAGCAAAGAGAGTTATTATGTGCGTAACCTGGTCAACCGTTTTACGGATGATGAGGGGGATCAACTCTTTCCATATAATGACATCTTGCAGGTAGGCCACCGTCAGGAAAAGGCGCATTCGGGAAGGGTACAACTTAGTACTTATCAGGTGTTCAGGGAAGAGCATGAGGTTTCTGCCTTAGCCGGAGCGGAGGTACGGCAGGTGCATATTCAAGGGCAAGGCTTTGAGTATTTTGGCTATGATGATGAGGTGCTCACCACCGTAGATATGATTGATTATATCACCTATCACTACACCCGCCCTAACGGCAGGGCTAGAATAGCGCCTCCTAATACCTCGTTGTCTGATCTTCTGAACCGCTATATTTCTTACTACGGCAATATGGCTTACACTTTTAAGCAGCGATACACGCTCTCAGGCAGTGCCCGCTGGGATGCTTCTAACTTGTTTGGAGTAAAAACCAATCAAAAAGGGGTGCCTTTATGGTCTGTAGGTGCCGCCTGGACGGTATCTAAAGAAAGTTTTATGAACCTCTCCTGGCTGCCTTACCTCAGGTTGAGGGCTACTTATGGTTATAATGGTAACATCAACCGGGAGGCCACGGCTTTTGTGACGGCGCGTTATCTCTCTTCTTATTTGACTGACTTTCAGGTAGCTGACATAGTGAGTCCCGGCAATCCGCAACTTAGATGGGAGAAGGTAGCGGTGTGGAACGCTGGTATTGATTTTAAGGCATTGAACAACAGGGTATCCGGCTCATTTGAATACTTCAGAAAGGAAGGGAAAGACCTGCTGGGCAGGCAGTCATTAGATCCTACCACTGGCTTTTCCAGCTTACAAGTGGAGGGCTTTATGGCCAACTATGCTAATACCAAAACGAAAGGCTGGGATCTCACCCTTAACACGCTTAACCTCAATGGTGCCATCAAATGGCAGACTGATTTTTTGGTCAGCTATGCGAAAACGCGTCTTACCTCTTTTGATGATGAGGCTAACAATAGTTCGATATATTCTTTCTTTAGAAACAGCACGCTGAAGCTAAAAGAGGAGGCACCGATAGATGCGCTATATGCTATTCCCTGGAGCGGTCTCGATCCTAACACCGGAGCTCCTCTGGTTATGGTAGATGGGCAAGAAAGCACGGATTATGAAACCTATTTCAACAACCTCACTTTCGAGGAGCTGAAAGAAGTAGGTCTGGTGGTGCCTCCTTATTTTGGTTCAATAAGGAACACCTGGTCCTACAAGCATTTTAGCCTGAGCGCTAACCTGACCTTTAAGCTCAACTATGTATTCAGGCGCAATAGCATAAGTTATCAGAGTGTATTTGATGGTCAGCAAATGGGGCATCAGGACTTTATGGATCGCTGGCAAAACCCTGGAGATGAAGCACACACCCAAGTACCTTCTATGCCTACGGTGAATGAGGCTTCCAATTTCAGGGATTATGCTTATAACTTCTCAGAGGTACTGGTGGAGAAGGGAGATCATATTCGGTTGCAGGATATCAGGCTGGGATATACTTTTCAACCGCAAGGGCAGCGTGCTTCCTGGTACAGAAGCATAGAATGTTATCTCTATCTCAATAATCTGGGCATACTATGGAGAGCCAATGACAAAGGATTAGACCCTGATTATCCTTATGCTGAGCTACTCCCGGGGCCTGTATATGCTATTGGTACTAATATTAAACTTTAATTTATCATGAAATCAATTTATACTTTTATACTCCTGCTACTGCTCTCTGCCTGTGATCAGGAGGAATGGCTGGAGATACGTAGCGACAAAAAACAGGTGGTGCCTTCTAGTTTAAAGGACTATCAGGCCATTTTAGATAATGCGCTGGATATGAATACCGCCACTCCTTCCCTGGGCGAGGTAAGTGCTGATGATTATTATATCACCCAGCAAGACTGGGAGACCATGACCAGTGGCGCTTCATTAATTCATCGTAAGGCTTACCTCTGGCAGGAAGATATCTATCAGGATGATGATCAGGTACCCAGCTGGAATATGCCTTACGCTACTATTTATTATGCTAATGCCGTTTTGGAAGGCATTAAAAAGGTAGAGGTAGCTCCGGATGAAAAGGCAGATTTCGACCGCATCAGAGGAACGGCCTTATTTCATCGTTCCTGGTGTTTCTTTCAATTGGCTCAGGTGTTTTGTCAGCAGTATGAGGCTGCTTCTGCAGCCAGTCAGTTAGGATTACCCTTGCGCACTGATCCTGATATCAATGTCACTTATCAGCGCAGTTCTTTGGAAGACACTTATCAAAAGATTATTGATGATCTGGAAACAGCATTGCCGCTACTGCCTGGCATCGCACAGGAATCTACACGCGCTTCAAAGGCTTCGGTTCAGGCCTTGCTCGCTAAGGTGTATTTGCAGACCGGAAGGTACTCACAGGCACTGCTGGCAGCAGATGAAAGTTTACAGCTATACCATGAGCTGATGGATTATAATGACCTTGATCCCTCTGCTTCTTATCCCTTTGAGATCCTTAACCCTGAAACGGTCTTTTATAACCGTATGCTTTATGTGAGCGAGGGGCCGTTGTCCAATGATAGAATGAGGATAGCCCCTGAGCTATACAACAGCTATGCTGAGCATGACCTGAGGAAGTCACTCTTCTATCGTGAAGCGGATGGTGATCATTTCTTCAGAGGCTCTTACAACAACGGCAACTTCTTTGCTATGTATTATTTCAGTGGTATAGCTACAGACGAACTCTACCTGATACGCAGTGAATGTTATGCCCGTACCGGAAAAGTGACTGAAGCGCTGCATGATTTGAATACACTTCTGCAGCATCGTTATGAACAGGGACATTTTGTACCAATAGCCATCAGCAATGCTGAACAGGCATTGGAACGGATATTACTGGAGAGACGCAAAGAGCTGGTATTCAGAGGCATCAGATGGCCTGACATCAAGCGTTATATTGCTTATGATGGACGAGACATAACGCTCCAAAGGCAGCTGGGCAACAGCACTTATTCGCTAGCTCCTCATGATCTCAGGTATACCCTGCCCCTTCCCTATAATGTGGTTTCAATTTCAGGAATAGAACAAAATGAAAGATAGCGCAATGAAGGTTATTGATATAGTTTACCTGATCAGTATGTTCGCCTTGCCAGTGCAGGCGCAGCAACAATCGCTTACCGTGGGTGAAGCCATTCCTAACGTCTCTTTGTATCCCTATCTCTCGGAAAAGGACACGGTAGAATTGTATGATTACAAAGGAAAATGGGTGATATTGGATTTTTGGAGTGCCTACTGTGGGGCTTGCATGAAGTCTCTAAAAAGAGTGGAGAAGCTGCAAAATGAATTTGATCAGGACATACAGGTCATACTCATTAACAATAGAGATGATCCTGAGGAGGTCATAGCGCACTTCAAGGATAAAGGCTGGGAAATTCCTGCTAACCTGCTCAGCACTACTCAACCGCTTGCAGATGCTTGGTTCCCGCATAATGGATATCCGCATCAGGTATGGGTCAACCCTCAAGGGGTGATCAAAGCGATTACCTCGGAATTATACGCCACCCCGGAAGTGATGAAAGGCATACTGTCCGGTGGTCCGGCTGCCATGCATTTGAAGCAAGATATCTCCTTAGAGCTGTATGAGCCTATTTTATCGTTGAGGGAAGGCTCTGTAAAGCCCTATTTCTATTCCGCTGTTACGCCTCGCTTACCCGATAATAATTCAAGCATTATTAATTACAGAGGCCATCGCTTGTATCATAACCTATCGGCTTTAAGTTTATTTAAAGAGGCGTATGAAATACCTTCTTTTAACACTAAGAATCATATTATTGTTGAGTTATCTGATTCTACGCGTGCCCGTTTAATAGCCCCCCATTCTGGCAGCACCTTAGATAGCATTAACAGTTATTATCAGTGGCAGCAAGACAATATCTATTGTTACTCATTCTATCTGCCTGCAAAGCTTTCAGAAAAGGAGCGCCTGGCTATTATGCAGCGTGACCTGAATTTGTTTTTTGATCATCACCTGGGTATTACCGCTCATATCGAAAAACGCTCCATGTCGTGTCTGGTATTATCTCAGGAAGATGATAGGAGCGCGCAGAGAGTCGATAGGAAAAATAATTCCTCTCAGAAAGAAATCACTATAGCTCAATTAACGCAGATGCTGGAAAGTAATCTCAGACAGAGCCAATGGAGGGTGGTGAGTGATCTGGAGGAGGAACTTACGGTAAGCATATCGCTTCAGGGAGATCTGAATGATCTGGATAGTGTAAAGCATCAACTCAAGCAGCAGGGGTTTAGGCTGATCAGGGAGGTGAAGGCATTACCTGTGCTGGTGATTTCTGACAAGCAATATCAGTAGAAATAAACAGGGGCTTCTGGCCCCTGTTATAGTACCTGCTAGTCTCGCATGGTTACCTGAAGATACAAGGAAGCAGCTCCCGCCTCTTCTATGTTGCTAATAGGTGGTGTGTCATCGCTCTCCAGCACACTATTATCAAATTCCACAGCACAATACTTATCCCCGGATACGCATCCAGGGTTACCCTGCAAGTGCGGGGTGATAATATTGCCTTGCTGATCGAGCTCAAACCAGGTGGTCTCCGCTTCAGCTTTTTCACTATTGAAGGCAAATACACTCAAAGCAGATAATAACAAAGCCACTACAGACAGTTTTTTAATTAGATTTTTCATAATTTTAATGTTAAGATAAAAACCAATTTTGTTTGCGCTGTCACTTCGGTAGACAGCACCTCCTGAAGCGACGGTCTCCTGGAGATAGTCGCTTCTTGTTTTCTCTTATCAATACTGATATTGAGGCCTTTACCCTACTCATCATCCATAAATATATTTTCCTGTGCTGGGTTCTCCTCTCATTTAAAGCCGTCACTAACCGCTGGATTCTCTCATTAAGCGCCCAATTTTTTTTACTTATGAGTGTAAGCTAATGATGTAAATTTTCCAACATATTATATATCCTGTTGCTAGCTTGTTAAGGTACTTTTCTTTTTTGCCTATGCCTGGTACAGCTATTGACCGACTCATCCTATTGCTGCTCTCTGAGAATGACGGCAGAGCACTGGAAGTGCTGCAGGATACCTATGGTCATGAGCTTTTTAAGATCACCATGAACCTGGTAGAGGTAGTGGCTGATGCCGAAGACATTATGCAAGAGACTTATATCACTTTATGGGAGAAAAGGCATGAAGATATCTCAAAACCAGACTGAGATGGATGTGGGAAGTTACTATCCCACTCTTCACCATTTGCCTGGCTATGGCCATGAAGCTTATCAGCCAAAAACAAAAAGCATGGATATTTTCGGATGTCATTCAGGAGAAGGCGCAATATGTCAAATGCCTATTATTAACCCCCCAGCCCAAAATTCTGATAGTCTGGAGCATGATCCTGCCAACTCCTCTCCTGTAGTGATTTCAGCAAAACCTTAGTTTTTAATGGGTTAGTGTTTTTTTTTAATAGGGTTTCTGCGGCCGCCACCTCTCATGCATAAAGTAATTATTTTTTAATTTATACTTGTATTTAAAATAACAACCATATAAAAAATAATAATATGAAAGAAATACTGTATTATATTACAAGAATATTTATAAGTCTATATAAAGAAGAAATAAAGGACTTTATCGAGAAACTTTTCATCTCTTGTAAAAGGATTATTTTATTCAATAAACAGAGGATGAACCAAAAATTGGCAGTTAATGCGTTTTTTATCTTGCATGGAGCCTTCTTGATTTGCTGTAGTATATGCTCAACAACCTATAGTTTCCATTTAGGAATGGAAGGAGGATTTGGAATGACTCAGTCCCTATTATTAGGCTTTTGCTTTTTGATGATGTTTGCTCCACTAGGTATTATCTCGCTTAAAGCGTCTAAAGTCTTTGGGTAAGGATATCCCCATCTAAATTGTTATTTGGATGGGGATTTCAACCTCTTTATAATGGAAAATAACTTATCATTTACTAATTACATACAATTAAGTAAAGCTCAGATATATCATCTATCACCAGAAGTATTTCCAGTATAGTAGCTCAAGGGAAATACACGAGGTGAAAAGAGGCTTTATAGAATAAAATGATTGACTCTTTTATTAACCTTCATTAAGTAAATCCCTAACTTTTTTCACCTTAGTCTCGTAATTCACTTTTTCAACCTTGAGATAAATAGCAGTACCAATAAGAAGCAAAATGAATAATAGAATAAGCGCACTTGCCCAGTTAATTATGGTAGCACGCTCCCGATCAATTTCAGCTTGTTTAATATCACGATAGTGGATCTCTATTTCTTTATCCAACAAAACCTGTAACCTTTTATAATCTAGTTGATCCACTAATTTAACCCTCAAATCATCTTGCTTTTTTCGTAAATCTTCTACCTTAAAAATCTCATTAATATTCACTCTCCCTCCTTTTGAAACTAAAGCTCTCTGGGATTTAGAAATCAAATTCAAACTTTGTATCAGGGATTCATTAATCACTTCTTTATCTGCTTGGGCTATAGCTCTATTAAAAGTTCTTATCGCTTCTGCGTGTTCACCCTGAAGTTGATAAAGCTCTCCTTCTATATTTAAGCTTAAGATCGAATTTGCTTCATCTAAAGAAATTTGACTCGCTAATTCATGAGCTTTGTCCAACCATTTTCTTGTTTGATTAAACTCTCCTTTTGCATTATAAATGTTGGCAATATTCAAGTAAATTAAGTGCTTTTGACGATCTGAAACATTACTCATTGCCAGAGCCTTTTCACTATATTCTACAGCTTTATCATAATCTTGTTTGTTATAAGCCACATTACCTAACTTATTGCAAAGGTTACTCAACTCCTCACCATACTCTTTCCCTGACTTACTTAGACTATTGATTGACTCATTATAATAAGCAGTGGCTTCATTCCATTCCTCCAATTTATACTTACTCGTGGCTATATTTTTTTGAGCATGTGCAAGGTAATACCAGTCTCCAACCTTTTCATAGAGGGACGCAGCTTTCTGAAAGTAAGGTAAGGCCGAATCATATGCCTTTATACGAAAAAAAATATCTCCAATATTATGAATGGCATCAGCATTTCTTAGATGATCATCTATACTAGCAAATAACTCAGAAGCAGTAAGATAATGATCTATTGCAAGCTTGTAATCGCTATTTAAATTAGCTATAAAGGCTTTAGAATATTCCCCACGAGCCTGATAGTAAATATTACCATGCTTTTGAGATATAGACAATAATTGATCTACGTGCTCTTCGGCCAATGAAAGATCCGTGGACTTATAATCTTTATACAACTCAAAATGTATGGACATACGAGCTTTATCATCCAAACCATTGCCGCTTAGTAATTGCTCTAATCCTTTAGTGTCCTCAGGCAATTCCCTTTTATACATTTCTTCTGGTTCTGTACAAGAAATTATTGCCACTGCTAGAGCAATACAATAATTAAAAAGCTTAAACCTTAAAAGTTTCATTAGATATAGGTTAGGTTGAATTAAGTGTTAAATCTTCGATTATCTTACATAAGTAAAATATACATTAATAGTAAGCTACAACGATTATTCCCTGTTCCCAATGGGTTCAGATTTGTCTCCTCCTGGCTCTGTTGGCAATTCCTTTTTACTGATCTCATCAAAGGGATCATTACATGAAGACAGCAAACCAAAGCTTACCATTATCACCAACAGAAATAATATTTTGAATATTTTCATTGAACTGAAAGCGTTTATACTATGTATTGATTTGTAATATAATTAAATGCTTAGTTTTCTTAATAGGGATAGAATATTAAATGGTGGTTTTGAAGGTAATGACATCAATAAAACCTGTGTTATACCTTCAAATATTAAAAGAAAAGCTCATAAAAGCACATAAAATAGCTCTAGGGGGAACTACATCAGTTAGTCTTATCGAAGGATTACTAAGGAAGTCACTATTGCTTCCATACAGCTTCCTGTTTTATGCTTATAACTTAAAGCTTTTAAGCCTTGAAACCTTCTTCCTTTATTAATTACTACCTAAGCTTCTCCCTCAACCCCGCCATATCTCTACTGATCTTTTGCTTTATCACTTTAGCATAAATTTGTGTGGTACTCAATTTCGTGTGGCCAAGCATTTCACTCACGGTTTCTATGGGGATATCATTTGCTAAGGTTATAGTAGTTGCAAAGGTGTGCCTGGCAGTGTGGAAGGTGAGATTTTTATTAATTCCGCAAAGTACAGCCAGCTCCTTTAAATATTGATTAGTCTTTTGATTGGAATATACTGGCAGGCATTTGCCTTCACCTTTCATAGGCAAATCATTGCGGTGTTTATACTTCTTTAAAATACTTAATGCTTTCGGCAAAAGCGGTACTGAAAATAGCTTATCAGACTTTTGTCGTCTACCTGTAATCCACAATTCATTATCCACTCCTTTAATAATATTATCTGTCGATAAATTCAAGGTATCTATATATGACAACCCGGTATAACAGGCAAAAACAAACACATCTCTTACTAACACCAACCTATCTTTAGTCAGCTTTACACTTTCTATATGCTGCAGTTCATCATGATTTAAGTAACATCTTTCCGTCTTCCTAAATTTCAGTTGGTATTTAATAAACGGGTTTTTAGTTATCCACTCTTCCCGTAAGGCCAGATTCATCATTTTACACAACCTTTCCATATGCTTCATTGTACCATTCTGCGTACAGGGTAAGTTCGATTGCAAAGGATTATTTCTGATATACCTTTCAAAGGATTTAATAAAACCATAATTCAACTCTTCCAGGTAGATATCCTTTACTCTAAGTCTGGATTTAAGAAATTTACGAATATACCTTTCAGTACTCCGATAGTTCTTCATAGTGCCTTCCTTAAGCTCGTAGCCCATTTCCCGATTATGATATTCTACAAGTTGAAGTAAGGTATTACGCTGCTGATCCTGCCCGGTATACCTGTTTTTAATGGCATCTGCTGTAATTATCTTTCGTTCCTTTTCCAGCTCTTCTATACATTCATATAATCTATTACGCAGGGTACCCAAATAGCTATTTAAAATATCGCTCCCTTTGCCAGATTTACGCACTCGGGACTTCACAGCATCCCAATCTTCCAGATGTACCTTGCGCTTGATAGACATATCCACAGAGTGTCCATTAACCGTAATACGCACATAAATAGGCACCTGACCGCTTATTTTCTTATACTTCTTAACATAAAAAGAAAAACCAAATGTTGACTGACTCCTCATATAACATAGTGTTTAATGTAATTTGACTTTATTTGTGCCCTTTTTAAAAAAGGGCACAGAAACGGAGGTCATTTAGAACCAATCGAGTTCATTCAATAAAACTCAACAAATTGATTATCAATACATTAATTCATCATCAACACTAAAAATAGCAATAAAAAAGGGGGCACGAAAAGGGCACATTTTTATTGATTTTCTTTGTGTTTAGTTGGTGGGGTAATAACAAAAAACCCCTTAAAACATATGTTTTAAGGGGTTTTGGTTTTTGTTGTTGTAAAATCGTCGGGATGACTGGATTCGAACCAGCGGCCCCCACGTCCCTAACGTGGTGCGCTAACCGGGCTGCGCCACATCCCGTTCCTTAATGGGCTGCAATTATACTGAAATTTTTATTTTTTATCGCAAAGGATTGACTAATCCTTTTTCTTATTTTTCAAGCCCTTAAAAAACCGAGCCCAATTAAAGGGATTCAGCAGTGGATTGGGCCTGGGGCCGAATCTATCGTTTTGATACATTGCCCAGTTATCCATATAATATCGATAGTTTACGTAGCCATCCATGGGTGTGGTTTGCATCATAAGGGCTAGTAATTCATCATTCAGGTTTTGTGAGTTCACATCTTCGCTCACCGGCAAGTTCAGCGCCAGCACAGCCTCTTTGAAAATCTCCTCTGTGGGGAAAGGCATAATTTCCACCGTCTCCAAAAAGGTGGTATCAGAAATCAACTCTACCAATATCGTAAGGTTATCTCCTTCGGTATCGGGCACTCTATAATATTGCTTTTCGAAGCCTACTGCACTAATTACTATCTCATCTCCTACTAGTGTAGGCATGGAAAAGTAGCCCACCCTATTGGTAGAAGTTCCTCTACCGGCCTTAGGCACATAGACATTTACCCCGGGCACTCCGGCTACACTGTCTTCTCCCAAGATAATTCCTGATAATTGTATCACTCGTTTTTTACCTTGAGCCTGAGTGTTTTGTGATGAAAACAACAGACCTAAACAAAGTATCAACATTAAGAAAATAAGGGATGAATTATTTCTGTGGTGGCTTTTTATAGTCATCAAAACGGGCATTGTGCAAAATTCCGAAGTTATCAATTGAACGGTAAATTTCCTTATAATGTTCACTAATTATTTTTTAAATTTGATAATATACATCTTTTACTCCGTTGTAAATTTATGAGGTTAAAAAATTTCAGCTTGTCGTTTGGTTCCCAAATATTCAAATCCTGTTCTGATGAATCCAGGCTTAGGATACTTTTCCTCATATTTCAAAATAAAGAGATGTGCATCTCTGATTTAGAGCAAATTCTAGACTTCACACAAACTAAAACGTCTCGACATCTTATTTATTTAAAAAACTCAGGTATAGTAAGTACCCGCAAGCATGATCAATGGGTTTTTTATCACCTTAAAGATGAGGTCTATGACATTATCAGTCAGATATTCCAGTTTTTAGAAAAAGACCAACCTTAAAAATTGACCTACAGACTTATAAAACGATGTATTCTAACCGGGAGCTGGCGCTTAACAAGCTGGAAACCAAAAACTGGCAACGTGAATGAACTATAAAGCCATATTCTTCGACCTCGATCATACTTTATGGGATTACCAAAAAAACGCTTCCGAAGCGCTGGAAGAGCTATATAAACAGTTTGACTTATACAGGCTGGGGGGGCTTTAGCAGCAGTGCATTTATAGAACGATTCACCACAGTAAATTACGGCCTTTGGGATCAGTTTAATCATGGCCTCATTGATAAAGACAAACTTAGAGAAGAACGATTTCATAAAATACTTCATCATTTTAAGGTGTTGGATAAGCCGCTGTCACTTAAAATATCAGATGCTTACCTGAAGCTATGCCCCACCAAAACGAACCTTTTCCCTTATACCCATGATGTGCTCACCTACTTGCAAAGTAAGTATCAACTTTATATACTCACCAATGGCTTTAATGATGTACAGCAGATAAAGATCAATAGCAGCAATCTTACTTCTTATTTTAAGGGTGTGATCACCTCTGACAGTATTGGGTATAAGAAGCCTAACAAAGAGATTTTTGATCATGCTTTAGAGGTAGCTGGCATTGCTAATTATGAAGGACTCATGGTGGGAGACAACTTGAATGCTGATATTAGAGGAGCCCGAAATGCTGATATTGCTTCTATTTACTTCAACCCGGAGCGTAACCGCCATAAGGAAAAGCAACTTACGGAAATCAGCTGCCTTAGTGAACTTATGAATATTTTGTAACAATCAGGCGATTAGTTAAGTTATTAAAGTAGATTTACTAGTGAAAAAAATTTTGTAATACTAAATAATTAACTTAAGCAATGCCTAAAGGAATATACAAGATACCTACTCCAACCAATGAACCGGTATTATCATATGCACCGGGAACAGCAGAAAGAGAAACGCTAAAAAAAGCGCTGGAAGAAACGAGAGCAAAGGAAGTAGAGGTACCTATGTACATTGGTAGCGAAGAAGTAACTACCGGAAATAAAATAGCGATGACCCCTCCTCACGATCACAAGCATGTGCTAGGGTATTTTCATGAGGGAGATTCATCTCACGTAGAGCAGGCCATAAATGCAGCATTAGGTGCAAAAGAGGCTTGGGCTTCTCTTAGCTGGGAACACAGAGCCAGCGTTTTCCTTAAAGCTGCTGATCTTATTGCCGGACCTTACAGAAATAAAATAAATGCTGCCACCATGATGGGGCAGTCAAAAAATGCTTTTCAGGCCGAGATCGATTCAGCCTGTGAGATAGTGGACTTTTTAAGGTTCAACGCACATTTCATGCAGCAGATCTATGATGATCAGCCTTCTTCTTCTCCTGGTGTATGGAATAGAACAGAATACAGACCTCTGGAAGGTTTTGTATTTGCCATCACTCCTTTTAACTTCACTGCTATAGCGGGTAACTTACCTGCCTCAGCAGCATTAATGGGTAACACCGTAGTATGGAAGCCAGCATATTCTCAAGTATATTCTGCTAACATAATCATGCAGGTATTTAAAGAAGCAGGTTTACCTGATGGGGTAATCAACCTTATATTTGTAGATGGACCAGTAGCAGGTGATGTAATCTTTAATCACCCTGAATTTGCAGGTCTACACTTTACAGGAAGTACTGCCGTATTCAAACAACTATGGAAAACTATAGGTCAGAATATTGATAAGTACAGAACATACCCTCGCATAGTAGGAGAAACCGGTGGTAAAGACTTTATTATGGCTCATAAATCAGCCGATGCTAAACGTCTGGCCACTGCCATAGTAAGAGGTTCATTCGAATTTCAAGGACAGAAATGTTCTGCTGCCTCAAGAGTGTATGTGCCATCTAACCTATGGGAAGAAGTAAAAGGTTATATAATCGAAGACATAAAAACACTGAAAGTAGGTAGCCCTGAAGACTTCTCTAACTTCGTTAATGCAGTTATTGATGAGAATGCTTTTGATAAGATAGCTGGTTATATAGATAAAGCCAAGGCTAATGATATGAATGAAATCATTGCTGGTGGTGGATATGATAAGTCTAAAGGATACTTCATTGAACCAACAGTTATCGAAACTAAAGATCCTCAGTCACTTACCATGTGTGAGGAAATTTTCGGCCCTGTGGTAACTATATATGTTTACCATGCTGAAAACTTCGAAGATACATTGGAGCTGGTAAACAGCACATCTCCTTACGCACTTACTGGTGCTATTTTCTCTACTGACAGATATGCCATTGATTTAGCCGCGAAAAAACTCGTACACGCTGCTGGTAACTTCTACATCAATGATAAGCCTACAGGCGCAGTAGTAGGTCAGCAACCATTCGGAGGAGCCAGAGGATCAGGCACTAACGATAAAGCAGGATCTGCATTAAACCTATTAAGATGGGTTTCTTCCAGAACTATTAAAGAGACATTTAATGCTCCTACTGATTATCGCTACCCATTTCTTGGAGAATAGTTAAAGCTATTTATATATCAAAATGCCATCTGAACTATTCAGATGGCATTTTTCGTTTATAATCAATTAGTTACCCAAACTAAAAGACGAAATATTTACAAAAAATAAATGTTTTATATTATTTTTGAAGAATACGATATGGCTAGTAAACATTTTCAACCTTAAAGCATTTAATACTTATAACTTTGTACTAACGTCTATGCCTGGCTTTACTTTTAGTAAAGTGGATCATTACAGAACTAAATGGCCACTTACAGATGATATTATTGATTTAAAGTTTCCTTCTGAACTTGAGAGTATGGATGAAAATTTGTTAAAAGATAGCTTACTCATCTTCATTGTAGAAGACGATCCTATGTTTCTTCAAATTTTAAATACTCACTTTAGCAAACTTCAACTCAAATTACCTAATGATACTCTGGTTAAATTCAAAATCAGAAATTTTGCCACTGGCCAAAGTGCGATCAACCACCTGAACCTAAAGCCTGATATTATTTTGCTCAATTATTTCATTAATCACGGCTTGCCTAATGCTCTGAGCGGACATGAGACCCTGCGTGAAATCATGGAAATTAACCCTGAGCAAAAGATAGTAGTATTGAATGACCTGCCGTTTGACATCAGCCATGCCTTTGTAGAAAATGGCTTAAGAGATTACATTATTCAAGACGAAGAAGCTCTGAATCACCTCAACGAAGTACTATTTGATGTCTTAAAAAACGTTAAAAAATCAGCTCAATAGCGAATTTTAAGCCATTTATTAAACATAGGTCATTAATATACGTTTCTCTATATGAATTTTAGCAAAGAGAAACCTGGTGGATAATTCGAAACAAAGCGTAAATCAAATAATACTCACTACATGGCTAATGATTGCGCTGCTTATAATGTTTGGAAGTACGGGCACCTCATTGTACTTTATAATACAATTTATTATTAGTCACCCAGCTCATAATAAAGCTTTTATCTTAGGAGGTCTTTCCTGCTTTCATGAAACGCTGAACATTCAAACTACTGTTAAAAACATTATCATCACTACCACAGAAAATTGGGGGTTGATAGCAAAACATCGCTTCACTACTTCTGTTTGTGGAAATTGTTTTATCCACCACGTTTCTATCCCTGCCCATTTTAAGCTTGCAGGTAGCACAACCATTAAACCTAACTATAATCAACTATTGGTACTCTCATAAAATATGAGAAGCACATACCAATACCCTAGAAAATGAAAAAACACTTTAAACCTGATTGGTTCGATTATTTCCTAAGTGCAGGAGCTTTTACCATCCTATTAATCTTTTGCTACCCTCTGTACAGCGACGACATTAGTTTGCTGCCCGTAGTAGCGGCCTTCTGTCTCATAGCAGCTTACCTATTGTTCTATAGGCTTACCAGAAGTGTAAGAAAACGAAACAAGTTAATAAAGCTGGAATTTTCTCAAGAATGGAGAGATATTCTTAATGATAAAGTGAAATTTTACCGTGGATTAACTGAGAAAGACAAGTCTAAATTTGAAAGGGAAATCAATATATTTATCTCAGAAAAGCTTATCACAGGCATTGAAACCGACATTACCGACACAGACCGATTGTTAGTAGCTAGCAGTGCTATTATCCCCGTATTTGCTTTTCCTAACTGGAACTATGATGACCTTACTGAAGTACTCATATATCCCAACTCTTTCAACCACGAATATCAGCTAGAAGGCAAAGGACGTAATATTTCAGGAATGGTGGGCAATGGTGTAATGAATGGAAAAATGATCCTTTCCAAAAAGGATTTGCACTACGGTTTCGAATATCCGCAAAGCAAATCTAACGTTGGAATTCATGAGTTTGTACACCTTATAGATGACTCTGATGGTAGTATTGATGGAATTCCTGGTCTATTAATGGAGCATAGCTATGCCCAACCCTGGCTGGAGGCATTACAGCGAGAAATTGAAAAAATAAGAAAAAATAAATCTGACATTAACGCCTATGGAGGCACTAGCAAAGAGGAGTTCTTTCCCGTTATTAGTGAATACTTCTTCCAAAGGCCAAGGCTATTCAAGCGTAAACACCCTAAATTATATAAAATGATGAACAAAGTATTTAGGCAGGATCCGGTAAGCAGACTCAAGAAAAAAGTAGCCCTAAAAACAAAATAGTTAATACATGCGCAATATATTCATTTTTTGGAAACCTCGTTCTAGTAAGCCTAACCATTGCTATCTTCTTTATTTGGCCTCCCATCATCTGGACATTAGCTATCATTGGCCCTTTTATTTTATTGGGCATTTATGATCTTCTACAAAAGAAGCATACCATATTAAGAAACTTCCCTGTACTGGGCCACTTCAGGTATTTCTTTGAGTTGATATCTCCTGAGATTCACCAGTACTTTGTAGAGTCAGACACCGATGGTAAGCCTATTGATCGGAATCATCGAGCTTACATTTACCAACGCGCTAAATTACAGACAGCCACACACCCTTTTGGCACTCAGCTAGACCTGAATGAGCCTGGGTATGAATATATGCATCAAAGCATTTATCCAGCAAAAAAACTGGATGATTTCCCTAGAGTTACTGTGGGCGGGCCAGATTGTAAATCTCCTTATTCGGCCAGTATTTTTAATATATCTGCCATGAGCTACGGAGCTTTAAGTAAAAATGCGATCACTGCCCTCAACATTGGGGCAAGGGAAGGTCACTTTTTTCATGACACAGGCGAAGGAAGTATCTCTCCATACCATCTCCAAGGTGGTGACTTGGTATATGAAGTGGGCACAGGCTACTTTGGCTGCAGATCAGAGGATGGTAATTTTTCTCCTGAGAAGTTTAAAGTGCAGGCAGAGCGCCAAGAGGTGAAAATGATAGAAATAAAAATATCTCAAGGAGCCAAACCGGGTCATGGCGGAGTATTACCAGCCTCTAAAAATGATGAAGAGATTGCTGAAATAAGAGGCGTAAAACCACATACTACCGTCCTATCTCCTCCAGGACATTCTGCATTTAATGACGCTCAAGGCTTGTGCTATTTCATTAAAGAATTGCGAGACCTTTCCAAAGGTAAACCCATCGGCTTTAAGCTATGCATAGGTAACAAAGATGAGTTTATAGAAATATGTGAGGCAATGCGTAAGACAGGCATCAAACCTGATTTTATTACTGTAGATGGCGCTGAAGGTGGTACAGGAGCGGCCCCCATTGACTTCTCTAACTATGTAGGCATGCCATGGGAAGAAGCTTTAATATTTGTGGTAGATATGCTCAATGGTTACGATCTCAAAAAAGACATTAAAGTAATAACCGCTACCAAAATATTTACTGCCTTTGATATATACAAAGCCTTAAGCATGGGGGCAGATATCTGCAACTCCGCGAGAGGAATGATGCTGGCACTAGGTTGCATACAAGCTCTAAAGTGCGATACTAATAACTGCCCCACAGGTGTTACTTCTAACAAACCTCACCTAAGAAAAGGATTGGTAGTATCAGAAAAATGGAAGAGAGTGAAAAATTATCACCAAGAAACCTTAAAAGATTTTATTGAACTACTCTCAGCCTCTGGTAATAGCTCCATAGAACAACTCAACAGAACACATATTTATAAGCGTACTTTCAATAACAACTTGCTATCTTTTGAAGAAATATATCCTAGTGTAAAAGAGGGTAAGTTAGCTCGCTAGTATTTACCAAACGTTCTGCTTCTCCTTAAGGTCATCTTTACTTTGGGCTTGTCTCCTACCGGAGCTAATTCTGTCTGCATGAATTTGAGCAACTTATGAATAAGCTCATGACAATTATGAAAGCGATCCTTACATTTAATGGCATCATATTTCGCCAACTGAGCACTGAAAGCCATTTCTTCCTGATGGCTGGCATCTATGTAACGATTAACATTAAAAATCAACTCTCCTTCACCGGAAGACACTTCTACCATAAACTTTAGTGCAGGCTTTTGAATGATAAGTTTATCCATAATAATTAGCGTTTGTTGTATGTAGGTATTAGATACAACCACACTTCAATCGAAAACGTTTGCAAAACTCTAATTATTAATAACTCCCATTTCTCAATTCGTTTTAGGTGACTTTCAGAATCCTTTATAAAAATAAGGGAGAATGCTTCTTAATTGAACATTCGCCCTTATCCATGATTTAAAATAGATACTATTTTTTGTAAGCCTCTTCCTGCTTTTGATAGTAATCCTTTAAGATAAAAAAGGCCTTTTTCTTATCCCCTGTGTTTGATATCAATCCCTTTCTATTCCAGAAGTTTTGATATACTGAATGCGGTCTTCTGGGAGACCTGAAATCGACCAGAATCCAGGGCGTCATACCCCTAAGCTGTTTAATTTCGGTAAGTAATTTTATCTGATTGGTATAAAGGTCTTCCTGATACTCTTCTGACCACCTCACTCTATCTTCGCTGTGAAAACCTCCTAAAGCACCTGCCCCAAATTCAGAGATAAAAACAGGCTTATCAATATCAAATTCAAATTTTATTTTACTCAACTCTGAAGGAGTAAGCCAATACCAACCTGCATATTCATTAAAACTAACTAAATCAATCTTATCTACCAGCGGATCATCACAGGTCCAAACCATCTCACCTTCCTTTTGGGATACCTCTAGCGCAGCGGCCACTAACCTGGAATCATCTAAAGACCTCACCTTATCCGCTAGGCCTCCCATAAATTTCATCCTAGGCTCGCTCACAGGCGTTTCATTTCCTACCGACCAAATCATTATAGATGCTCGATTTTTATCTCTAACTATCATATCTGTAAGTTGAGCCTCCGCATTTTTATAAGTAGCCTCATTCTCCCAAGATATAGTCCAGTAAACAGGTATTTCCGCCCATACCATCAAGCCCATTTCATCGGCCAGCTTCAGCGCTTTTTCATCATGCGGATAATGGGCCAGTCTGATAAAGTTGCAATTGAGTTCTTTAGCCCACTGAAATAACATTCTAATATCTCCCTCTCCCCTAAGTCTTCCTGGTAAGAATGGATTTTCTTCATGCATAGAAATGCCTCTTAAAAACACTGACTTTCCATTTAACAAAATATCAGTCCCCTCTGTGGTAATAGTTCTGAACCCTATTTTATCTAACACCATATCATTAGAAGAACTTATTTGCACCTCATATAACTTAGGGTTTTCAGGGCTCCAGTAAACCACTTTTTTCACAGGAATAGCAAATGAAGCATAGCCATTTCTATCTACAGCAATAGCTTCATCTACTTTCAGCTCAGGAATAGCAACCTTCACTTCACTTTCCTCCCCTTCCACCTTCACAAAACCGCGAATCTCTTTATTATTTGCAGGGTTTAGTTTTAGTTGATAATCCTGAATGTAACTATCAGGAGTATTGATGAGCAAAACATCTCTGGTAACACCTCCGTAATTCCACCAATCAGTATTTACAGTAGGCACTTCGTCTTGATGCCTGGTATTATCAACCTTCAGCACTATGAAGTTATCCCCCTCATGGAGCAGGTCAGTTACTTCAAACTGGAAAGGTGTGAAACCTCCTTTATGTGTGCCCAGCTTCTTACCATTCAGATATACATGAGCTTCATAATTAACGGCACCAAAGTAAAGCCAGTATTTTTTACCTTTCTCGGGGCTTATCTCAAACGCTCTCTGATACCACACCGTACCCTCATAGAGTTCCAGTTTTTCTACCTGAGAATTCCAATCTCCAGGAACATCAAGAGTAGGAGCATGATCAAAATCATACTCTATCAAAGACATAGGATTATTTTGCTTTAGATTATCATAGTAACCACCCTTTTTGTTACCTATCTCGTCAAAGGCTTTTCTTCTATAATTGTAATATCCGTTTTCATAAGGATCAGCAATATAATGCCAAGGCCCATTAAGGCTAATATGATCACGGCTATAAGGGTTTTGTAGTAAAGAACTCTGTGCTCTCACTGCTGTAGAAACAACAAACAAAAGCAGCAGTATATTAAGATATTTCATGAATTGAGGGTTTATTATAAGTGATAATTAAAGATAACAAACATCACTCATTTAACCCTCTTTAAAGATAGTCTTCTGCTCTCTCTACTTCTTGTTTGTAATCTGTTTGCAAGTCGGCATGCAGCTTTCCATAAGCTGCTTTTATTTTCTTCACCTGCGATTGATACATATTCTTGAGCACACTACCCCCATGAATATTTATGTCTCTTTTCTGCACCCCTAAACAAAAATAAAGCAGCAGCTCCAACTCCGTTCTTTTCTCACCAGAATAACGGATATACTTATTAAGCTGCCGTAGTATCTTTCTTATATTCTTCTTGGCATAATAGTAGGAATGAGTATTCACTTCATCCAGGGCATCATCTACATATTCTTTTATCAGATCAATGTAGGCATCCTCATCTGGAGCTTCAAAAATGAGGTAAGTAAGTAGTTCTTTATTATCCTTCTTGAATTTAGCCAGCCTTAGCAACATAGCTGCCATCTGCTCGCTATCCATTTCTCTAAGTTCCTTCTTAATATCTACTAAGCTTGCTGCTTTCATCTATATTTTAATTAATCAACGTATTGGCATGTGCTCGTACATGCTCTTTCACTTCCTCCTGAAATTCCTGCGGAGTTTTAGCGGTATGTTGCTTAAAGAAACGACTAAAATAAGATCGATCATTAAAGCCCAGATTAAACGCTATTTCTTTTATGGTATTCTCACTATGGATTATTTGACGTTTTGCCTCCAGCACCACTCTCTCATGAATGAGATTTGTGCCTGTTTTGTTCAACTTATCTTTGAGAACCTGATTTAACCTTTTCGCACTTATACCTAGCTTATCAGCATAAAAATCAATATTCCTTTGCTCTAAATAATTCATTTCTAATAAAAGCATAAACTCATACACCCGCTTTTCATGAATATCATGCTTGGTAAAATGCTGCTCTTTCAATTGAATAAGTTGCAATAAAAACACCTTGAGCAAGGCCTTGATCATAGTCATATTCATAGCAGAACGCTTATACTCTTCATTCAGCAGGTCAAAAACGGTAATAAGACCTTTTGAGCTTTCTTCATTTACCTGCAAACAAGAAAACTCACCCTGAATATTGAACATACGAAATACATCCAGCAAAAACTCTTTTAGGTCTCCCTCCAAAAGCTCTCTTTTAAAGGAAATTAGCACCCCTTTCTTGCCTGCCTTGTTGAGCTGATGCACCCGGTAAGGAGGAATAAGATAAATCCAATCTCCCCTTAAGGTTTGAAAATCATGCTGAGGAACATGCAGTGCCTCCTCATCATGCAACCATACTATTTCAAAAAACTCTCTTCTTCCAGGATCATCCAGATAAGAAGGAGGACACTGATCCAGATTTCGAATAAATAAAACCTTATCACTTAGCATATTCTCTACTATTTATTATCAACCTAAAATCGACTCATTTCCAAATTGTACCACAATAATAGACAATATCACCACCAACTCTTTCAATATTAGCAAATTGTACTACACATTTATCTGATCGTGTACAAAGGCCCCCTTAAGGCCTCCCTACCTTTGCCCCATTAATAATTAACGGAATTTTCATCAACTCATAAACATGAATACATCCACCACTACTGAAGCTAAGGCTATACAAAATGCACTGGAAATGATTCTTAATGAGCACCAGGAACTATCTAAAAGGCTCACTTTTGAACCAATAACTTCTATAATACCTGCATTAAACGAAGCTAAGAATATTTTCCTGATTGGAGCAGGACGCACAGGCTTTATGATCAACGCAGCGGCTATGCGACTGATGCATTTAGGATATTCTGTTTATGTGGTGGGAGAAACCACTACGCCAGCCATAGGCGAAGGAGATGTGCTTATAGCCGCTTCAGGATCAGGCACTACCTCATCTATAGTAAAGGCAGGAGAAACGGCTAAAAAAGTAGGAGCTACTTTGATATGCTTTACAACTAATGCTACTTCTCCGCTAGCCGAAGCAGCAGATTATACTGTAACCATACCTGCTGCTGGCAAGCAAGACCATAACACCAAAGTGTCTTCTCAATATGCCGGCAGCTTGTTTGAGCAGGGCTTTTTATTACTGTTCGATGCGCTAATCCACGAGCTATGGAATATAGATGGTAGCTCCGCAGAAGAACTATGGACAAGACACGCAAACATGGAGTAAATCTCATTTAACAATAAATATAATTTCGAAATAAAATAACTATATAACATTATGGCCAAATTACAAGTAGCAATTGACTTGCTTACCACAGAAGACGCCATCGCTTTGGCAACTAAAGTAGCACCTTACGTAGACATCATCGAATTAGGAACTCCTCTAATCAAGAGTGAAGGCCTAAGCGTAATCACTGCTATGAAATCAGCTTTCCCTGATAAAATGATCTTTGCTGATTTCAAAACTGCTGATGCTGGTGGTCTTGAAGCTGAAATGGCTTTTAAAGCAGGGGCTGATTACATCACTATCTTGGGAGCTACTGGTAACTCTACCATCTCAGGAGCTGTAGAAGCTGCTAAAAAATATAATAGAGCGGTAGTAGTAGATACTATCGGTGTAAAAGACAGAGTGAAGCGTGCTCAGGAAGTAATTGCTCTCGGAGTAGAATTCGTAGAGCTACATGCTGGGTTAGATGAGCAGGCTGAGCCTGGTTACTCTATTCAGGTTTTAATAGATGAGGCTTCAAGAGCTGGAGTACCTGTATCTATTGCTGGTGGAGTGAACATCAATAACATAGAAGCAGTTAAAAATTCAGGTGCTACTGTAGCTGTAGCCGGAGCTGCTATTTATGGTCAGGAAGATCCTGCTGCTGCCGCTAAAGCTTTAAAAGAAGCCTTAGCTTAAGTTAAGTTACTAAGCATTATGCTTATTTTATTATGGGCCTCATATCTTACGATGTGAGGCTTTTTTTATGTTCCGCCTATAACCGCACCTCTCCTCTAAAACAAAAAAGAAGGCTATGCCACTCTCCCTTCTTAAATCAGTCGTAAATTTGTGAAGTATGGGAAATGCTCACGCTTAGCGTCTTCCATGATCAATTAATATAAAAACAATTCTCGTGACGAAGAAAAAATTAAGCTTTTTAGACCAATACCTAACCCTGTGGATATTTCTGGCGATGATAGTAGGTGTCGGCATCGGCTATCTTTTTCCCTCCTCATCTGCCTTTATAAATTCTTTTAGCAGCGGTAGCACCAATATTCCCATTGCCATTGGTTTAATATTGATGATGTACCCACCTTTAGCTAAGGTAAACTACAAGCTGCTACCACAAGTATTCAGGAACACAAAAATACTGTCTATATCTCTTTTGCTTAACTGGATAATAGGCCCCACTCTAATGTTTGTTTTAGCCCTGATATTCTTACAAGACTATCCTGAATATATGGCTGGGTTAATACTGATAGGCCTGGCGCGCTGTATAGCTATGGTGCTGGTTTGGAATGACCTGGCTGAAGGCAGCAGTGAATATGGAGCTGGTCTGGTAGCTCTAAACAGTATATTTCAGGTCTTTGCTTATAGCTTTTACGCCTGGTTATTCATTACCAAACTGCCTCCTCTTTTTGGTTTTGAAGGTGCCATAGTAGATATATCTATTGCCACTATAGCTGAAAGTGTGGCCATCTACCTGGGTATTCCATTTTTAGCAGGATTGCTGAGCCGGGTAATATTGGTGAAACTCAAAGGTGAAGAATGGTATAAGGCAAAATTTATTCCTACCATTTCACCATTAACGCTGATTGCATTGCTCTTCACTATAGTAACCATGTTTTCCCTCAAAGGAGAACTCATTGTGCAGATTCCTATGGATGTTATCCGCATTGCTATTCCACTATTGATCTACTTCGCACTCATGTTTTTAATCGGCTTTTTTGTAAGCAAAGCGATGGGTGCTGAATATGATAAAAATGCTTCTATAGCCTTCACCGCTGCTGGTAATAACTTTGAGCTGGCAATAGCAGTAGCCATAGCTGTATTTGGCCTCAACTCAGGCCAGGCCTTCACTGGGGTAATAGGACCACTGGTAGAAGTACCCGCACTCATCATACTAGTAAGAGTAGCTTTTTGGCTGAGGAAGAGGTATTATGGAGGGGCAGAGGGTACTCCGGGGAATTGAAAGTATCAATAAATTAAAAAATGTTAGCCTTGCTTTAACTAATAGTTCTAACAAGACTAACATTTTAATTCTTCTAATTACTGGTATAAATGTTAAATTCTGAAATTACCAAGTAATCTCCTATCCACCCATTAACATGAATCCTTAAAAAACGCGCGTCTATAGGTTCATAAAATTTAATGTACTGTAAAGAAGATGATGTAGATAAATCAGCTGTACCAATGCTTTCCCAATTACCTTCCTCTACTCCAGAGGAAACAGTTACGGAGGTTAGAGAATAATTTCTACTGTAAGTATGCAAGCTCAGTTCTGAAATATTAGAATATTCTTGTCCCAGATCAATAGTAATAGTAGCCTCTTGCGGAGGAGTAACATACCAATATGATTGGGCACTCCCATTAAACATATTAGACATAGTTCCATAGCCAATTGGGATGTCTAAACTGGCAGTCCAAAGTGAACGATCATCTACAGCAACTCCTTCAACATCACTTTCCTCCACATTATTATAAAGATTAGTAACTTCAGTATTCACCATTAAATACAATGTATTTCTGTTTTCACTTATAGTGGCATCTCCTGATTGCACTGAGCTTAATGTTAACGGCAAAATGTAATTCGCTTCCGTTAGCTGCACATATGCTTCAACAGGAATTGACACAGTCATTGAATCTGCAGATATAGTTGCTCCACTAGGTATGGTTAATGTATTTTGAACCAACTGTGCCACACCATCTGGAAGGGCACTATACTCAGTTTCATTCACTTCATTATACGCATCTACCAAAGAATTATCAGCTTGTATACTCACTGTAATGGGCGACTCTGAAGGCATGGTGCTTCTTATAGGAAAAGAAGCCTGCACACTACCAATACTTCCTAAAGGAGTATGGATAATAGAAAATGGGAAAGACATATATTCACCAACGGTATAACTTCCTGAATTTAAATATACACGAGTTGTTGACTCCCCTTCTACATCAAAAGACTCATCATCATCACAGGCTTGTAACATTAAAAACCCTATAGCTAAAAGGAAAAAGGCAGCTATTTTTATATTAAGATTATTTTTCATGTTTTTAGATGTTCTGGGTTTAAAATCAATTACTACATCTGTTTTCCTCATCAGAAATCCAGTTTACATACTCGCTTTTATCGTACAGATTGCCATTTTGCCAAGACTCAGACCAATCCATATCATATCCATTACCAGAAACATCGTGAAAAACATGACCTTCACCTTCGTTGAGCTTCCAATAAGCCAAAAGTCCTTCCGATTCCGGGGCTACTCCGCATAATCCTAACTGCAACTCACTAGAAGAAAGTGCTCTATCCCATAAGCGGATTTCGGCAATACGCCCCAAAAAGCGCTGTCTATATGGATAAGAAGACTCAGCAGAACCACTATCAAACCAAGACATGCCTAATTCTAATCGCTGAAACACTGTACCTGTTGTACCTGCAAGCTCTACATCTCTCACCCCATCAACATACATGGCATAAGTACTACCATCAAAAGTTAAAGAGATAGTGTACCACTGACCGGTATTAAATCTGGTATTTGATATAAGACCACCTCCAGGACTTACCCACTGTAATGAATTGATATCCTGTCCATTCTCACCAAATCTCAATAAATTAGTTATTGATTCATCTAAAGGACAGAAATTACTTAACCTGCTAATAGGTTCATTACCAGGATGCCACTCATTTATGTAGCATTTAATTTCATAGGTATAGTTATTTAATTCTACTGGCTCATCAGCATAATAATTACCATAAAAATTCACATTACTCATATCTAATGAGCTAAAGGCTATTATTCTAGATATACGCAAGTATATGGTTCTTGATGACTCTAATACAGCCATACCTCCACCAGAAGTACTTTCGATAGTAATTGGTATGATATAAGTCCTGCCCTCTTCAAAGGCATCAGTAGAGACTACACTTACCTCTACACCTGTAGAAGAAGCCTCTCCTGCCGGAATAACGGCCTGTGTGTTTTCTAAACTAACCGCTGACTCAGGCAGAGCATAATAACTTGTATTATTATCTTCGTTATAGGTATCAATTAATGAATTATCTAACCTAAAGTTTACCGTAACATCTTCAGGCACTAAATCTGTTGCTGAAGCTGTCACTATATACGAAGAAGGAGCATCTTCCACCACAAAACGAACCAGCGGATCACGATCTGTACCGGTAACCAGAATTACATCATCACCAAAATCGAGGTCTCCTTCACAGCCTGCTATTAGAATAAATCCAATAATAAAGCCCAGAGTTATATTAATATGTCTATTTATCTTCATATTGTTTATTTTAATCTTAGGTAAAAGAGCCGTTATCTAATGGCCGGATTAACAATTTGAATGCTCCTTCTAATATGATAATAAGGTATGCCTGTATTATTCTTATAAGAACGACCTATGTAAAAAGCGCCAAAGCCACCCTTTTGACCTTCTACAGGATTCCACCTGGCCATACCTTCTAAAGAATACATTCTGGATCCATCTGTAGTCAAAGTGTTACCATCGGCTTCAATAAAAGGTGATCCTCCATCTTCTGCCCAGCTACCAAAGTTTTCTGTAACAATAAATTTTTCAGGTGCCGTCCAGCTTATTTGATCATAATAACTTTGTAATCTAGCCGCTGAATGCTCTGTAAAACTTTGCGTATAAGCCTGACGAATGTAAAAATCAACATAAGGATCTGTTTCAGGATCAGGATATTGTGAGTAAAAGTCAACAATTAGGAGCTTATCAGGATACTGCCCTTGAGGGCCAAAATACTGACCTACATACTCCACCAGTTTAGTAAATTCTTCACCCTGCAACCAATCGCCTTCTGGCTCATAATCAAGATCAACACCATCAATATCAGAATCTAACACCTGATCTACTAAATATTGACCATATACTGCAATACCTTCATCGGTATGATTAGCCGCAAGGTCATACTCCGTTCCGTCTCTAAGGGTAATAACACCGTTCATTCTGGTAATGGTAGGTGCTACAAATCTGGTTCCCAATGTTTCCTGTGCATAGCGCATATCTTCATAAGCCACAGGTGCATAATCATTACTTTCCGGGTCATTATTCGGAATGCCCATCCATAATGAACAAATATCCAAGCTATCAGGTAGCCCTTTTATACGCTCGCCCCATGAGGCAGGATCTTTGTAGCCTTCTACTCCTTCTAATGGAGCATAAGCGGCATACCACACAAAACTTATTACGTGATCAGATTCCTTATAAGCCCTAAGGTTTTCAAAGTACTGCTCATCGTAAGTTTTCATATTCTGGATACTTAAAGGCTCTACCTCTGTATCACAACCAGCTATGATGAGCAAAGCAAATATTATTGTACAAAAGCCTATCAATTGTAATTTCATGATATCAAATTTTTTGTTCATCCACTTCATTATTTATTATCCCACCATAGTCGTGTACCTCCATTATCAGGACCTCCTAATAAAGAAACACCTACCATAACTCCAGCTTGATTGTTTATATATTCAGATTGAGGATAAATGATCCTACGTACCTGATCCTCGGTATCAATGGTGCCGTTACTATTGTTATTTACCACAGGAATTAGCCTAGGATAACCGGTTCTTCTAAACTCTGCCCACCCTTCAGGTCCATCAGGGTAAATAGCTATCCACTTTTGAGTAATTATTCGTTCAAGATTTTCTTCAAAAGAAGCGGATTGATCCCAGGCAATAGTAATATCACTAGGCGCATTAGCATTAAAGTCTGATCCAACGGCATTATCTTCAAATGCAATTGGTACACTCTCATCATCTGAAATATACTCATCTACTCCACCTGCATTATTTTCTTCAAAAGAAACGCGAATACCTGCTTCATAAAGCTCTTGAGCCGAACCTCCCATATTCCACCCACGTAGAGCCCCTTCAGCTCTCAAAAAATAAGATTCTGCTGCAGTCATCCATACTATTTCGGTACTACTGTTG
The DNA here is from genome assembly GCF_021389955.1 of Fulvivirga maritima. Lineage (NCBI taxonomy): Bacteria > Pseudomonadati > Bacteroidota > Cytophagia > Cytophagales > Fulvivirgaceae > Fulvivirga > Fulvivirga maritima. Next base: position 1,096,695 of record NZ_CP089980.1, read on the forward strand.
TTAACATTCAAATTAGAAATCTCATCATTTTTATAGCGCGTCCATGAAGAGGTTTCTATCCCCAACCTCACTCCATGATACTCTCCATCATTAGCTATAGTAAAATATGAGGCCCTCCTCGGGTCATTATAACCATTCATATAAGCATCCATAGATGCACTCATTCGCACCTCGCCTGAATTAAAATTATATGCGATATCATAGAGTGGGTGATAATAGGTCAGGTCAGCAGAATGCTTTAGAGTAGCTCTATCATTAACTTCTGTTAATAGACCTATGGGGTTATTAATTGATTTTTCTGCTTCTTCCTGAGCCAGTGCAGGATTTGCATACACTACACGCATAGCTAGTCGTAAACGCAAAGTATTAGCAAACCTCACCCATTGAGTAACATTACCATCATATATATTATCATAGTCCGCCAAAATGGTAGCATCGGGATTACCAATCACAAAATTGGTAAGATCATCTATCGCATTATCTAACTCTTCAAAAAACCTAATATAGATATCTTCTAAAGCATCATAGTCATTTTGTACTGAACCAGTACCAAAATCGAGATATGGTAAAGGGCCATAAGCATCTGCCACCCTATGCATTCCTTCCACTTTCACCACAGTAGCGAGGGCTGCCACTTCTGAAACCCCTTGTTCTTCAGAAATCCTTACAATATATTCCCAAGTGGGCATCAGATTGATAAAACCTGAAGTAAAAGTAGATTCTACCCAACTAGTTATGAAATAATAAGATCCATTATGCACACCATTATACCAAGATCCTGTAGGAGCCATATAACCTGAATACAAATCGCTTGAAAGACCTTGAGATACCTGATAATCACTACTTAAGTTATCTCCATCATCAAACAAAACCACATTATGTTGCATTTGAGAAAAGAATGCACCTGTTCTCAGGTTATCATGAGACAGCATCTCTTCTGTAGCCTCGTGCGGGTTTACATTTATTTCATCAAAGGAGCTAGTGCAGGACATTACCAATACAACCATAAGACACGTCCAGATATACCTATATTGCTTTAATGTTTTGTATAAACACATATTAATCAAAGATTTAAGTTTATTACAATTTTAAATTAACAGAGAATCCCATACTTCTTAGACTGGGCATCATAAAGTAATCCACTCCTTGATAATATGTACCTGTGTTAGCGGTCATTTCAGGATCAAAAGGAGCTTTATTATAGATCATCAGCAGATTTTTCCCCACAAAAGAAACAGTCATGCCTTTTATCCATTTTTGGAAAGTAACAGGCACCTGATATGAAAAAGTGACCTCACTAAGTCGAACATTTGTAGCACTATAAGTATATTGTGACCCAATACCTCCATTTACTCCCCCTACGGTTTTGTAATATTCCATGGCAGGAATTCGTTTACCATTCACTAATGCTCCGCCGGCTTCTCTAGCCTCAGCTGTTGTAGCCGAGGTTCCAAAGGCATCCATCAATGCTTGAGTATTAGAAACTACAACTCCCCCTACGCGGGCGCTAAACAAAAAGCCTAAAGAAAATCTATTCCAGCTGATATTATTACCCAAACTCATATAATATTTGGGCGCACTATTTCCCGCTCTGATGTAGTTATTGGATTCAGCTTCTACTGCCTGCGTGGAAGGGTCAACGAAAATAGCACCATGCTCATCTGCTCTTAAGGTATTTACATAGATATCGCTAATAGATCCTCCTTCTCGAAGTAACATTTTATAACTACCTGTACCCCCCATATCCAATTCATCGAGCACCACCAAATCACCAGTAATCGGATTTCTCCAACCAGGTAAAAGCTCTATTATTTCATTTCTGTTAAGAGTATAAGTAAGATAAGAATGTAGTGTCACTTCACCTATTGACTTATTGTAGTTAGCCGTCACTTCTATTCCCTTATTATCCACCTGACCAGCATTTACAATTACGCTGGTATAACCGGATGTGGTGGAAAGAGTAGGTTCAAAAAATTGATTGTAAGTACTCGATTGATACAATGTAGCATTAACACTTAAGCTATTATTAAATAATTCTACATTTAATCCTGCTTCCCAAGCCTTTGTTCTTTCAGGTTTCAAATCGGTATTTGGAAGCCTGGTTTGAGTTTCTGGATACCCTCCTGTTAAAGAATAAGTAGGAATAGTAATAAATATATCTGGTTCATTTCCTACCTCAGAATACGACGCTCGCAACTTTATTAGGGAAACAACACTAGAGTTAATATTAAAAATATCAGACATGATACCAGTAACGCCTACAGAAGGGTAGAAAAATGAACTTGTATTGGAACCTGCCAAAGTTGAAGGCCAATCATTTCTTGCAGTGAGATCGAGATACACTAAATTTTGATACCCCAACTGAACACTAGAAAACACGGCTTGTTTTTTAGTTTCATATCCAGATTGTGATCTTTCTGCTGTAGCAGGCATAACATTAGCATAAGTAAATAAATTAGCTACTCCTTGAAGGTTGCCTCCATACATATTTTGATCATAGCTTATATTTTCAAAATTAGTACCGATAGTGGCATTCAGGTTAATATTATTATTAAATACATTTCTATCAATATTCACCAAAAACTCCCCATAGATCTGACGTGTACCTGTTTCGTTTAATGAGTAATAACCATTTTCTGAAGCAAAAAGGGTATTAGTAGAGGCATTAAACTTTTCCTCATAAGTATCTCTACTTCTATCCATTTTTATCCTTGAAGACACATTAACACCTTCGGCAACTTTATATTTCAAGCCCAAATTAGTCATATATCTTTCCTTCTGGTTGTTAAAATTATTGCGTTCAGTAATCCAGTATGGGTTTTGAAGAGATACACCCTGATCTCCATAAGGCCAAAACTGTGTTTGAAAGTTTCTGGAAGCATTATACCTCTCAAAAGTCTTCACCTTTTCAAAATCATCTCCGGGAGGGAACAGATAAACTGCCACTAATGGGTTAAAATATTGCCCTTGGGCTGTCATGTTTTGCTCTTCTACGTAACTAGACATAAAGCCAAGATCCATAGTAAGGTTATTAATCAGCTCAGTGGAGTTACGAACTGAAAAATTATACCGATCATATTCGTTATTATGTACAATACCTTTACCATTAACACTCCCTGCAGAAACATAGGTTTGACTGCGCTCAGAGCCTGTGGATAGACTTACCGAGTTAGTAACATTAACTCCCGTCCTAAAAAAGTCTTCAGGGTCATAAGAAGAAGGAGTCTCCAGACGCTCTCCCCAGCTATCATAACTCTCGCCCCCTCTCTCCGTTACACCATAGGTATTTTGAAATTCGGGAAGAACTAATGGCGAGAGAAATAATGTATTATTAGTAATATTAATGGAAGTATGATCTTTATTTCCCTTTTTGGTAGTAACCAGAACCACTCCATTAGCTGCCGAGCTACCATATAGTGCGGCAGCGGCAGCACCACTTAACACGGAAATACTTTCAATATCTTCAGGGTTTAGATTAGATATACCATCACCTGTTTGTCCCGCTCCAGAATACAAATCTGATGGCTGATCTACTGACAAGTTAGGCATAGGGATACCATCAATTACATACAAGGCATTATTATTACCTGATATGGATTTAGCTCCCCGCATAACCACTCGTGATGAGCCTCCCATTCCGGCTGAAGAACTGTTAATCCTTACTCCGGCAATTTTACCATTAAGGTTATTAACAAAGTTAGCGTCAGCTACCTGGTTAATGGTTTCTCCTGAGAGCTCCTGAACATTATAGGTTAATGATCTTTCCTCCTTTTCAATACCCATGGCAGTTACTACAATCTCATTTAAAGATTCTATACTGGGCACCAAAACTATCATCAGCTCGGTCTGATTGCCTACAATCACTTCCTGTGTTTCATACCCTATAAAGCTAAACACGAGAGTAGCATTCTCATCTTCCACTTCTACAGAGAATTTTCCGTCCAAATCAGTAACAGCTCCTCTAGTGGTACCTTTAATGAGTACGCTCACTCCTGTTAAAGGCAGACCATCATCTTCTGAGATCACCTGCCCCTTAACCACTTCGGCTTTACGATTTACTTCTCCAATTAGCTTAGCGCCAGAAGGAGCTTTTTCGCCGCCCTTCTTTACACTAATATTATTGTTGAGTTTATAAAACTGCAGATTAGTAATATTAGAAATCCTAAGCAATACACTTTCTACAGACACATTTCCGGGAGAAATGCGGATTTTTGGCAAATTCTTAAACTCTAATTCACCATACACAAAAACAAACTCGGTTTGTTTTTCTATTTCATCAAATATTTTTTCAACGTCAGCCTCTTCAAAGTCAATATTAATATAAGTCTCTGAAACACTCTTTGACTGAGCCTCTACAGTTTCAGCTATTAGCGCCGAAAAGCTTGTAAAAACGATGAAAAACGCACAAGTTGATAATTTAATTGTCTTCCAAATAACTGGTAGAATTTTACTTTTCATATTTTCGCATCTTACATAATTACCTTATAAATGTGGCCACCTTGTTGTGGCGCATGGGTACGAACCGGGAATGGCAGTTCCCGGTTCTTGTTGAGGGTTTTAGTTTTTCATTTTCACATAGGCACTATTTTTTAAATTCTATATTCACCTTTTTATTGGTTCTTTTAAACTCAAATTCCAAGGCAAATCCGATACTTTTCAATACACTTTCCAGATTGGCATCTTTAAAAGAGCCACTTACTACAGGAGCAGGATTAGGCTTATTTACTAATTCAATATCCACATCATACCACCGTTCTAGCACTATCAGCGCTTCATCTATGGCTGTTTTATTGAAGTGAATTATTCCTTCTGCCCACAATGCCGAAGAACTATTCTCCCCTACCCGTTTCATCAATGTATCAGTGCTATTTACAAATGTTGCTGACTCGCCCTTATTTAAGATCAACTCTGCTTTTTCTGCCTTCACATTTACTTTTCCTCTCAGCAAACTCACCTCTGTTTTATCTTCAGGATCGAAAGCATTAATATTAAAGACTGTACCGAGTGCGGTAACATCTACCTCTCCACAGTTGACTATAAAAGGCCTTTCCGTATCTTTTGCCACCTCAAAAAGGGCTTCTCCCTTTAAGAAAATCTGGCGATCTGTAACACCATAAGACGCACTATATCTAATTTCACTTTCAGAATTAAGCGTTACTATACTACCATCTGGCAGCTGAGTGGTTAACTTATCTCCACTAGCCGTCATTTTGGTTATAAAGCCGTCATCAGCATTCGCCCATGGAGATCCTTCTAAAAAAAGAAGGCCAAAAACTGCGATTAAGACTATTGCTGCAGCTGAATAAACCCAATACTTACGCGAAGAATCATTATTCTTAGCAGTAATTATTTTGTTAATTCTCTCATGCACCTCACCGGCCTTTTCGGCTCCAGGATCATATGAACCTCGCTCCCATTTGGTTTCCATCAATTCATCTACTTGGTCAGCATTTTTAGGATCCGTTAACCACTTCATCACCACTTCCGTCTCTTCTTCCGTACACTGCTTTCGGAAAAATCTATCTAGCACATCTTTATTAATAGGATTCATTTGAGCTGTTTACATTAGTAATACAAACCAAAGCAGAGTTTACCCCCACTCTTGTGTTTAAGATTATTTGATTTTTTTTGGGAAAGGATATTTAGGCCGCAAAACAGCCTTAGGAGAAATCAATAGTTTCCTATTCTTTGATAGACCAACTCCAGAGCTTTTTTCATCTGTTTCTCTACAGTACCAGCAGAAATATTTAAAAACTCAGCGATCTCACGGTAGGTCAAGCCCTTGATTCTGTTAAGGGTGAAAATTCTTCTTCTCTTTTCAGGAAGATCAGCAATAGCTTGGTTTAAAACTTTGCGAGTCTCTTTAAAATTGATTCTTTCTTCAATTGTATTACAAGAGGTTTTTTGATACAGAGTGTACCTATCGATACGTTTTTTGGTAGAGTCATTATACTTAAGCTTATTCAAAGCCAGATTTTTGGCTATCTTAAATAGCAAAGCATTTAATGATTTTTCAGTATCTAATTCTCCTCTTTTTTCCCATAGTTTAACGAAAGTATCCTGTACTATTTCCTCCGCATCTTCAGATGAAACGGAAAACGAAAATGCAAAATGAAAAACCTTTCTATAATATAAATCATAGACAAAATTAAACGCTAAAATATCTCCATTCTTAAGCCTTTTAAGTGACTCGATATTTACAACATTATTATCCATTTTAGTAAAAGAGAGATAAGGTGACCAACTAAAAAAGACACTGACTGAATACGTGTCAAATGCTATTTTAATTAAAAATAATCTATAGCAAAGTGTCTCAATCTAGTAATACTTTCATTAAGCTAAAAATATTGATAAGCACATGTTTGCGCTCACTTATTTTGCGTGCGCGCAAACACCAGTAATACACTTAATTAGTTTTGTTATATTTATTGATGTTATTAAAACATCAATAATCCATGATACAAAAAGAACTTATGACTCATATTAACCGAATTAAAGTGTAATTTTGATTGTTTACTAAGCACTTAAGACAATAAAACCAAATTTTATTTTGTCAAAAACACTACCCCAAAACTCATCCCGCTATATTATTTCATAATATATTAATATTTAATAAAATGCCTGCCAAATCAATAAAAATAATTGAAAATATTTTAGAAACACCTTGTCTACAGGTTTACCAGCGCCCTTGAAGGCTGGATATAAGTTCAGAGTTTTCAGTAAGATTTAGAAGTAAGCCATCCTCTACAAGCATCAAAAAAAGGATAACCCAAAAGACCAACCGAAGGATCGGAAATCAACGACTCCGAACTCAGCCGTTTGCTTTTATTTAGCAGCCACCATCCCTTTCTTAATCATACTAAAGGCCTTTTTATAAGCATCATAAAGGGCTGTCATCTGATCAGTAACATTTACCCTAGATTCCGAGCCTTCATCTTCTTGTATGATTAATGGATTGATAGAAGTATGCACCAAAAACTTAGCTTCTATGCTTCTAGAATTAACATGATAAATATCAAAAAGCACATCCGCTTTATTAGACTCATTATCGGTGTTATAAGGTGAGTTGTATTGATTCAGGTCATTTTCTGTATACACGCCATAATTTGCTCCTTGCTGCAAATTATTTACCTGAGCTCCAATTATATACCTCACGCCCAAATGCTCACTAATTTCCGCCAAAGTAATGGTGTCAGAAAGCGTTAAATGATCAAGCATATCCTTGCTTATACCCGCTTTTATGAGATTATATTCTTCTTCTGGTAAATAGAAAAGTCTGGCTTCAGTATCTTTAAATTGTGCTTTAGTCTGCTCATACAACTGTTGAGACCAGTAGCCTGCAATCCCCTTCGTGGGAAGAATCAAGATTCCTGAATTTTCAATAAGCCTGGGCGTACCATAGTAGTTGGTGATTTTCGTGTTAACACATGATGTGATTAACAATACTGCCATTACAAGCAGCGACAACCTTAAAATATTATTCAAAATGATATTAATTAATATATTATTACAGATAATTAAGACTAAATATATTAATTATTTTACATTAAATAATATTTACAAATCAAATAATAAACATGCTGGACTACTTCCGCTTTTTGAATAATTGCCCTTGCCTGAAAGCATCAGACAATGCAGCAGGTATTTCAGCTTCTGCATCTATCACCTTAGCTTTAGCTTCCTGAACACGAGCCATCATCTCCTGCTCTTGCGCTATAGCCATAGCACGCCTTTTCTCAGCTTTAGCATTAGCCACACTCAAATCTGCCCGAGCCTGATCTATTTGTAGTTTGGCTCCAATATTCTCTCCTATATTAATATCAGCAATATCAATAGACAGTATTTCAAAAGCTGTACCTGCATCTAACCCATTAGCCAAGACTCTGCTAGAGATCTCCTCGGGCTTTTCCAGCACCTCCAGATAACTTTCTGCCATACCTATGCGCGATATCACCCCTTGGCCTACACGAGCCTGAATAGTAGCCTCTCCAGCCCCACCCACAAGCGTTTGAATATTAGTTCTTACCGTTACTCTGGCCTCTGCAATCAGCTGTATACCATCTACAGAAACTGCCGTAATGGATGGCACCACTATGATATACGGTGTAACTGAGACCTGCACCGCCTGCAACACATCTCTACCCGCCAGATCAATAGCCGCAGCCTGCTTAAAATTCATGGCAAGATTAGCTTTATCTGCCACTATTAAGGCTTTAATTACATTTTGCAGATTACCATGCGCCAGATAATGCGTTTCTAACTGATTAGTAGTAACATCTGTAATACCCGCTTTTGTAGCCAATATTAATGATCTTACTATAAGTTTAGGTGGCACCTTTCTAAACCTCATAAATACCAGGTCTAAAAGATTAACCCGAACACCTGAAAAAATAGCAGTAACCCATAAGTCAATAGGGAAAATGAAGAAGAACAACCAAAGACCTATAATTATAGCGGCAATGACGATTATAGTTGCAACAGGCATAAGAATGTGTTAATGGTAAATAGTTCTCTAATGTAGCTGAAGTTAATTGACTTTTAATCAAAAAAGTGAACTATAAATTACCCCTTACCAAGATGAAGTGTGATTGGTAAATTAAACACAAGCGTCAATTGACCTTGTTAAATAAGGAAAATAAAGCCAAGCGGTTAAAGCCTATTCTTTTGACAACCATTCCTCCCGAAGCATAGCATACACCACATCGTCAACATACCCCCCATAGAGAGAAAAGCACCCTAATTGGCAGCCGACATCAATCAACTAACTCTTAAAGTGACATAAATCGAACCGCAGTCTAATAGATACACTGGCACGATTTGAACCTAAATCATTGACATACACCTAACCGAAATGGGCAACATAAATCAAACTGTTCTTTCCTCGTATTTGAACCCTGCAGCAAACCATAATTTTTCAGTTCTATTAGGCCCAGTTTTAAGCAACTAATTTTGGAATATTGTCTTCTCTATTTGACCACTCAAAATATTTAATATTATACTCTTCTAATGCTCTTTGTACTTCAGAAGAAATCTCACTTTCATCATTTAGTATTAACAGTCCTTCTGTCTCAGGTCTTACTAAACGGGTATCTTCAAGCATCCACATTACACTCTCGATTCTATCTTTTCTTGGTGTGTTGATAGCTTTTATAGCAATTTCTTTTCTTTGCTTTATTTTAGGTAATGTAAAATCAAATTTATGGCTAAATCCACTTTTACCAATAAAAGTAGTATCTCTAACATAAATAACATCTCTCAACTCGAAGAAAGTGATTACATCTTCAATAAAAAAACTTTCTACTTTGGGTTTAGCAAGGACGAACAAGTCATCAATGGAAAGAATTGCTTGTATTACTCTGTGTTTTACTTGTGGAAAATTTTTAGTGGTCGTTTTTGCTATTAACTCATTGTTTTCTGTTCTTAAAATCCCAAAAGATCGCAATATTATATCAAGTTCCTTAGCCCTTTTTTCACTTCTATCAATGTCAATCCCACTTAATTTCAATTCACTAAGTGTTACACCAGCATCTGAAATAGAAATACTACCGTCTGACTCTTTCCTAAGATAAATCTCAATCATATCGTTTTTATGATTTAAAAAAGGAGTTATCACCTCATGCCAACCATCACCAACTTCCCTCAACGAGATTCCTTTCTTTATCCAGTCAACGTACGAATTTACAAGTTCTATCATCTTTGCAATTTACTAAAAGATGAGATTTTTAACTACCTTAACCCGCAAGTCTTCCACCTTACAGTAAGTGAAAAATTTTATCATTTTCTCATATAAGCCATCTTCTTTTGTAATACCCATCTCAGGGACTTTAGACAAAGGCAATGCCCACCTTTCACCAAAGCCATCCATATAAAAGTGTATATGGTCTTCTCGTAAACAGACATATTCCTCGAAACCATAAAAAATTTTGTCTGGTGCAGGGGCCGGAGGATTTGTATGGTTACCCATAAAATCCAATCTTCGTATTACGTAAGTCTTCTTATACCTCAGTTGTAGTGTAGCCTTATTGACGATTTTATTTTTCCTACTTATATCTGATTGAAACTTAATTCTGCCAGTATCATTTTGCAATTCAATTTCCAAATATTCGCCTTGCGTTGGGAACTCTACACTTGCTGAATAACAAGGGTATTTTGCTACATCAAATAAAGTTTTGACTTCTGACGGATTCAATTCCATGATTTACGTTTTACAATTACGCCCATCCGTATAAGAGACACAAAAATCTCTTTTTGATTTATATAAATTTTAATATACATAAATCAAAACACTAAACATTATAAAAATTAATCTTTTCACCACATAACTCCCGCTTAAAAGCTTCAACATCCAAAGTCAAAAACTAGTACAGCGTCCAAAAAGCAAAAGAATGATTACAGATAAGAAAGTAAAACTCACCCTCAGAGAAATGAAAAACAGAAAGGCTTAAAACGAAAAAAGCCTGACTTTCGTCAGGCTTTTGCTCCCCCTCTTGGGCTCGAACCAAGGACCTACTGATTAACAGTCAGCCGCTCTAACCAACTGAGCTAAGGGGGAGTGTTGTGTGTGTTTCCCTTAAATGGAGTGCAATTCTACGCCATCAATTTTTAATATGCAACAATTAATTTCAAAAAATTTTAAGATTTTTTCTTAAGCCTCATTTATTGAATTTTAACTATAATATAATTGAATAAAAACCAGCAAAACTCAACTCTTCCTCAAAAGCACCTTTAATAGGCTCTTTCGGCTCTTATCAAACTAAAAAGACATTTTTTCATTTCTAAAACCATCAAATACAGTCATTATGTCATTTATTTACATCTTTTTTTAATATTTAATGTCATTATGTCTTCTTTTTATATTCCAAATAACTCAAAACCAAGATTGGTACAGTTTTCAATAATGAGTAAGTATAAATCGAAAAAAATTTCAAGAACTTAAAACATAATAACACCATGACACTAGTAAGATACAACCCTCTAAACAATTTCGTTTCTGGAACATTTGGTGACATGATCGAAAACTTCATTAGAGAAGGCGCCAAAGGACAAGAAGCTTATACTCCTGCCGTGGATATATTCAAAAATGAGAACTCAATAGAGTTACATCTTTATACACCAGGCATCAGCAAAGAAAATATTAAAATAGATTTAAATGAAGATTTGCTAAGCATAAGCGGCGAAAGAAACTTAACAGAGGAGTTAAAGAAAAATGCCACTCAGATAGAATCTAAGTATGGCACTTTTAAAAGGTCTTTTAAGCTTTCTAAAGACATCAACATAGAAAAGATAGATGCCTCTTATGACAATGGTATATTGAAGGTAACACTACCTATCAATCCTAAAAAAGAAGCTCGAGTAATTAAAGTCAACTAATTCTAAAACGAAAAAGGCAGCCCAAGGGCTGCCTTCTTCTTATATGATTGATATACTAGTTTTCCAGATTATTTCTTAATATAAAATCAGAATAGGCTAATTTATAAGTATCTACTTGCGGCGCCATAGCTATCGCTTTTTCATAGCTCACCATAGCATCTATCAGTAAATCATTCTCCTCATAAAAACCAGCCAGAATAAACTGATTTAAAGCATTCTCTTTATCTATCTCTTTAGTAAGATCAGTCAGAGAATCATTTATCTTCTCTGCTTCTTCCTGTTTCAGCTTTTTCAAAGCAAAAGTTTTAGAAGTACTACCTCCATCTGCACTGCTTACACTGAAAAGTATTACATTTTGTTTCGCTATACGAGCATCAGATAAATCTACTGTAATACTATTATCATTACTTTCCAGCTCAAGAAGTGTATCCTCAAACATGTTTTTAAAAGTAACTACGTATTTAGATTCGGTGTACAAAGAATCCCATCTAATAACTACTTCATCATTAAACACTTTGCCAGAACTTGGCATATATACTTTTATAACATTCTGCTGAGCATTGGTTATTTCTCTGGTTACAGATCCGGTAGATTTCAACCTGTTTTTCTGTGTTTCTGCTGTCATTTTACTTAAAACGAAATCAGCATATTTACTAGCCACACTAGAAGTGCCTCCTCCTACTTTGCTTTCCAGGTCTTTAACCTTATATGTACCGGCTGTTTTTAGCTCTAAAGTCTTTCCTGACTTATGCACCAAACCCACATAGGCACCTTTAGATAACACCAGGTCATCCATAGCTTGCAAGGCAGCTCCGGTTTTCACCTCTTGCCATTCTGAACCACTTTTAAATTTATTCTCTCCTTTATTAGCTAACACTTTAAAAGTATAATTCTGCCCATGAGCTACTCCTACTATTAGCAAGAGTAGAATTAGGTTAAGGAGATTAAATTTCTTCATGGAAATTACGTTTGAACATTTTGCTATTTTGATTAAACAACCTTACATTGCTGGGTTATCATCTATACAGCTTTACGCTTTATGGTAAACAGTTGCTTTCTCTTTTCTTTATTGAAGATATTTTTCACTACTCCATAATAAACCTCAAGCGCATCTCCGGCTAACGCTATGGCTGCCAAAGTAATAACCAGATTAAGCTTAAAGCTATAAGCACTGAACACCATCACTATTACAAATAGAATAAGGCCGATTTCGAGCAACTGAATCGTTTTAGTAATACCATCATACCAGTCTGGCAATCGGTAGTAGATGTAGGAAAACAGCACCACATTAACAAAACAAATAAGAATGGCCAACACTATTCCGAAGCCCTCTTTATCATTTAAATCATTAACATAATCTTCATTTAAAATCATGGAAATAATATTAGCGTGCACCACCACTCCATACATATCAGGATTGGTCTTGCCTGCATACTTTTTATTAAGTGGAGTAAAAAACTTATCATCCCACGAGGTATCGAAAAAGTCCTTACCCATATACCCAAACAACACTATTTTATCCTTAATAAGTCCGGGCACAAAATTTTCTTTCAGCACATCATCCACATCCAGCGCATAAAACCTGTTAGGATAATCCGTTCTGGTAAAAGGATCTATGATATTACCCCTATAATTAATCACCTCACTAGCGTTACCTCTTTCTAAAAAATTAGAAGCCTTTTGAGGCGCGTATAATTGAGCAATTTTCACGGCAAAAGCCTCATTACTCTCCTTTTTCACTTTTCTCTGCGGAGGGAAAGCCCGGCAAGTCTTAAAATCTTCCTGCGTTTCGGCATCAGTAAACAAATTAGCAAACCCATGATAAGCGCCGCCTCCAAAAATAGGATGAGAAGTGTGCAAGGAGTCAAAATAATCATCTCCAGGATGCTCAATAGCAAATTGCGGAGTCTGAAGCAGCTCAGAAACCAGCACCAGGCTATCCACCTCATCAAGCACATTACTTAGAAATACATCTCCTAAAGTGTCTGACTTAAGGCCATCAAAAAATATGTCTACACCTACTATTTTAGGATCATACTTATTAATGATTGAAATCTCATGCGCCAATTCAGCCCTATTGAGATAGCCGATATTTACAACTACAATGTTGGTATCAGGAAGTGGATCTTCCCGAAGGTTAGAAAAGGCGACATCAGTAATATCCATATCATCCAGCGCCTCACCAATAGGATCAAATGCATCAAAAATTTTAAATTGAGTAACATTAAAGATGATCCACATAATAGAAAAAACGAAAATAGTAGCTAGTATGGAGTCGATCCAGAATTGCTTTTTCATGAAGCCTGTATTGAGACAATTAAAAGTGTAACAATAGTAAAAATCACTAGTGTCCGAGAAAAAAGATAGGGGCCTCTGAATAATTTCAAGAGTGCCCCATAATGTGTATTTTCGGTTTACCACAACAAAAAATCACACATGAGTAAAAATACATATTTCTACGGACAGCCAATCTTTTCTCAACTATTATCGCTGATAGATAAATCGGTGTTAAATCAAATAATATCAAAACACCAATCTGACAGATATTACAAGAAATTGAATACTTGGCATCACCTAGTAAGCATGTTATACTGCTGTTTCAGTGGGGCAAGTGCTCTCAGAGAGCTTACTACGGGGCTTTTGGCCTGCCAAAACAAACTGATCCATTTAGGTATTCAATTTATACCCAGACGTTCCACTTTATCAGATAGCAACAAAAAACGCAGTAGTATAGTCTTTGCAGACATTTACATGAAATTGTTTAAAAAGTATCGGCACCTTTTGCCGGACAGCCGCTTGAGAATGGAAGTTCTCAATAAACTTTATATTGTTGATTCAACGATTATTAGTCTGTTTAAAGATATTCTCAAGGTAGCAGGACGCCCTAGAAAAGATGGCAAAAGCAAGGGAGGCATTAAAGCTCATGTAATGATTCATGCGGCAGAATTAATGCCATGTTTAGTACGGTTGACCAAGGGAAGTCAGCATGATCATACATTTTTAAAGCAATTACAACTCCCAGAAGGATCCTATGTGGTGATGGATAAAGGGTATATCGATTATAGACAATACGCACAGTGGAGTCATCAAGGGATATTTTACATTACCAGAATGAAAGAAAATGCCAGATATCAATCAATAGATGAGCTAGAACTGCCTGAAGATAAAGACTTTTGTGTACTTAAGGATGAAAAAGTTGTTATCAGTTTCAAGACTGATGGACAAGTGCAAGAGCTTCAAAATAGAAGAATAGCCTATTATGATGACCTCAATAATAAATTATTAGTGTTTATGACCAATAATATGGAGTTGGAAGCAGCCACAATAGCGGCCATTTATAAATACCGATGGCAGATAGAGCTTTTATTTAAAAAGCTGAAGCAGAACTTTCCTCTCAAATATTTTCTGGGGGACAACCAAAATGCTATTGAGATCCAAATTTGGAGTGCCCTGATCTGTCTATTATTGATGGAAGTAGTCCGAAAACAGATCAAAAAAAGATGGGCCTTTTCTAATATGGTCTCATTGGTAAGGTTTCACTTGATGGCCTATGTTCACCTTACCCGCTTTCTAAACAATCCAGACCTAGAACTTCAAAAAACAATATATAAAACCAATCAATACCCTTTATTTAGTCCATAGAGGGCTCACTTTTCCAGATTAGAAGAAAACCACTTTATTTTTGCTTAGAATCGCTAAAATTTCTTAGACCAGAGTTTAGTCGGACACTAGTGAGTAAAAATATAAAAATTAAGCAGTTTTAGATATTATAATTTAATTTAATGCCATTGAAACCCCACCTATGAAGCCAAGAAGAAAACGGTTAGCAATCAGTGAATATGTAGAAGGCATCCTTTCTGGCAACAAGGTGATACTTAGCCGGGCCATTACTTTAATAGAAAGTCAACTTGCATCTGATTTTGACTTAGCAGAGCAGGTAATGGAACACATACTACCTCATACCGGCCACTCCAAAAGAATAGGCATTACCGGTGTACCTGGTGTAGGTAAGAGCACCTTTATAGAAACCATAGGTCTGATGCTAGCGGAAGAGGACAAGCAACTGGCCGTACTGACCATTGACCCCAGCAGCCAGCGAAGTGGCGGCAGCATTTTGGGTGACAAAACACGAATGGAAAAACTCTCCAACCACCCCAATGCCTTTATACGACCTTCCGCCACCGGCAATTCATTAGGCGGCGTGGCTAACAAAACCAGAGAGACCATGCTCTTATGCGAAGCCGCCGGGTTTGATCACATCCTTATAGAAACTGTGGGTGTGGGGCAATCAGAAGTAGCCGTAAAAGGCATGGTAGACTTTTTTCTGCTACTCATGCTGGCCGGCGCCGGAGACGAGCTACAAGGCATAAAAAAAGGTGTTATGGAAATGACCGATGCCATTGCTATTACAAAGGCAGATCAGGAGAATATTACAGCCTCCAAAAGGGCGAAGGCAGAATATAAAAACGCGTTACACCTCTTTCCGCCAGCTGATACAGGATGGCAGCCTGAAGTGCTGACCTGCTCCGCCATAACTCAAGCCGGCATGGATGATATCATAATGCTGATTGATAAATATTACTCACACATGCAGCCTTATTTATCTCAGCTTAGAAAACAGCAAAACATTAGCTGGCTCCATGAAAACATTAGCTTTTTATTGAAGCAAAGTTTTTATACCACTCCAGAAGTAAAGCAACAAATTAAAGCAATGGAAAACGAAGTCGGCAAAGGCTCTATTACTCCTCAGGCGGCTGCGCGGAAGCTTTTGGATTTACACCATTAGAATAGGCTGGCAAAATAGAACGAAGACTGTTGGTCACTAACAGAACCATCAGCATTCTTTACTTTAAAGTGATAGGTCTTTTCCACCACCTCACCTACCTGATGATCTGCCGGCGAGGAAAACAATGGCCCATCGCAAACAAAGGAATGAAACTCTCCATTTTCACCACATACATCTACCCCAGCGGGCACTGCTCTAAGCCATTCCTGACTAATTAACCTTCCTACTTGTGAGGTTTGAAAATGCTTTTTATTGGCAGCGCAAATCCGGGTCTTGTAGCCTTTATTCAGAAATTCATTGATCAAATCTTGAGATTTCTCTTTCCATAACGGGTAAACTCCCTGCATACCCGCACTGGCCAGCTTGGCATCTCTAAAGGCTTTGAGGTCTTCTAAAAAAATGTCTCCATACATAATTAGCTCCACTCCTTCTGATTTAAGCTGTTGAATATATTCAGAAATCAGCTTTTCATAAGTGGCATGACTATCATCTTTATGCAAATAGAGCTTTTTTAAAGGAAGGCCTAATGCTGCTGCTTGCTTCTCTATCAAATGTTCAGGCACACCATGCAGCCCCACTCGCTTAAGTTCAGCATCTATAACCGTGTGCAAATGATGGATTTGATACTCATTACTACGGATTATACGATCCAGGGCAAGCATAGAGTCTTTACCTCCACTCCAGCTGATTGATATTTTAGGCTTATTATTAATAGAAAGGCGATTTATTTCTTCTTTTTCTTAAAACCATAAGGACAATGTCTGCAACCACTTTTACAACAATAGCCACGCTTTAAATGATAGGCCTCTGTAAATACATAGAGTCCGTTTTCAATATAAAACATGGCTTCATTATCCTTATTTTTCTTATTCATACAGCATTATAACACGCTAACAGGCTTTTTATCTTCATCTATGGCTACAAAAGAAAATTCACCGGTAATGGCTCTTTCTCTATCTTCTGTATACATCTGCTCTATGAAAATATCTACCCTCACTTTCAAGCTTGTGTTCCCTACTTTTATCACTTCGCCAATCAACTCAATGAGCGTACCTGATGGTATAGGGTGATTAAAATCTACTCTTTCCGATGATACAGTAACCACTCTTTTTCTCGAAAATCTGGTAGCAGCTATAAAAGCCACTTCATCCATAAGCTGTAAGGCTGTGCCTCCAAAAAATGTATCATAATGATTTACAGTGCCCGGAAATACCGCTTTAAACACTGATGTTCTGGAATGAGCTATTCTCTCTTCTAAGTTTTGCATATAAAAAATTATAGTTGATATATCCTGTTCCCTTATGGTTAGCCGGGAATAATTCAGGATAAAAAATTTCACTTAATATCTCAGCTGATTCGGCTATGCTTGGTCCTGGTCTGTTAAAGAAATGGTTGCCGTCTGCCACATACACTTTTCCGTTTTTCACCGCCTTAAGATCACTCCAGCCTTCTTTTTCTGACAGAAGGTGCATTTCCTCCATTGATCTATCCACACCAAAGCCGCAAGGCATTACCACTATGATATCAGGATCTGCTTCTGCCACCTTTTCCCATTTATGATAATGTGAATGTTCTCCATTTTGAGCGAATAGACTTTCTCCTCCGGTCAGCTCCACCAATTCAGGAATCCAATTACCTCCAAGCATAAGCGGAGATATCCACTCCACCATAGCTACAGTGGGCTTATTTTTAACATTGGCTACTTTATCACGGATAGCATTGAACCGCTGAGCAATATTATCTACTAATTTCTGCGCTCTATTTTCTACCTCCAACACTTTTCCTACTCTAAGAATATCAGCAAAAATATCCTGAACCACATTGGGCTGCAGGCTTACTAACTGAGGATTAGAAGAGGTAAGCTTACAAACCGCATTTTCAACATCTTGCAAGCTTACAGCACATATATCACAGAGAGACTGAGTGAGAATAACATCAGGATTAAGCTGCTCTAACAACTCCTCATCAATATTATAAACAGACAATCCCTCTTTGAGCAAATCAATAACGCTATTATCTATCTCTTCGCTAGAGCGGTTAGTGTCAAACTTAGGCGCGGTAAGCACCGGTAGTTTTTCCACCCACAGCGGATAGTTACACTCATGCGACCGACCTACCAACATATGGCCAAGGCCAAGCGCCGCTACTATTTCAGTACTACTGGGAAGAAGAGATACAATGCGTTTCATATTATTTCAATTATTTAAAATAAAAACCATTAGGGCCTATACCTACCTGATAAGAAGTTTGCTCCTGACCAGAAGTAGAATAAACATAAGCAGAGCCTGCAGCTGTAAAGCTTGGAGCCTCAGCAGCCAGCACATTACCAGACACAGGATCAACACCTAAGCCATAAAAGCTACCTTCAAATATAGGGGTACTGGGAAGACTTGTATCATCTATTGACATAGAATAAACACCGCCATTGTAATTATAGTAAAGCTGATCTTCGGAAGCATTAATCAAAAGCTTAGTTATAGCTCCAGAACTCTGTTCTACCTCTACCATCAAATCAACTTCATCATCAGCATCTATTCTAGCCAAATAGCCGGAGCTTATTGCATTATATAAGTCATCATATCCTTCAATGATTCCTGCTCCTGAAACCCATAAATCTCCATTATTATCCAATTGAATTGAATTTGGATTAGCACCAACTTCGATCTTTTTTACTACCTCATCTGCAGCTACGTCGATAACAGCTATAGTATTATCAGTTCCATACCCTCCACTATTTACCACGTACACTTCATCACCTCTTCTCACTAACTTATCTGCTCCTACACCAGTACTAACTGTATTTGTTATTTCATATGTATGCAAGTCAATGATTTTCACTGTCCCAACTATACCTCCTTCTCCCCAGTCAGTAACATAGGCTTTATCATCATCTATTTTTAAAAAATATCTAGGAGAAACTAATCCATCTTCACCAGTAATGGTGGCAATTGAAGTCATTGAGTTAATGTTAATCACCTCTATTTTAACAGACCCCTGCACTATAATAAAACCAATTGAATCTGCGATATACATTGACTGAGCCTGATCACCTAATGGCCTACCTATATACGTAGAGAATACATCATTAAAAACCTTAGCTGAATCTCTGTTGTAGTAAGAAAGACTAGCATCACCACTACCAAAGTTTCCTTCATTAATGATGAAATATCCATTATCTCCCATCGGAGAAATACTTGTTGGCCTGGGATCTCCGTCATCATCAGAACAGGATATTATTGAGATGCTTAAAAGCAGCACCATTAGTTTTAAGTAAAACTTGTTTTTCATAGTTATAATCTAATTAAATTGATATTGAATACTTATTTGATAATGCCTGCCAGGCATAGGTCTGCCACTTCTAATTTCATAAGCCTGGTCTAGCATATTTTTAACACTTCCGCTAAGGCTTACACTATGCTTACCCAAGCTTTGCATATAAACAAGAGATAAATCACTGGTAGCAAAAGCATCTATACTTAAAGTGTTATCTCCTGTAGTGGCTTGCTCGCCAGTGTACTTAAATAAATACACAAGTGAAAGGTTTTTATAGTTGCTACTCAGTGAAACAGAAGCCTGATTTTCAGGAGTATAAATGGTTTGTTTGTGCAATTGAGTTTCGTCTTGCACTGAACCTACCTTTTCTTTGGTAGCCTTAGTATAGGCATATTTACCTGTTGCCTGAAGGCTCCAATTGGGCAAAATATTATAATGGTATTTAAGGCTGAGTTCTACACCTCTTGACTGTAACTGCTCTACATTTTCAGGCAGCCATATACTTCCTCTTGGCACCCATTGAATCCAATTATCAATGACGTTATAGAACCCTGTAAACTCAGCCTGAAGATTGGCTTTTTGAAAAATGAACCCCTGCTCTACGCTCCATCCTTCTTCCGGAATGAGATCTAAATTTCCTGTAGCCCCACTACCTGTCCAGTAGAGGTCATTAAAAGTAGGAACTCTGTAGCTGCGAGCAACCTTAGTTTTAGTCTGCCACTCAGGGCTAATGAAGTACTGCAGGCCTAATGAAGGAAGGAAAGGCACCAACTCGTCATCAATATATGACTGACGAGCCATAAGATTAACTTCCAACTTTTTCATCAACAGCCATTTTGAACCCACAAAAAGCGCCAGCCTATGTCTGTCAGGAATATTGCTACCATAACTTTCTGTCTCAGCCTGATCATAGGTGTAATTGAAACCTACCTGCAGCTCATGATTAGGCTTAAGCCTGAAAATCTTATGAATATCATTGATCCAGGTATTTGACTTGCTAATAGATGCCGGAGCTACATAATCCTTATAATTTAAATAATGATTAACCAGTCCTGAACGTATTTCAAACACACCTTTAGGCCTATTATTCTGATAATGAACTACGGCTCTATGAAATTCATCGGTTTGCGTTTCTATGGCTTTGCCTCCCAAAGAAGCAGCATTAGGCAAATGAATGTCATTATACTGATACCAATATTTAGCTGTTATGCTTTGGCTTTTAGGCAAATCAAAATACCACTCACTCATTACCCCGCGCTGATCTACCTGAGCGTTATCCATTTCCTCTTCTCTGTTGTTAAATCGATTAAAAAATTCGAAATCATTATCAGCCTGATGGGTAAATGCTCGCACTTTAGCCTTTACTATTCCTTTTCCATAGCTGAGGTTAAGGCCTGTGTATTGTTTACCAAAACTGCCGAACTGCTGAAACAGACTCCCGCCAACTCCCTGATGTATATTTTTAAGATCTGTATTAATATGAATAGCACCACCCAAAGCGCCTGAACCCAAAACAGATCCGGAGCCTCCATATTGAATGGCTACATTATCAATAAATGAAACCGGCACCAGAGTAAGGTCTAAAGATCCGTTCATGGGACTTTGCAGGTTGAGCCCTTCCCACATTACAGGAGTATGATTACTACCTGTACCTCTAACTGAAGGCGTAGATAATCCGCCAACACCATAAGACCTGATATTTAACCCACCAGCCTTGGTTAACAGCTCGGCCATATTGCCTCCTTGTCTGTTTTTTAGGTATTGAGAACTGACCGTCTCTATCTTTTCACCAGTCTGAAAATCCTGTATTCTTTTATCTTCAATGCGCACTTCCTGCAAAGTGACAGCAGTAGTATCTTGCCCGTAAGCAGTATAACAGCAAGCAGATAAGAATATTAGGCAAAAGAAATTCCTCATAAATCATCATTCATGAAGCTTTAAGTAGGGAAACAGGAAGGTGCACCAGAAATTAAGCATGGGTCATCTGCCTGAAGCCATAACTCCCGAAAGCTTCGTTGTTAATTGAATATGGCAGGTCTCCTGGCTTGCTCTTCATCATCAGCCTTCCCATCTTTTATGACAGTGACTTTAAGAGTGAATGATGAACACAAATGAGCTTACAGTTGCGGGTACAGCTCCGGAATTTTCTTACAAATCACCGGATTCCCTTTTAATTATTACCTCCTGTAACAGAGGCGATAAACCAAAATTCTCAGCAAAGGTAGCTAAAGATTTATTTAAACCAACAAAGCTTCTTACTTGCACATTAATTTCATAAAACTGTATGTTTGCCTTAGTCATTTACTTTAGCCCACTTTATAAATGAATAAAATTTACCCATACTTTTTCCTTGTCACCTGCCTTTTATTTGCCTGTAATCAGAAACAGGAATCAGCAGAATCTGCACAGCAGAGTTCCGCATCGAAAGAAACGGTAGCCTTAGAAGATGCCGTTAACTTCTCCATAAGGAGACAAGGAAAAGTAACTCACATAGAAGTAAAAGAGCCTTACCAAGGGGCGAGCACTCCCGCTCATTACCTGCTAGTACCCAAAGGAGAAACGGTTCCCGAGCACAGCGAAGAGACAGTGGTAATCCGCACACCGGTATCAAGAATAGTCTGTACGGCCACAGTACACCTGCCTGCTTTAGAAATGCTTGGTGTAGAAAATACGCTGAAAGGCTTCCCCAGCACTCAATTTATTTCTTCTGAAGTACTGACGAAAAGAGTAGAATCTGGCGAGATTAAGGAGTTAGGCATAGACACCAAAATAAATATGGAAACCCTTACAGAGATAGACCCCGAGGTGGTTTTTGGCTACACTATGAATGGAAACTCTCAAGATCTGGAACAAATCAGCCGATTAGGAATACCTGTAGCCCTCCAAGTCGCTTACCTGGAAGAAACCCCACTGGGAAGAGCGGAATGGATTAAGTTTATCGCTGAGTTTTTCGACAAGTCTGACCTGGCTGAAGAGAAATTTCAAGAGATAAAAAAGCAATATTTAGCTGTGAAAGAAAAGGTGAAAAATATAACACATAAACCTACTGCCTTTACCGGTGTTATTTATAATGATGTTTGGTATATGTCTGGCGGAAATAGCTGGGCCGGCCGCTTTTTTGAAGCCGCAGGTATAGACTATTTATGGAAAGATGATGAAAGCACAGGCAGCCTCTCTCTGGCTTTTGAAGCGGTGTATGAAAAAGCAGCTGAGGCCGACTTATGGATAGGTGCCGGTCAGTATAAAAGTCTGCAAGAGCTTACCCAGGCCAACCCGAGATATAGTGAGTTTGAGTCTTTTAAAAACAATGAAGTATACGCGTATATAAAAAGGATTAATAAAAATGGAGGGAATGATTACTTTGAAACCGGAGCTGCTCGCCCTGACTTAATTCTGAGTGATCTGGTGAAAATAGCACACCCTGAATTACTTCCTGAATATGAAACCTACTTCTATCAAAAACTGAATTAATTTGAACGCTTTGCTATCCGACAAACGAAAATATACTATCTCGCTTTGGGTAGCATTGCCTCTGTGTATTTTCATTTTATTTACATTAGACCTTTTTTTAGGCAGTGTACACATCCCTGTAGATGAAATTCTGGAGATCATCTTCACCGGAGAAGGCTCTAAGACCAGCTGGACTAATATCATCTGGCAGTTTCGCATGCCACGAGCTACTACTGCTCTATTAGTAGGTATAGCGCTTTCCGTGAGCGGCCTGCAACTACAAACGCTTTTCAGAAATCCGCTGGCCGGGCCCTTTGTGCTGGGCATCAGCACTGGTGCCAGCCTAGGCGTAGCACTACTGGTAATGGCCGGAGCTATTTTAGGAACCGCTTTCTCCTTTTACATGAACAGCTGGCTCATTATTCTTGCCTCCACCATAGGCTCATCGCTGGTATTATTTCTGGTTTTAGCGGCCTCTTTTAAAGTTAGAGACAGCATGACCTTGCTCATTATTGGTCTCATGTTTGGCAGCTTCACCGGCGCCATAGTAAGCGTACTCCAGTTTTACAGTAATTCCGAAGAAATAAAAATATACCTTATCTGGACCATGGGCAGCCTGGGCCGTCTTTCATGGGATCAGATTATGATACTCATTCCCGTAATCATAGCGGGAATAGCCCTCTCGTTTTCCATGATTAAGCCCCTCAACACACTTCTCCTTAGCGAAAACTATGCGCTTAGCATGGGAGTTAATATTAAAAAAGTGAGGCTAATGATCATCATCAGCACCAGCATATTGGCAGGCAGTGTCACGGCTTTTTGCGGCCCTATAGCCTTCATAGGTCTGGCCGTACCGCACCTTACACGCCTTTTGATCAACACCTCCGACCATAAATACACTCTGCCGGCAGTAGCCATGGGCGGAGTAATCACCATGCTGATTTGTGACATTGTATCCCAAATTCCTAACAGCGAATTTATACTACCTATCAACGCAGTCACCTCACTAATTGGCGCGCCAGTAGTGGTTTGGGTGCTTATCAGAAAGAAAAACGTTAACCGGGCTTTTGGCAAATGATACCTATAGATAACGACGATATAGCCCTGATCCTGAAAGACCTCACTGTTGGGTATGCTAATAAGAAGAAAATAACACCCATTCTCCAAGGCATTAATCTGAAGCTACCTTACGGAAAGCTGATATGTTTTATGGGACCTAATGGCGTGGGCAAATCCACCTTATTAAGAACCATTTCAGGCATACAAAAACCAATATCAGGTCAAATTTTAATAGATAGGCAGGAGATAAGTAGCATGACATCAGAAATGATGGCTAAAAACATCAGCCTGGTTTTAACTGACCGAATAAATGCAGGCAACCTAACAGCCAGAGAGGTGATAGCTCTTGGCCGCTATCCATATGTGAATTGGAATCTTAATTTTAGCAAAAAAGACCTAAAGGCCATAGAAAAGGCCATTAAGCTTACTGATAGCGCCGATTTTATAGACAAAAAAACTTACGAGCTCAGCGATGGGCAGCTACAAAAAGTAATGATAGCCCGGGCTCTGGCTCAGGATACACCTATCATTATATTAGATGAACCTACCGCTCATTTAGACCTGAACAATAGGGTGGCAGTAATTAATTTATTAAAAAAGCTGGCTAAAAACACAGGAAAAGCCATTCTTATGGCCACTCATGAGCTGGATTTAGCATTACAAACGGCAGATCGGTTATGGCTGGCCGGCTTCAACATCCCCATTATTTCTGGTATTCCGGAAGACCTAGTTTTAAACGGAGCCATTGATCATGTTTTTAAATTGAAAGGCTATGATCTGAGAACCGGGCAATTAGAAAAAAGAAGCCTGGGTAAAAAAGTGAACCTCACAGGGCAGGGACATGAATACCTTTGGACAAAAAACGCGCTGGAGAGAAATGGCTTTGAACTCGACCTCAACGCTAAACATACTATTTCTTTTACATTGGAAGGCAATGAAATTACCTGGCAGCTGGAAGGTGAAGGCATTGCTATAACGAACAGCCTGGAAGATCTCATTATAAATCTTAACAAGGCCTTTAAAAACTAAAAAGGGCCTCCCTTTTAAATAAAAAACACTGAAATACAGTTACTTATCAGTATTAAAGCATAAAATAAAACCCCGAAATTAGCTATATAAAGCTTTTTTCGGGGTTTTTGATTTGTTAAATTGTAGTGCCTAATCACAATTAACACTGCAATATATGAGAGATCAAGAGCTTTTCCAACCGCAAGATTACTTAACTCCAAAATGGTACTTATTCAAGAATAGCAAATTAGGTAAGGTTTATAATACTATTCCTTGGAGTCAACTTTCAGAATGTTTGCCAAAGGAAAATAGAGGCCCAGGCGCACCCCGCTGGTTTTCGGCCCAAGGCATGTTTGGTCTAATGTTTCTAAAATCTTATTTAAACCTGAGTGACGAGAAGTTAATAGAACGATTTAATACTGACTGGAGCCTTCAGCTTTTTTGCAATAAATTGTTGGATGATAACCAAAGAATTAAGGATAAGGCCATTTTAAGTAGAATAAGGACGTATATGGCTGATAATACTGATTGGCAACAACTTCAGGAAGTACTCATTCATCATTGGAAAAGAGATATGAATAATACGCATGTTCTCTTAATGGATGCCACTTGCTATGAAAGTTATATTCGTTTTCCTACCGACGTTAAGCTAATCTGGGAAAGTTGTCAATGGGTGTTTGAAAAACAGCTTTACAGATGGTGTAAAATATTAGGTGTAAAGAGGCCTCGCTCCAAATATATAGATCAAAAACGCAAGCAGATGTCTTACGATCGTAGTCGAAAAAAGACATACAAAGCTGGACGCAAGCGTAAAAAGGCATTGATATATCTACTGTCCAAAGG
Source organism: Fulvivirga maritima (assembly GCF_021389955.1). NCBI lineage: Bacteria > Pseudomonadati > Bacteroidota > Cytophagia > Cytophagales > Fulvivirgaceae > Fulvivirga > Fulvivirga maritima. The sequence goes on from NZ_CP089980.1 coordinate 1,122,484, forward strand.
GCTTGGACAGCTGCAGTACTTACTCAATGAAAACCCACAAATACAGCTTCACTTTCAAGAGCGATCATACCTAAAAACAATAAAGAAGGTACTTGAGCAACAGCAATTCTTGCAGCATCATCCAGCTAAAGAATTGAAAAACAGGATAGTATCGCTTCCCAGACCTTATGTCAGGCCTATCGTACGAGGCAAAGAAACTAAAAGGGTTGAGTTTGGAATGAAAGCCCACATGCTTCAGGTTGACGGCATCTGCTTTATTGATGCCATGGAGTTCAGGGCATTCAATGAAAGTACCAGACTAAAAATAAGTAGTTTAAAACATAGATCGATATTTGGCTCCCTTCATCAGCTGGGGGCGGATCGTATTTATGCCACTAACGCCAACAGAAAGTATTTAACAGTAAGGAAAGTGTTCACTTGCTTTCCAAAGAAAGGCCCCAAGGTAAACAAACCTCAGGAAAGCAAACTCAGAAGCCTCATCTCTAACCAGAGAGCAACCGTGATGGAAGGAAGCTTTGGTACCCATAAAACGGCTTACGGCCTGAATAAAATCAAGGTTAAGGGAGAAAAACGAGAAATGATACATGTATTCTTTGCCGTTATGATGGCCAATGCTGTTAAGATGAGCAAAAAGAAATCAGAAGACATACCACTACTTCAGGCCGCCTAAACCTAAATCAGAAAAGCCCCAGGGATCGGTGTGTCTATACTATTCTAAATCGATATTCCTTCAGATTTATTAATAAAACCACTCACGATTTTGCACTTTTCGAAGACGCTAAAGCGGAAGGTGTTCAGATTTATAACAAAAAAAGCTGGACTTAATCAGTCCAGCTTTTATATCTTGTTTTGATTTATGCAATTATCAAGGGAGGCCTAAAAAAGGCAGCACTTCTGAAAAATGCTGCCTCTAATTGAATTATGAAATTTTATTGACAGTCAGCCGACAAGGCATCTCCTTCTATATTCCAATTAACTACCAAAATACCTCTTGCTATCTGATTACAGTATTCCAGGCCATGGGCACTTAAAGTTACACCTGGCAGAACCGTTTGCTCAGACCATCCTTCAAGCGTATCATCATAGTTAGCCACTGAAAGGTTAGCATTATACAGCATCGCATTCATATTATTAACTGCTGTGATATCCCAACTTCCTAAACTCTGATCAAAGGAAGAAGCTCCCTGAAACATTCCAGCCATGTTTGTAACACCACCTACATCCCAGCTGCCTACCTCTTGATTAAAGGAAGTAGCTAAGAAAAACATGAGGCTCATATTTGTAACATTACTCATGTTCCAGTCATTCAAATCACCATTAAATAGAGTAGCCTCATAAAATGCCCTGCTCATATTGGTGACATTACTTAAGTTAGGAGTGTCTTCATAGTTACCTACCACATTAGCACACCCATAAAAAGCACTACTAAAACTTCTCCATGCTATATTACCCCACTGCTCTATAGTCATAAGCTTCTCCGAATTGGCATCTGTTGATTCCTCAAATTTTATTCCCGGAAAAGAACCTGTTATCTCTACATAATATGTGCCTGCCTCTGCATATTCATGAGTAGCATCATCGTTCACCTCGTCATCGTTAGTTCCATCTCCCCAGTTCACATTATAATTAGAAGAAAAATCTGGGTTAACAGGAATAGTAATGCTTTCATTATCTGACTCTGTTTTCCAGGTGGTAACAAAGCCTACAAACTCATTGACATCATTAAGCGTAACCACTACTGATACGGTCTGAGACTCCGCTCCTTCAGCTGACACTTCTACCGTAGCATTTAACTCCTGATTGGTTTCATAATCAAACAAAGCTACATCAGCCACGAAAAGCTCTCCCGTTTCCTCATCAATAGTAAAAGAACCTTCAGGGTCTTCGGTAGCAATAGCAAAGGCCAATGTGCCTTCATTAACTTCGGCAGTTATTGAACCCAGAGAAGCATTTTCTTCAGGGTTTTCATCTATAGTAAGAGAAAAATCGCTGGCAGTAATTACTATTTCCGTCTCTTCTTCTCCACTTCCTCCTCCGCCATTGCCAGGAGTACCAGGACCAGGAGCAGGCGTTACATCACTGCTGTCATCATCTCCACACGCTGCAAATAAAAAAATAAATCCAACGCACAACAGACTTCGAAAATATCTTAAACTCATCTTAAAAAATTATTATTTGTAAAAAAATCACATATTCTGTCTCTAAAAAATCTACCACCCAACTACAAACAACTTAAATGACGGTGTTTACCCAACTGTCTTCATGCTCGAAGACCATATTAACACCCACTCAAAAGCATGAAATAAGGCCAATGGAAAACAATTTTACGCCACCTCACTTCTTAATATAATGGAATGAAACTTTTGAATAATCAAATTAACGAAAATCTACCGACCGATGACAAGCCACAATCGACGAAATGAGTTAATTATCCATAAACGTTCGTCTCATTTTTATTTCGTAAATGATTGATGATCTTTACTATAACTAAAAAAGGCCTATGAAACATATAGTAATTATTGGCAATGGAATATCAGGCATCACTGCTGCCAGGCATATTAGAAAAAAGAAGCGATTTTAGAATCACGGTTATTTCAGCTGAGTCAGAGCATTTTTGGTCGCGCACTGCCTTAATGTACATTTATATGGGCCACATGAAATATGAACACACTAAACCCTATGAAGATGGGTTTTGGAAGAAAAACGACATAGACTTAGTGTATGATTGTGTTTCTACCATCAATATTGAAGAAAAAAGCCTACAACTAACCAAAAACAAAAGCCTGACTTATGATGCTTTAATACTTGCCACAGGCTCGCAGCCCAATACATTTAATTGGCCAGGGCAAGATGCAAAAGGAGTCTGTACTATGGTAAGCTTGCAAGACCTTGAGAACATTCAGAAGCATAGTGCTAATATTTCAAAAGCAGTAATAGTAGGCGGAGGGCTCATAGGCGTAGAAATGGCAGAGATGCTGCGTTCAAAATCAATCCACACTACTTTTTTAGTTAGAGAAAAACGGTTTTGGAATAATACCTTGCCAGAACAAGAGGCTGATTTAGTAGGCCAACATATATTAAAACATGAAGTAGACCTGAGGCTATCCTCGGAGCTTAATGAAATAATTACGGATAACCATGGCCAGGTAAAAGGAGTCGTCACCTCAACAGGAGAAACCATTGAGTGTCAATTTGTAGGTATCACTGCGGGAGTACACCCCAATATTGACTTGGTTAAAAATACTGATATAAAGACGAACAAAGGCATTTTAGTGAATCAGTTTTTACAAACCAACATCCCTGATGTATATGCCATAGGCGATTGTGCGGAGCAAACACAACCTACCGCTAACCGTTCAGCTATAGAGCAAGTATGGTATACCGGTAAAATAATGGGTGAAACTGTAGCCCAAACTATCTGCGGTTCGCCTAAAGCTTACCAGCCTGGGCCGTGGTATAACTCAGCTAAGTTCTTTGACCTTGAATATCAGACCTACGGCAATGTTCCTAACTCACCGCAACCCGATGAAAAAAGATTTTATTGGCAACACCCTTCAGGCAGCCATGCCTTGCATTTTTCATTTCAGGCTAAAACCAACATCTTTTTAGGCGTTAACTCTATTGGTATAAGACTAAGGCATAATTTGTTTGACAACTGGCTTAGAGAAGAAGCAAGCATACAACATGTGATTAAAAATCTTAAAGCGGCCAATTTTGATCCTGAGTTTTTCACTTCACATGAGAAAGAGATTACAGACCTGTTTAATCAACAATATCCTGAGTTAAAAGTGGAATTTTCAAAAAGAAAAAGAATAGCTGGCATTTTCTAAACCAATCAACCTATGCGTATCCTATTGATTCAAAAAACAGGAATGAGCTTATTTATATTGGCCTGCGCCATTTTAATAGCCATGTTATTTATAAACAAATATGAGCTCTCTAACTCCCAATTAGAAAAAGCCTTATCTAAAAATGACTATTCCAAAGCTGCCAAATACCTTACTTCCATATTAAACAAGGAATACACTTCCAGTATCACCTTCAATGCAGACCTTGAAAAGTCACTCGACCGTGCTAACCAAAAAATTAAAAATACATTTAAAATATCCGATAGCAATCTGGAACGTAGCATGGCCAGCTTCTCTAATGAAAACATCACCTTTAACAATGACCTCATCAAGCTACCGAATGACAGCATCAATAATTACAAAAAAGAAAAGCTGCAATCTTATACCAGCTGGATGAACGGGAAAACTTTCGAAACCAAGGCCGCATTAAAAGAAGAGCTACAAGGAACCGTACAAAACATAAACGGAAGCATTGTTAGCAATCTGGGTTTCGATAATTATAAAATCAACACCTTAAAGCTTTCTATTACGCGAGCGGCTAACAGCACTCCTATTCGCAAAAACCCCATGATTTGGCTTTGCCTCACTATTGGGCTGGGCATATTAGGAGCACTGCTTTACATCCTGCCTAAGCTAAGGCTGCTGCCAGGCATTAAAAATGACGGTGTATTCCACAGCTCCCACACTAGCAGAGGCTGGCTCGGTTACAGCATAGGCATTGCTCTTATTTTGTTTTACATCCTGCTCTATTGGTACCCCGAATATATGACCAACTGGATGCTGATGGTAGATCCGGTCAGCAAAACCTTAAATGGAGGCCCTGCCAGTCAATGGTTTTTCTACGGCTTGTTATACACTCTTGCCATTATAGTGATGGGAGTACGAATGTTCATTAAATACAGGCATAGCAAATACCACCTGGCAAGAACAAGCTCTGTTATCTTCTTCCAAACGGCCTTTGCCTTTTTGATACCAGAAATACTCATACTACTGCACCAACCCAGCATGGACCTGAAAAATATATGGCCTTTGAACTATACTTTTTTCTTTGATTACAATATTGAAAACCTGATTAATAGCGGAGGACTGGGACTATTCATGTTAGTTTGGGGCATTGTATTGGTACTCATTGCCGTACCTGTAATTACCTACTTTTATGGCAAAAGATGGTATTGCTCCTGGGTGTGTGGGTGCGGCGGTCTGGCCGAGACTTTGGGAGACCCTTACAGACAATTATCAGATAAATCTTTGAAGGCCTGGAAAATAGAACGGTGGATGGTACATGGCGTCCTTGCCTTTGCAGTTATCATGACCATTGGCACGTTATATACCTATTTTAGCGGAAGCGGTAGTCTCTTAGGATTAGACACTTACTATATTCGTTCCGTTTACGGATTCCTCATAGGCTCTGTATTTGCGGGCGTGGTAGGCGTAGGTTTTTACCCTGTAATGGGTAGCAGGGTATGGTGCCGTTTCGGATGTCCGCTGGCTGCCTACCTCGGAATCATTCAAAGGTTCAAATCTCGATTTAGAATCACCACTAACGGCGGGCAGTGTATTAGCTGTGGTAACTGCAGCACATACTGTGAAATGGGCATAGATGTACGCTGGTACGCGCAACGAGAGCAGAATATTGTGCGAGCATCTTGTGTGGGCTGTGGCGTTTGTGCTTCCGTTTGCCCCAGGGGAGTACTAAAACTAGAAAATGATGATCCTGGCAACCGGTTTGAAAAACCCATTGTAATCAGTAAAGAGAAAATTGAAATCACTAACTAAAACTGACTTACCTAAAACCAATGCATTAGCATCAGCTAATCTTCAGTGAACCGAGGCAATGTAAAAGAGAAAGTGCTGCCTTTTTCCAGCTCACTATGCACATGAAACTCTCCATTATTATCCTTAATGAGCTCCTGACAAAGAATCAGGCCCAAGCCACTTCCTTTTTCATTAGAAGTACCAGCCTGACTGTCTTTATGCCCTAAATCAAATAAACGATCAATATATTCCTGAGACATTCCCACTCCATTATCTATTACTGAAACTTTTACTTTATCACCATAATTAAAAGCGCGTATCTTAATCTCTCCATCAGGATATGAGAATTTGATGGCATTACCAATAAGGTTTCTGATCACAGTATGAATAGAATTAATATCTGCAAGTGCCATTAAATCACTCTCACTATAATCTGATAATGTAATTTTTTTTGATGCGGCGGTAAGAGTATAGAGTTCAATATTTTTAGTAATCAAATCATTGATATCTACCTTAACCAGTTCTAACTTTTGTGTTTTGGTTTGCCTGATGGACCATGCTAAAAGATTATCGAGCAGCTCACTAAGGTTATTTAATGAATGATTGATTTTACCTCCCATTTGTTGAATATCCTCTTTGGAAAGCATATCTATATTATTCACCAACAGATTAGAAAAGCCTTTGAGAGAATTTAAAGGACTCTTAATATCATGCGAGATAATAGAAAAAAGCTGATCCTTTCCCTTATTCATTCGCAAAAGATTTTCTTTCTGTAATTGTATTTTAGCGTTTTTAAAGGCTAATACATCCTTCTTATTTTTATTAGATTGATAGGCCCAATACACTAATAAAAGAATTATAAGCACCAATATAATCACAGAAATGAGGGCATAAGTCAATATGTCTTTTTGCCGCAAGTTAGCTTGTTGTATCTGTTTATCTTTCTGCAATAACTTTATCTGATTTTCCCGATCTTCAGCATTGTATTGTTGCTTGAGCTCTTCCAGGTGCTGATTGTTATTCTCCCTTAATAATGAATCACGAGCATCAGTATTGAGTTTGAGGTAAGCATAAGCCTTTTCATAATCGCCCTGCAACTCTGCAATCCGCATTAGAGTGTTACTGGCGTTTTCCAAGGCTATGTTGGAGTGTGTTTTTATAGCCAAGTCCAGGGCTACTCTGGCGGTATCATAGGCCTGGTGAAGCTTCCCTGTTTGCAGGTAAACATTAGCTATGTCCAGCCTATTCTCTATTAAAAAAATATCATTATTAACTTCTATATACAAATTACCCGCTATTCTATAATAGTCTAGCGCACGATCATACTGCTTATTTTCCTCCATTATTTTACCCAGATTCCCATAAGCAGTTCCTAAATCCTTCTTATCGCCTCTTGCTTGCTTTATTTCTAAAGATTTAAGGAAGTATTCTTCTGCCTTTTCCAAATCATCAAAATACTGCAGATAAACTAATCCAATATTATTTAAGGCTTGAGCCTCTCCTTTGAGGTCGTTGACCTTTTGGAACATATGCAGCGCTTCCGTAAAGTACTGCAATGCTTTTTCCCAATCTCCGGAATAGCCATAGACAATACTAATATCATTAATAGCATTGCCTATCCGCACACTATCACTCAGCTCCTTGTAAATATTGAGCGACTTAAAAATATATTCCAGCGCAACATCATATTGCCCCTTATCCCTTTTTAAGCGCCCCAGATTGATGAGGGCATCTCCAAGGCTTTCTTTATGACCTAGTGCTTCGGCTTCATGCAAACATCTTTCAGCATAGTATAAAGCAGAATCAAGATCAGAATTCTGATAAGCCATAGACAAACTAATCAAACCTTTGATTTTAACGGTATCATCTGCGTTCAAAATCAAGGCTCTGAGGCTATCCACCTTATGCGCCTGACCTTTAGCTGTAAACACGCCTAAAACACAGTACATCAAAATATTAGCTCTCACTAAGAATCTGGGCATCATTAATTTACATATTACTAAACAACGGCGGTAAAAATCATACTTAAATGATTCTTGACAAAAAATATCTCAAGTTTTCATGCTAAAACGATAAAATATTTTTTTTAATACAGCTTTTACCAAAAAATAAAAGGCTGCCGGGAGTCCGGCAGCCTTTCTTAGCTTAAGGTTTTATTATCTATTATGATTTATTGCCTTTGTCTTTAGAGCCACTAGAGCTACCGCCTGGTTTGGCAATAGATTCTCTCATTTCGGTATCCGCTTTGATATTATCCATTTTATAATAATCCATAATACCGAGGTTTCCGGTTCTAAACGCTTCAGCCATTGCTTTAGGCACATCTGCTTCAGCTTCTATTACTTTGGCTCTAGCTTCTTGAGCTTTCGCTTTCATCTCTTGCTCATGCGCTACCGCCATGGCTCTTCTTTCTTCAGCTTTAGCTTCAGCCACCTTCAAGTCAGCAGAAGCCTGATCTGTTTGTAGCTTAGCACCAATGTTAGTACCTACATCCACATCAGCAATATCAATGGAAAGAATTTCAAAAGCCGTACCGGCATCAAGCCCACGCTGCAATACCAGCTTAGATATTTTATCAGGATTTTCCAGCACTTCTTTGTGCGTACCGGCAGAACCGATAGAGGTAACAATACCCTCACCCACACGAGCAAGAATAGTATCTTCACCAGCACCACCTACTAACTGCTGAATGTTAGCCCTTACCGTAACCCGTGCTATAGCTATCAGCTGAATACCATCAGCCGCTACTGCTGCTACTTTAGGAGTGGTAATTACCTTAGGGTTTACTGATATTTGCACCGCTTCAAAAACATCTCTACCAGCCAAGTCAATAGCTGTAGCTTGCTTGAAAGTAAGGTTTATATTGGCTTTATCTGCTGAAATAAGCGCTTTAATAACCGATGGCACATGTCCACCCGCCAGGTAGTGAGTCTCCAGCTCTTTAGTGGTAACGGTAAGACCTGCTTTAGTAGCAGTAATTAGTGAGTTAACCACCACGCCGGGAGGCACCTTTCTAATTCTCATAAACATAAGCTCGAACAAGCCTACTTTTACATTTGAGAATCGGGCAGTAATCCATAGCCCTACAGGAATAAAATAAAGAAATACGAAAAAAACGACGATCCCCAGGAAAACAATGAGGACTATGCCGATACCTGATAATTCCATGATTAAGTAATTGGTTCTACAAAAATATTATTAGTACTAATTTTTATGATTCTTATTTTGGTACCGCTATCCAGGTAATTACCTAAAGATTTTACTTCAAATAGTCCGTTCGTAAACTCAGCCTTACCTATGGGTTTAAGTGTAGATACAGCTACACCTTCATCTCCCACTTTCAATACACTGGTAAGTCCTTCATTTACCTTACTGGAAATAGTATCTTTTAACGAAAATTTTTCCCAGGTACGACCTTTAAAACTGAAGTATAATGATACACCTAATAAAATGGAACCACCTGCTGTGAGCCATATGCCCGCATCTACACCAAAGTAGACAAAGCCTAAATAAAGTCCGAACAAAGCAGCCAAAAAACCAAGAAGACCTACAAAAGTAGTTCCTGGTACGAAAAGGACTTCAACAATAATTAACCCTATTCCTACTATAATAAGGGCTGTAACAGTAATCCATTCTAACATAAGAGAGCACTTAGTGCGATAAAAGTAGTAAAATTATGGAAGCTGTACTGCTTTCCATTCAGTTTTTTTCATAGCCAGATAATGTGAATGAGCCTCATCAAAATATAATTTATCATAGATCAAAGGAATTACATCTACACCATGTAAATCGATTACGCCATATTTATTGAACTTTTTCACAATGACGCTTCCATTACCCAGGTCTACCAGCTCATCATATTTAGGATTAACAATGAGCCTGCCCGCCTTATTGATAAGGCCTTTTTTACCATTTTTGATGATTACATAACGACCATTGTTCTCATGATAAACAGAATCATAGTCAAAAGAAGAAACCTTATTTCCCTGAGCATTAATAAGCCCCATGCCTGAACTGGTTTCTGCTATACTAAGTCCATCCTGAAAACCGCTTACCCAATCATATAATGGCTGCACTACTATTCGCTCTCGTTTATCTATAAAGCCCCATCGGCCCAGAAGCTTGATAGCCGCCAGTTCTTCACTGAAATTACCTACATCATCATATCGGTTAGCTATTCGAAGCCTGTTTTGGTTATCAATAAATCCATACTGCCCATTAATCTTTACTGGATAAAAACCTTCTGTAGGCTTTCTTACTTCCTGATATTTCTCATTACCAGAAGGCTTATTTAATATTCGCCCTTCAAAATCTACCTTCCAAACTGATCCTTCGCTGAGGTACTCCAAGAGGTAATTATCAAAAACCTCCACTTTATTTTGTGTAAAATAAACGGTACCTTCTTCAAAGCTCTTTAGGTTAGTCAGGTTTCTATCTAACTCCAGGTAATAATCATCATTTATAATTTTAATAAACTTCGGCTGCGGAAAAACAATCCATCGGCCTACTTTATCTATAACTCCGTACTCGCCATGAAACTTCACCATCAGGTAGCCATCAATAACCGGAGTTACTTCATCATAAACACAGTGAATCACCTCATCACCAGCCCTATTAATAAACCCCCAATATTCACCTTTTTTTACAGGATAAATATAGCTGGTCTCCGGCCCGATGTTATCATACAGCTGAGTAGACTTCTTCACTCCATGCACATCATATAAAGACCATTTTTTCACTCCGCCCACTTTCTCTCTGCAATAGATCATATCATTACTCAGATATACAGAATCAAAGCGAGCGCTAAGCACCTCTTTAGCATCTTGAGTCATTACTCCCCATTTTTGCTGTTTGCGAAAGGCCACTAAACCTTCAGGAGTATAAACCAATCCATCAATATTTTTAGGAGTCAGCGCGTTACCAACGCTATCTATAAGCCAGGTTTTTTCATTACAATACACCTGCAGATAATCTTCATTTACAGGCTCTATATCATCAAAAGCAAATTTATCTATCTCCTTTTGTTCCTGATCCAAAATCAGCCAGGTATTAAAATCCAGCTTTTGGGGCACCTCTCCGGTAAGGTCAAAATCTTTACTTCCGATAGGGCTAACCATCACCCCATTAGTATTTACCAGGCCTCTTTCATGGTTTTGAAACACCACTGCATAGCCTGACTTAAACGGGCTGATGCTGTCTAAGGTAAAGTCAACCACCTGCTTGCCATTATCATTATAAATGGCCGTTTTATTATCTTTATTTCTTACCGCATAGCGCAGATTTCCCAGCGGAATTATCTCTTTATAACTTAGTGGAATAATTTCCTTTCCACCCAGGTCAACCACCCCATAAAGGTATTCTCTGCCATTTTTATTAGAAACTATAGCTCTTAGGTCAGAAATAGTAATAGAGGCATATTTAAATGGCAATACTATTTTACCTTCAGTAGAGATTGCTCCTAAAAACTCTCTTTGAGAGATCTTTCCCTTCTTAGCTGCTATAAGTAAACGCTTGCCAGAAGGATAAATTTGCATGTATTCAGGCTCAGTAATTATTTCATTACCCAAGCTGATTAGCCCCCAACCTTCTGAGGTTTTATAACCAATAGTATTATTAATCACCTCCAAACCACCTTTGCTCCAGCCCAGAGATTCATACTTAGCAGGTATAACAACGTTGCCCTCGGTATTTTTCAGCCCTTGCTTACCATGATCCTCAAAAAGCTTATACGGATCTCCGGCAATGGATTCAAAACCAAAGGAAAATAAGAAAACAGTAAGATTAAAAAGTAAGAATAAGTGTTTCATCCTCAATGTCGTGGTCATGACAAAATAGCTAATTTTTGCGATATTTGCTCTAAATAATTTGGGATAAACCCGTGCATCACATTTTGCGACTGCAATATAAAAAATTAGAACCATGTATATAGAGCAATTGTATACTTCTTGCCTTGCCGAGGCTGCATATTACATTGAATCTGAGGGGGAAGCGACTATTATTGATCCACTTCGTGAAATTCAGACCTATGTAGATATGGCCCACCAGCGTGGCGCGAAAATCAAATACGTTTTTGAAACACATTTTCATGCTGATTTTGTTTCCGGACATATCGATTTAGCAAAAAAAACCGGAGCCACCATTATTTATGGCCCTAAAGCTCAGCCAGCATATGATGTATACACCGCTCAGGATGGAGAGGTATTTACTATAGGAAAACTTACTATAGAGGTGCTTCATACCCCTGGACATACCCCCGAGTCATCTTGCTTTTTACTGAAAGATGAAGAGGGTAAGAACCATGCTGTTTTCACAGGAGACACCCTATTTGTAGGTGATGTGGGCCGCCCTGACCTGCTTGATGGTGTTATGACCAAAGAAGAGCTGGCAGGCATGATGTATGACTCACTGAATAATAAAATAAAACCACTGAGTGATGACGTAATTGTATACCCTGCTCATGGCCCTGGATCTGCTTGTGGCAAAAACATAGGTAAAGAAACTTTCTCTACTATTGGCAACCAGAAAAAGACTAACTACGCCCTGCAGGAAATGACCAAAGAAACCTTTATTAAAAAGGTTACAGATGGGATTTTGCCTCCTCCTAAATATTTCTTTGAAGATGCACGTATTAACAAAGAAGGCTATTCATCTATTGATGATATCATTGCGAGAAACAATCAGGCACTCTCAGAAGATGCTTTTAAAGCTGAAATTGAAAATGGTGCCATCATACTAGACACCCGTAAGCCTGATAATTTCGAAAAAGGTTTTATTCCTGGAGCTATTAACATTGGGCTTAATGGCCAGTATGCCGTATGGGTAGGCTCTTTACTGAACATCAACCAGCCATTGGTATTGGTGAGTGAAGAAGGCATGGAAGAGGAAGCCATAATCCGCCTTGCCCGTGTGGGGTATGAAAATGTAAAAGGCTACCTGGCCGGAGGCATAAGCAGCTGGAATGAAAGCCTGGATACGGTAGAAAGTGTAAGCCCGAAGCAGGTGAAGCTGACTAATGAAATATTAGATGTAAGAAAGGGAGGAGAATTTAACAATGGCCATATAGAAGGAGCTCAACTGGTGACTTTATCAGAGATGCCTGCTAACCTGGAAGGATTAGATAAAGACAAAACCTATTATGTGCATTGTGCCGGAGGATACAGAAGTATGATCGCCTCTTCACTTATGAAGAGAGCCGGTTTTAAAAATCCTATTAATGTATACGGAGGTTTTAAGGCCATGGAGGAAGCCGGCTTACCGGTATTACTTCCTACTGAAGCTTAAAAAAATCAGGCTGGAATGGGGTAAGAGACCAATTTATAGAACTTATCCCTTTCCTTTTTATTTCTCTCGTTCGGTTCTCTAATGTATTTTTCCGTAGCTGCCACAGCACACAACTCATTTAATGAATAGCGCTCACCAATAATTTCATTAGGCAAATAATCGTATTCATCCAGCAGATACCTGTACACTTTTGCCAGCTTCTTTTTATTTTTTACAGCGCTATATACTTCCAGCAGATCAAGAATAGATCCTTCCTTATAAAGCACTTCATGTAAAGATTCTGCGAGAAAACGGCTTTTAGTCGATAGCATAAGATGCAAAACTGATTAAACAGGCCAACGAATTTCGAAATAATTCATGTAATATTCAACTAAAATATTCTTTTTCAGCTGTGTCTCTAACCTCCATCATCCCCATAAAATAATATTAAAACCTTTTTAATTATGGTTCGTAAAATGGAATATGAGATTTTTAATTTCCATATTACTTTGGTTCATACTACTGGCTCTTTGTTGGCCTTTAGCCATAGTGGCTTTCTTTGTATGGCTTATTTTATTACCCTTCCAACTTTTGGGCTTTGCTATTGGTGGAGTATTTAAAATAGTAGAAGCCATTTTGATGTTCCCTTTCAGAGTAGCCGGTCGCATGACTCGCTAAGCATTTGCGTCAAGCTAAGCATTGACCTCATTTGATCTTTGAAACAATTACATCAACAAATCACCACCAGGCTTTCTACCAATAGTACGGATCGGCTATCAGTTATTTTTATTAAGAAACTACTGTTATTCGGTTGGTTACAGGCCATTTCGTGCATCTTTCCAGTGATTATATTTCTTTCGCTGGCACTTTCTTCGTGGGCATCGGGCTACATTCCTCGTTATGACCTACTACTTATCATCTGCATTCTGGCTCAGTTTATCATGTATAAGACAGGCCTGGAAACTAAAGATGAGGTTTACGTTATCACCATGTTTCATGTGCTGGGGTTGATCATGGAACTTCATAAGGTGCATCATGGCTCATGGTCATATCCAGAAGCTGCTTATTCTAAGTTTTTCGGAGTGCCTTTATACTCTGGCTTTATGTATGCCAGTGTAGGCAGTTATATATGTCAGGCCTGGCGAAACTTGCAGCTACGCACTTTGCGCTGGCCCAATAAGTTATTAGCCATAACCATAGGTGCGGCCATCTATCTGAACTTCATCACCAATGCTTTCTTGCCAGATGTGAGGTTATATATTGCAATAGCCCTCATCATTATATTTTGGAGAACCAAATTTAGCTTTACTCTTGGCGAAAGCACCCATAAAATCTTCGCTATTCTATCCTTCATCCTCATCGGCTTTTTCATATGGCTAGCAGAAAATATAGCCACTTTTTTAGGTGCTTGGCGATATGCTTATCAGCACAATGGCTGGCAAATGGTAGAATGGCATAAAATCACCTCCTGGAGCTTATTGGTCATTGTAAGCATTATTATAGTAGGACAGCTGAAAATTTTCAAAAAAGAAGTTTTCTAACTTTTAAAACATCACGTTTCATTGCAACCGTTTGCGCTCCTCAAAATCGTATAATCTTTTCTAAAACAGCTTCTAACACTGATTTTCAAAGCCAAATTTGAAAACAGCAGCCTCAAAAATGAGTTAGATATTCAATACCTTAGTGAAAAATAACTAAATGCACAGTTCAATGTTAAAATATATACCTCATGCTTTACTGCTGGCATTTTTGACTATAAATATATCATGTCAAATGGCTGTAGAATCAGAAGCACCGCTAATTGTTCAATCTCCATCGGGAGATAATTCTGTATCCTTTTTTATTAATAAAGAAGGAGAAGCAGGCTATACTGTAATGCATAAAGACCAAGCAGTGATAGACTCTTCTTGGGTGAGCTTTGACTTCACCAATATGCCTTCTATTAAAGGAGATCTAAAAGTAGTTAATACTTCTACTGACACTAAAAACGAAACCTGGCCTATGCCATGGGGAGAACAGAAGGAAGTAACTAACCATTACAATTCGCTTACTGTAGAGTTACAAGAGACCTCCGAGCTACAAAGGAAGTTCTCGGTAATTTTTAAAGTGTACGATGATGGTATTGGCTTCAGATACTCCTTCCCTGAACAGGAAAACATGAGCGAAGTATTGATAGCTAATGAAAATACTGAGTTCCAACTCACAGGTGATCATACCGTATGGTGGCAACCTGGAGACTGGGACATCTACGAGCACTTATACAATAAATCTAAGTTTTCAGAAATTGATGCCACCACCAAAAGGGATCATCCTAACCTGGCTCAGACTTACATTCCAGTGAATGCAGTAAACACTCCTGTAACCATGAAAACAGCTGAAGGCTTATACCTAAGCTTTCATGAGGCCAGTCTGATCAACTACTCTGATATGACTTTACAGGTAGATCCTGCTACTTTTAAAATGAAGAGTAACCTGGTTGGTTCTGAAAACACAGAATACAAAGTAAAACAACAAACACCTTTCAATACACCTTGGCGTACCATTCAAATAGGCGAAAGAGCAGGTGATCTTATTGAATCTAAGCTGATCGTTAACCTGAACGAGCCTAATAAGCTGGGAGATGTTTCTTGGTTTAAACCTATGAAGTATGTAGGCATCTGGTGGGAAATGCACCTGGATAAGTCTACCTGGGACATGAGTGCTCAGCAGAACATGGGATCATTCACAGACAATGCTAAACCTCACGGAAAGCACGGAGCCACCACTGAAAATGCTAAATATTACATTGATTTTGCTGCTAAAAATAATATTCATGGCATTTTGGTAGAAGGCTGGAATACTGGCTGGGAACACTGGATTGGTTTTGAAGACAGAGAAGGCGTTTTTGATTTTGTAACTCCTTACCCTGATTATGACCTGGAAGAAGTAGTGCGCTATGGAAAAGAAAAAGGGGTAGAACTGATTATGCACCACGAGACTTCTGCTGCTCCACGTACTTATGAGCAACAAATGGATACTGCCTATAATCTGATGGAAAGCCTGGGCATTCATTCTGTAAAAACAGGTTATGTAGGCAAGATCATTCCTAAAGGAGAATATCATCATGGTCAGTGGATGGTAAATCATTATCAAAAAGCACTGGAAACAGCAGCTAAACATAATATAGCTATCAATGCTCATGAGCCTATAAAAGCTACTGGGCTAAGAAGAACTTACCCTAATTTTATAGCCAGAGAGGGCCTTAGAGGTCAGGAGTTTAATGCCTGGGCCAGTGATGGCGGCAACCCTCCTAACCACCTGCCTACTATTGCTTTCACCAGAATGCTGGGCGGACCTATTGATTATACACCGGGTATTTTTAACATTAAATTAGATCCCTGGAAAAAGGACAATCAGGTAAATACCACCCTGGCGCAGCAACTGGCTCTATATGTAGTTATATACAGCCCTGTACAGATGGCCGCTGATCTACCCGAATATTATGAAGCTCATGATGATGCTTTGCAGTTTATAAGAGATGTAGGAGTTGATTGGGATGAAACTAAAGTTCTGAATGGCGAAGTGGGAGATTTTGTAACTATCGCCAGAAAAGAAAAAGGCACTGATAAATGGTTTGTAGGATCTATTACAAATGAAGAGGCCAGAGAACTGACCATTAATCTGGACTTCCTGGATGATGGCAAAAACTACAAGGCCACTATTTATGCCGATGGCGAAAATGCACACTGGGATGATAACCCTACTGAATATGTAATTAGTAGCGAAGAAGTAAACAAGAATTCACAACTTCAACTTAAGCTGGCTCCCGGCGGTGGGGCTGCCATAAGCATTTTACCTCTTTAATACCACAGAGGTAATTGATAAAATCAAAAAGGCCAGAATTTATACTAGAGCACTTTGCACTATTATAAATTCTGGCCTTTCCTTTTGATAAATGTAAAGAGCTTATTCTTCCTTACACGTTTTCATAATTTCATTCACCTCTTTTACGTTAAGCATGCCTTCAGACCTGCCCCAAGAGTTATAGATAAATGTGGTTATTTCAGCAATTTCCAGATTAGTAAGTCGAGCATTACCGGGCATCACCTGATCAAACACTTTACCGTTTATAGTGATTTCACCATACATTCCATTCTTAATGATACAAGGCACTTCTTTTATTCTGCCATCTAAATAATCAGAGTCTTTTAAAGGTGGATATAAAGAAGCCAGCCCCTCACCACTATCCTGATGACAATTACTACAGTGCCTGTCATACAATTCCTTCCCAGCATAAATGTACTGATCAAGCTTAGCATCACCTGTAGAAACCATCGGTTCCTTTTTAGGCTCACTCACCTTAGTGGTAGACTCAGTGGAATTGTTTGAAGATCCTCCACACGAAAACAAAAAGCCAGAAGCCGCTATAAGCAAAAATAAATTTCTCATATCAACCTTCTTTTCTAAGTACTTCTATGTCTTTCATTAACACATTAACATCATCTGGCTTAGTACCATCATATATGCCTCTAATGTGTTTGTTTTTATCTACCAAAATAAAGGCTCCGCTATGAATATAGCCACCTGGCTCTGAAGGGTCTTCTGAAGCGCTTACCATATAACTGGTTTGTCCCAGCTGGTAAATGGCGTCTTTATCTCCGGTAAGAAAGTGCCATTTGTCGGTATTTTCTACTCCTAATTTTAATGCAAATTCTTTTAACACATTCACACTGTCATGCTTAGGATCTATAGTGTAAGAAACCAAGGCTACATCAGACACATTTTGGATAGAGTCATAGATACGAAGCATCTGAGCATCCATTTTAGGACAAATAGTAGGGCATGAAGTAAAGAAAAAGTCCGCTACATATATTTTATCTTTAAAAGTATCATTACTCACCCAGTTGCTATCCTGATCTACAAATTTAAAATCAGCTATAGTATGGTATACAGTATCTGTTTCACTGTATTCATGTCTTCCTAAATAAGGTAATTTCTTATCCCCAGACTCTTGTGATCCACCGCACGAGACAGCCAATGCAGCTATTATTACTGCTAAAATTATTTCAAACTTCCTTTTTTTCATTTTTCTCTCTTACTTTTTTGTATAACCTGATGGCTAACATCAGAACTACCGTAAAACCGATTAGCCCCGCCAAGCCCCAAACCATACTTAGTGCATTTTTTAATATTATGATAAAGACAATACCTACCAGTAAAATGGTGGCTACTTCGTTCCAAATTCTTAATTGCTGTGAAGAATATTTATAAACATCCTTCTGTAAGGATTTATATATTCTATGGCAAATAAAATGATAAACGTAAAGCAGCAATACCAGCGTGAGCTTGATGTGCATGAACCCTTGTGATAGGTAAGCAGGCACATAACTGAGTACCCAAGTACCGAAGATCAAAGTAAGAATGGCTGATGGCCAGGTTATACCAAACCACAGCCTGCTGCTATTTCTTTTGTATTCTTTTATGAGGATAGACCTGTCAGGCTCAGGTTTTTCACTGGCTTCCACCTGATAAATAAATAGCCTGACTATGTAAAATAGCCCGGCAAACCAGGTTACAATAAATATAACGTGTAGTGCTTTTACGTATAACATTTGGCGCCAAAGTTAAGCACCAAATGCCAGTTTAAAGCGGATCATAGGGAGAATCTTTATATGACATCACTTCTATATCATCACCTACTTTAATTTCACCAAACTCTATAGGCACTGCATGTTGACCAAATACCACTTTACCATCTACCTTTTGTTTGGCCAAAGTAGCCAAAGGTTCTTTTCCTCGCTGCCCGGTAACAGGATCTATAGTGGTAAGCACACACCTGACGCAAGGCTTTAAGCCTCTAAAGTTATTATTCCCGATTTTAAAGTCTTTCCAACGCAGCTCATCATAAGCTTCTCCTCCAGAAAAAATAAGATTTCCTCTAAATCGATCAACACTCAGATGCGTTCCTGCTTTCTCATTAATGTCATGGACTGACTCCGAGCCTACCATAAGTATAGGATAGCCATCAGCAAAGCTTACCGTTTCCTCTCCCTTAGCCCATTCTGCACTTATTTTTCTTTGTGATGAATCAGGCATATAAACGACTTTGCAAGCCAGCCCGGCCTTTTCCCCGATCCAGCTGCCCCAGTCCTCCTCACATTCAACAGCATCTACTGTATCATCCCAAATCGACACTTTCACGGGCTTGCCATCTTTGTACTCAAAAGGAATGGTGAGGCAATCACCAGATTCCCGGTCTTTAATTTTAAAGCCATTTACCTCCATAGTCACTGCAAATGACAATAGCTGGCTGTGCTTCCTAGCTGTAATAAAACGGTTATTTTCATCTACTAACATATAGCGCCTGTCATACTGAAGGCCACGAGGCTCTACTTTAGCTTCGTTAAGCCGTACGCCAGGCAGAGATTTAATAGGGTAAATTATTATTTCATTTAGGAACATAACCGATTTTTTAAAACCTTATTAATCAAATAAACCAGATAGAGTACTGCTAAGTTTATGCCACGCCTAAATGTATTATAAACCGGTAAGCCTTTCCAGGTCTGTTCCTTTAAGATCTTCCAGAATATCAATATCATTAAGCAGCTTGGTTTGACTGCAAGTAAGCCCATTTTTATCAATCAGCTTCATGGTTTCACTAAACACATTAGGAGTACTCCAGTGGCTCAGATCAAACACATCATGTAACTGTTTCATGCCAATAAGGTAATAGCCACCATCCTTAGCCGGACCTACCACCACATCAGAACTCTCCAGTTTTTTAAAAGCAGTATTTATAAGGTCTACACTCAAGTCATAAAGGTCCGTTCCTATAAGGCATACAGACTCATAGCCAGACTGGAAAGCCCTACGAAAGGCATTGGACATTCTCTCGCCTAAACCATCACCTTGTTGCAAAAACTTTTGATATGTGTCAGCGTCCCACTGATCTTCTTCATCAATAAAACCTGAATAATAAACCGCTCTATCAATCTCCTCCAGCTTATCAGTAACTACCTGAGTATGAATAAGTAGGTTTAGATACACGTTTAAAGCTCGCTTATCTCCAATAGATTTTGCTAACCTGGTCTTCACTTTTCCTATTTCAGGATTCTTTACAAAAATTATCAATAGCTTCTTCATTCGTGCTTCGGTAAAATGTGAAAAGAAAATTGCACTCTTTCCTTTAAATAAATTTCATAAAACAAATAAAAAATAACAACTCCGTACTCCATTCCTGTTAACCAAAGTTTTTCACTAAAGCCTGTTTGTGAATAACCTAGGTAACTGAAAAATATCATAAAACTCCATACTACTACAAAACGGTATTGTGTAAACACCGCCAAAGCCAATAATGGAGTGATATACCAAGGATGTATAGTAGTAGAAAAGAGTAAGTATATGAAAAGACACCAAAGCATAATACCTGGTGTTACAGTGCTGTATTTATGTTTATAAGTGTAAAACAAAACAGAAAACAGGGTAAGCAATGGCAATATTTTACCGGCCACCCCTATAATATTATAGCCTACTGCTCTAAAGCCCACATAACGGACCAAATAATAGATGCTGGCATTGAATTCAAACTTCTGAAAATATAACGCCAGACTGGAAGTCATACCATGAATAAGATCAGGGCGAGCCATTGGCATAAAAACCAAGGCTGTAAATAGTAAAATCATTCCATAGTAAGATAAGCATCTTTTGAAGGGAAGATATCGGAGAAATACTGGCAGGAAAATTAAAGGAATAAGCTTAGTGGCTATAGCCAAAGCCATAAATAAGGCCGAAGGCCACAATTGATTTTTGTTAAAGAAGTAAATACTCAGTAACAAGAAAAAAATCATGATGGCTTCGAAATGTAAATTGCCAGTGAGTTCTATAATCACCAACGGGTTCAGCGCATACAATAAGGCATTGCGAACCTCTAAACCGTACTTCTTTAACAAAGTTATAAGCAAGAAAATACTTCCACATTCTGCTGAAATTATAAACACCCGCATAACAATTGCGCTCCCCATCACTGAATTAGGGAACAGTTTAACAGCCAACCAAAAAACATCTTGAGCTATCGGCGGGTAGACAGTGTAATACTCGGGAGAATTAAGCAAGGCAAATAGCCGACTGGTAATGCCAGGCACATTTTCACTACCAGGCTGCATATAATAACTCGGCAACTGAGCAAAGGGCTCTATACCATGTATCAGCAAGCGGCCATCCCAAACAAAACGATATATATCATCTGAAAGCACAGGTATATCTAGTATAAATAAAAGTCTAAATACTATTCCAACTGCTATGAGCCAGCCTACTTTTGATGTTTCCAGAAAGGTGATTAACGCCCCGTAACATATAAAAAGAACGGTATAAGCACCTATTAACTCCAGGCTATCATGCCGCTCAACTTTAAGTATTAAAAATCCATAAGCCAACAAAGAAATCAGTATTGCTAAAGACACAATCAGATACCGCTTTCTCTTATCCACGTTTTATTGGTTTTACTGAAAACATAAACACTAAGGCAAATCCCACACTAAGCATAAAATGAAATAATATTAATTTATAATCATTAAGATAAAACCCTAAAGCCACTCCAAAAGCAAAGTACAAACTCATAACTGCTTCCATTAAAGCAAGCATACTCCACTTAGGCTTAACATAGACATTCCCAGCCCAGGAGTCCTTACTCGAAATTACATTAAATTTAGGTGTTCTCACAAAAGGCGTTTTCTTGCCCAGCCAGCCTTCCATTACTGCTAATCCGTTATGCAGAGACAACCCCATTGAAACGACTAAAAAGGGGATAAAAAGCTTCAAAAAACTCCGCAGATGACCTCCTCGCGAGTTTACAGTGGCAACCAGATAGTAAAAAGCTATGGAGAAAAAGCCAATCAGCAGCACCCATCCATATGTGAATACCTTTTGATAATATTCATTCTGAGCAGATAAATACAGTAAAGGCACGCTAAGAACCGCAGAAATAAGCACACACATAAACACCGAGCTATTGAACAAGTGGAAAAAAGCATGGATTTTATTTACCCAACTCATGTTTGCAGATAACACCTTTCCAAAATGTTTTCTGGCGGTTTCTGCTGCTCCTTTATTCCATCGATATTGCTGAGATTTGATTGCAGACATAATTACCGGCAGCTCCGCCGGAGATTCAAACCGCTCCAGATATTTAAACTTCCAGCCTTTCAGCTGTGCTCTATAGCTTAGATCAAGATCTTCTGTAAGTGTATCCGCCGACCAGCCTCCGGCCTCTTCAATGCAACACTTCCTCCATATACCGCCAGTGCCATTAAAATTAATAAAGCTACCTGCATGCTGTCTACCTACCTGCTCTACAGAAAAATGCGCATCCAGAGCAAAAGCCTGGAGTTTCGTCAAAAAAGAATAATCTCTATTGATATGCCCCCAGCGTGTCTGAACCATGCCGGTATCATCAAAAAACTCACTCAATGCTGTCTTCAAAAAGTAAGAATCGGGCAAAAAGTCAGCATCAAAAATGGCAATATACTCTCCTTGCGCCAAGGTTAAGCCGTGCGCCAATGCCCCAGCTTTAAAGCCAGTTCTATCAGACCTGGTAATATGTTTTATGTCTACACCTTTAAGCCTCCACTCATTTACTTTAGCATCAATAACACCCACCGTTTCATCAGTAGAATCATCTAGCACCTGAATTTCCAGCAATTCTTTGGGGTAGTCAAAAGAGCAAACAGAATCTATTAAGCGTGCGATTACATATTTTTCATTATAAACAGGCAGCTGCACCGTCACTTTAGGGTATTCCTTTAGCGGAATTGTGCGCTTCTTTTTAACAGCTCCATTAATATAATGCCAGCTAAGGTGTAACTGTCCGATGCTAAACAAGCATATAAAAAGCAATGACAGCACATACAGCACCAATATTGTAATTTCAAAAATCATAAATACTTAAAAATAGTCCATATGATTTTATAGCCAGCCATAACAGTTCCTTTTATAGTACCTGATATTTTTGAAAAGCCTATTCGCTGTCTGTAATTAACGGGCACCTCCACACATTTCATCTTTTGCTTAGCTGCCTTGAGTTGCATTTCTACCGTCCACCCATAAGTCTTATCCTGCATATCTAAGGCCAATAACTGATCATATTTAATAGCCCTAAAAGGACCCAAATCAGTAAACCTCACTCCATACAATAATCGTAACAGGCGAGTGGCCAGCCAGTTTCCAAATATTTGCTGGGGCGTCATAGATCCCTTTTCCTTTGCCCCCTGAGCTCTAGAACCTATTACCAAATCGGCGTCTTCTTTGATAATAGGATTGATTAGATTGACCATCTCTTCCGGATAATCAGAATGATCTGCATCTAAAAAGACTACTATATCAGTATCTGCCAGCTGCTGCAAGTACGCAATGCCTTTGAGGCAAGCACGGCCATATCCTTTCTCAGGTTCCTTTAACACTGTAGCTCCTGATTGCAGCGCCACCTTTTCAGTATCATCAGTAGAAGCATTGTTCACCACTATCACCTCCTTCACTAAATCCTTAGGAATTTCATTAATCACCTCACCCACACCATTCTCTTCATTAAAAGCAGGGATAATGACACGTACTATTGGTGGTTCATTCATAAGCAAGCGAGCTAATACAGTTACACTAAAACAAAAAAGTGTCTTAACTTATAGACTTTCTATAAGCTAAGACACTTAATATGATTATCAAGCTTAAATTAATAAGCTCTCGCAAATAATACTTTCCTCTTAGAAGGTTTTCCTGAGTAAATACAAACGCCTTCCTCTTCCTCAGCATCCATAGGAATACACCTGATAGTTGCTTTGGTTTCTTCTTTAATTTTCTCTTCTGTTTCGGCAGTACCATCCCAGTGAGCAGCTACAAAACCTCCCTTTCCATCAAGCACTTCCTTAAACTCATCATAAGAAGATACTTCTGTAGTCAACTCCTCTCTAAAGTTCATGGCCTTAGTGTAGATGTTCTTCTGAATATCTTCAAGCAAATCAGTGATATACTGAACAGCCTCATCTTTGGCTACAACCTTCTTCTCTTTAGTATCTCTTCTGGCTATTTCTACAGTACCATTTTCTATATCTCTAGGGCCTATGGCTATTCTTACCGGAACCCCTTTCATTTCATATTCGGCAAACTTCCAACCCGGAGAGTTAGTATCTCTATCATCAAACTTAACGCTAACACCAAGTTTTAAAAGCTCTTGTTTAAAGCCATCAGCCACTTCTCTAATACTCTCTAACTGCTCTTCAGTTTTAAAAATAGGCACTATCACTACTTGAATAGGCGCCAATTTTGGAGGCAATACTAGTCCTTCATCATCAGAGTGCGCCATTATGAGTGCGCCCATTAACCTGGTGCTCACTCCCCATGAAGTACCCCATACGTGCTCTAGCTTACCTTCTTTATCGGCAAATTTCACATCAAAAGCCTTGGCAAAATTCTGCCCCAAAAAGTGAGAAGTTCCTGCCTGAAGGGCTTTACCGTCTTGCATGAGCGCTTCAATACAGTAAGTATCAATAGCTCCAGGGAATTTTTCACTTTCTGTTTTCACCCCTTTCACTACAGGCATAGCCATAAATTCTTCAGCAAAAGTGGCATATATATTAAGCATTTGAACAGTTTCCGCCTCCGCTTCTCTTCTGGTAGCATGCGCGGTATGTCCTTCTTGCCATAAAAACTCTGCTGTTCTAAGAAAAAGTCTGGTTCTCATCTCCCATCTCACCACATTAGCCCATTGGTTTACCAAAATAGGCAAATCTCTATATGACTGAATCCAGTTTTTATAAGTACTCCAAATCACTGTTTCAGAAGTAGGCCTTACTATGAGCTCCTCCTCCAGCTTGGCATCTGGGTCTACTACCACTCCACTGCCATCTTCAGCATTCTTCAATCGATAATGCGTCACTACGGCACATTCTTTTGCGAACCCCTCTACGTGATCAGCTTCTTTACTTAAATAACTTTTAGGCACAAAAAGCGGAAAATAAGCATTAGTATGCCCTGTGTCTTTAAACATTTTGTCAATAGCAGCTTGCATTTTCTCCCATATGCTATATCCATACGGTTTTATGATCATACAACCTTTAACAGCCGAATGCTCTGCCAGATCAGCCTTTTTTACTAATTCGTTGTACCACTTAGAGTAATCCTCACTTCTTTTTGGAAGTCCCTTCGCCATAATGATTTTTGGTATAAAATTTGATGTATTTTAGATTAAAAATCCAATTGTGCGACAAATATACAGATATTCTGTGCTTAACATATATCTGTTTTTTGGAATTGTCGTATAAAGGATTATGTTTATATACAAAACGAGGACAGCCATGAATACATACCTTAAAAAAATTTCCGTAGTAATGGGCCTATCGCTGCTTTCAATACCGGCGGTATTCGCTCAGAATAAAGAATATGATGACTTGTACTTTAACTCTGATGACAGGGTGAAGGTGAAAAAAGTGAAAGCTGAGGATAAAGTAGTTCAAGATATCAACGAGGTAGAGGAACTATCAACAGATCCTACATCAAGTTATTCTGCTAAAAACGTTAATCCAGAGTATATCGCTCGCTACCAATCAAAATCTCAAGAAGATTATAATAGTAACAGTGAATATGCTGAAGATGAGTATTATGACGAAGATTATAATAACAACACCAGCAATCCTAACTATTCTACCACCACATATAGCAATAACAACTACAACAACCAAATACCGGTAAGAGACCGATTTGGCAATGTAAATTATTATAACAGCTATTCAGACGTATACTATAGTGACCCTTTCTATTATCAAGGCACTGCGTTTGATCCTTTCTACAGACCTTACTATGGATATGGTGGCTTTAGAGGGTCAATGTACAGACCATATAGATCTGGCTGGAATGTTTCTTTAGGCTTTGGCAACACCTGGGGCTGGGGTGGTGGCTGGTATTCAGGAGTTTCAGTAGGATATGGCTGGGGTTCTTATGGCGGTTATTATGATCCTTTCTTCTATGATTCATTCTACGGCTATCCTTCTTATTATAACAGATATTATGGAGGATACTACGGTGGTTATTACGGATACCCTAGAAATGTAGTGGTAATCAATAACTATGAATCAAGAAGTGACAGAACCTTCAAAAGAGGTGCTTCTACATCAAGAAGCAGAGTAGCTACTACTAACAGAAGTAGATCTTCTTCTAGTAACGGAAGAACAAGCACCGTTTCAAATGGAAGAACCGCTTCTACAAGCAGAGATTATAGCAACACGCAAAACAGATACTACAGAAGATCAAGACAGTCTGTAAGTTCAGCTAGTAACAACCGTTCGTCTACTGGCTCAAGAACATCTTACAACTCTAGATCATCAAGATCTTCTACATCTAACTACAATACGTCTAACAGTTCTTCTAGAAGTGGCAGAAATTATAATTCCAATTCTTCTTCTAGCAGATCTTCTACTAACCGTAGTTACAGCGCACCTAGCAGATCAAGTAGATCTTCTACTCCAAGCTATAACAGATCTTCAGGTAGCAGAAGTAATAACAGCTACAGTGCACCTTCAAGATCTAGAAGTTCTAGCAGCTCAAGAAGCTATTCTCCTAGCAGCAGAAGCAGTAGTTCTGGCGCCAGCAGAAGCAGCGGCAGATCTAGCTCAGGCGGAAGTCGCTCAAGACGAGGTAACTAAGATTATAAAGACGGAAATTTAGTTTTAAATCATGAAAATCACGAAAAAGCTTATTTTTATAAGCATGGCACAGCTTTGCCTTGTTTTTATAACAAAAGCACAAGATATAACCACTCCATTAAGTATTAACTATTATGACGCCGGTAATTTTGCAGGTACTGCATTATCGCTAAGCAGAACTTATAATGGAGGTAGCGCCCGTATGCAGGGATTAGGAGGAGCACAGGTAGCTCTAGGAGGTGACATTAGCTCTGCATCGTCTAACCCAGCTGGACTGGGCTTCTTTAATCGCTCAGAATTCTCTTTTAGCCCTACGTTTAATGTTCCTAGCACAAGCTCTAACTACCTGGGAATGTCTACTGACGACTCCAGGCTCAATCTTAATTTCGCTAACCTGGGAGTGGTATTAAATCACTCAAAGGGAGATTTAGTACAGAGCAAGTGGCGTGGAGGTTCATTTGGAATCAGCTTAAACCGTATGGCTGATTTTCAACAGCAAATTACTTATGAAGGCTCTAGTTATAACAGTGAATACTTAAGAGATAAAAATGGCGATTTCATTTTAGACGAAAACGACAACAAAATACTTTCTTTAGATCCTACTGCTCCAAAAGACTTCATTGAATACACTGTCCTTAACTCAGATTATTCTGTCAACCCAGACAACGAAATAACATTTACAAATGATTTAACTGATCTTGCGTATAGAACTTATCTAATTGACATCTTCAATGAAGGAGGTGATGACTTTGTTGATAGAGATATTTACCAAACAGATGGCAACGGCAATTTAATTGAAGATCAAGACGGCTTTTACATACCCGCTTACCCTGAAGAAGGATTAGAAACCAGACAACAAGAAAGCATTAAATCAAGAGGAGGCATTTATCAGGTATCATTAGCTTACGGTGGAAATTATAACGACAGAATTTATTTTGGAGGAGGTTTAGGTATTCTTTCTTTAAATAGAGAAGTAGAACGAGAGTACATAGAACAGCCTACGCAGACTACCTTAAGGCAGCTTACCCTGACTGATAACTACAATCAAAATGGTATTGGTATCAATGCTACTTTAGGTTTTATTGCCCGACCTATTAATACATTACTTATAGGTGCTACTTACACAACTCCAAGCTATTATAGCATAGAACAGACACAAGAAACCACCTTATCTGCTAGCTATACAGGGGCAACATCTTATAGGTCTGAATATGAAGAGCACGGATTTATCTATGATAACTTCAATTACAACCTCAGAACCCCATCCAGATTATCTGGAGGATTAACTTACTTCTTAGGCAAAAGAGGTTTTATCACCGGTGATTTCGAAAGAGTAAATTATGCAGGGGCCAATTTATCGGGTGCTAGCGACGGTGTGAGCTTTCAACTCGACAACGATGATATTGACAGACTTGAAGCAACTTATAATTACCGAGCTGGTATAGAGCTTAGGTTTAATACCTTCAGAGTAAGAGGTGGTTATTCTTATTTTGGAGACCCTATAAGCGATAATGATATAGATGAAAGCATTAGTCAAGTATCTCTAGGTGGAGGAATCAGAACCCAAGATTACTTTATTGACTTAGCTGTAAGAAGAGTAATTAACAATGAATTTGGAGTTTCTCCTTATGCAGGAGCTCCTCAAGCATTGGTAGAAAACAACAGAACTGCTGCTACTATTTCAGTAGGGTTTTTCTTCTAAAAAACATTCATGACTAGTCCTAAAAAAAGGCTGATTAGAAATTCTAATCAGCCTTTTTTTATTTTTTCTATTAAGTTCTGTAATCCTTCTTTTGAAGACCAACTTATGACAGCACGCTCATAAAAGGGCTTTCTTTTCTGAAACAGCTCTTCCAGAATGTCATTCACATTTTGAGAGTCTGAATGAAGCTTTGGCCGTTTACTCACTTCCATCTGCCCCATTCTGGCCACGAGCTCTGCTACTGTTTCATCGATAAATATGCTTAAAGCATGTTCATTAATAAAATCCATATTATCAAAAAAACAAGGCACTCCCCCTCCGGTAGACAAAATGCAGTGCTCATTACTTTTCAAAATAGACTGCAAAGTCATACACTCTATTTGCCTGAAATAATTCTCTCCCTCTTTAGAAAAGATTTCAGCAATACTTCGCCCCTCATTTTTCACAATTTCCTCATCCATATCAATAAAGGAGAGGTTCATTTCTTTCGCCAACAGTTTACCTACAGTGGTCTTGCCACTGCCAGGCATACCTATGAGAACTATATTTTTATTGAGCAAGGGCATTCACCTCATCCACTTCAGGCACATCGTTATAATGCCATTTACCTAAAACTACGCCATCATGAAGCATCATTACTCCAGGATTAGCCCTTATCATCGCTTTTAATACTGTAGCATCTGTCAGATAAAATGGCGCTGCCAGCTGGTATTCATGTCTAAACGCCTCAAAGTCATCAGGATTGGCAGAGGTCAGAACTATTGGCTCAATCCCTGCTTTCAAGTTATCAACTAAAGCAGTAATTTCTTCCATATGCTCTTTATTGGTCTTTTTTGTATCATAAAATACTAACACCAACTTATTGCCTTTAAAACTTTCCATGGTATAATCTTCGCCCTCCGGACTTATAGCCTGGTAATCTGTTATTTTAGGGGTAGATTCCTTTTCATTTATCACTTCAGATGAAACATACTCGTAGCCATCATCTGGCATCAAGTATTTTTGAGAGGTCACTTCCCCTCCATCCTTATCTGTAAAAGTATATTCAATAATAGGAGATTCTTCCGCCTTCATATTTGCGGGCAAGCTATCTCCTATTTTATAGGGTCTAAAATCTATATAAGGCAAATGCTCAATAGCATAAATACCAATTATAAAACTGAGTACAGTAACACCTCCTACAATGAAATGCCCCACTTTAGCAGGCAACTCCTGAGCGTATTGCTTTCTATACCAGAAAAGGTGCAATACAAAAACCATAAGAATCACATCTTTATAAAAAGACTGCCATGGATCTAGCGGAATAGCATCGCCAAAACACCCACAGTCTGTCACTTTATTGAAATAAGCAGAGTAGAAGGTCAGAAAGGTGAAAAACACCATAAGCCCGAGCAGCACCCAGGTAGTGATTTTCATTTTATAATTTAGCAATACAGCAACACCTAGCACCACTTCCAGCACTATCATGATAAGACCTATTACTAAAGCGGCCGGAATGAAAATCTCGAAGATAGATCCAAAATCTGTAGAAAAAACATCAAAGTATTCTTCTAGCTTAATTTTAGTACCAATAGGATCATTTAGCTTTATTAAACCAGAAAAAATAAATAATGCTCCCACGAAAACCCGTGAAAAAATGTCAATTGCTTTTCTAATCATTTTTAATGTAGTTAAGCTTTATCAATGAAAAAACAGAATAATTAATCATATCCTGATAATTTGCTTTTACACCTTCAGAAACCAGGGTTTTACCTTGATTATCCTCTATTTGCTTCACTCTGAGTAGTTTCATAAGAATAATATCTGTGATAGAACTCACTCTCATCTCTCTCCACGCCTCTCCATAATCATGATTTTTATTCATTAGCAAATCCAAGGTCTCCTCCACAATACGATCATACACTGGCTCCAATTTTTCATAAGGAATCTCTAGCGCATCATCATCTATCAGTTCCATTTGAATAACGGCCATGATACAGTAGTTAATAATACCTACAAACTCAGAGGTAATATCTTCACCAACCTTTTGCATACCCCCTTTTTCTTGTATGGAACGTATACGTTGGGCCTTAATGTAAATCTGATCTGTAATGGAAGGCAATCTCAAAATCCTCCACGCAGTGCCATAATCTTTTGTTTTCTTTTCGAAAAGTTCTTTACACTGCTCTATAACCTGCCTATATTCGCTAACGGTTTTATCTATCACCGGTAATGCCTGTTTTTAAATTATTATTTTATTTCAAAAGTGGGGAAAGATACAGTTTTTTCAAATAAAAGTACGCTTAACATTAGCGGAAATCTACTTAGCCTGGCCAAGCCTGTGGTCATGGGAATATTAAATGTTACACCCGATTCTTTCTTTGATGGCGGACAGCATAACACGGAGAAAGAAGCCATAAAAAAAGCAACTCAGCTACTACAAGATGGCGCTGACATGATTGACATAGGCGGCTATTCTTCTCGGCCTGATGCTATTGATATTTCTCCTGAAGAAGAGATAAAAAGGATAGTACCTACTATAAAAAACATAAAATCAGAATTTCCTAAGAGCATTATTTCCATAGACACTTTTAGGGCTAATGTAGCAGAAGCAGCAATAAATGCGGGAGCAGACATTATAAATGACATTTCCGGAGGCACACTAGATGATACAATGTTTGATACTGTAGCCCAACTAGATGTTCCCTACATACTTATGCATATGAAAGGCACACCTCAATCTATGCAAAAAGAAACCGCCTACGATGACCTACTTTTAGACATCCTTGATTTTTTTCAAAAAAGTTTGAGCAATCTTCGTGAAAAAGGCGTTAAAGATATAGTACTGGATCCTGGATTTGGTTTTGCAAAAACAGTAGATCAAAATTATGTATTACTAAAAAATTTACACTATTTTGATTCTTTAGGGCTACCTTTGTTAGTAGGCATCTCTCGTAAATCTATGATTTACAAGGAGCTTAACATTGAGCCTGCAGAAGCACTCAATGGAACTACTGTATTAAACACTATGGCCCTGATGAACGGCGCTAAAATCTTAAGGGTTCATGATGTAAAAGAAGCTGTGGAGGCTGTAAAACTTTTTAATTTGACATATAACTAAATAAATTGATATTACTTTTTAGCATAGGTTTTTTAGAAGTAAGTTGGGTTGACATCTTCGATATTATGCTGGTAAGTGTGCTACTTTACCAGGTATACAAACTTATGCGCGGAAGTGTAGCTGTAAAAATCTTCCTCGGCGTATTATCTCTTTACCTTTTATACCTGATTGTACGCGCCCTGCAAATGGAGTTGCTAGGCTTGATTCTAGGGCAATTCATGGGAGTAGGTGTGTTAGCCGCTATTATTCTATTTCAGCCAGAGATCAGAAAATTCTTATTACTAGTCGGTAAAACCACTGACTTCAACAAAGGAGACTTTTGGAATAACCTTTTTATTTGGAAGAAAAGAGCCGCGAAAGAAACGTATAACATCACTCCTATAATAGAAGCTTCAAAAACACTTGGAGGATCTAACACAGGAGCACTAATAGTAATATCAAAAGACTCAGAGCTCAAATTCTACGCTGAATCAGGTGATATTATAGATGCGCAATTATCAAAAAGGCTACTTTTATCTATTTTTAACAAATACAGCCCACTGCATGATGGCGCTGTGATTGTATTCAAAGGAAAAATAAAAGCTGCCAGATGTGTGCTGCCAGTATCTGAAAGTGATAGCTTACCTGCACAGTTTGGTTTGAGACACCGTGCAGCATTAGGTATGTCTGAAGTAACTGACACCATAGTGCTCATTGTATCTGAAGAAACAGGACAGTTTTCTTTGGCAAGAAATGGCAAGCTTACTCATAACTTATCACCGCAAGAGCTTAGGAAAAAAATAAATGATTACCTGCACTCAGAAGAGCAAAAAGAAGCAAAAGAAGAGGAAGTAGTAGAAAAAGAAACTTCTAAAATAAAAGGAGAAGCTAAAGCAGGCATTTAACCTATAAAAAAGGCCGCCTCTAAGTGGGCGACCTCATTCATTTTATTTTATCACTTTAAGCTCTTTACCAACTTCGGTAAATGCTTTAATGGCTTTATCTAAGTGTTCTTGATCGTGAGCAGCTGATATCTGCACCCTGATTCTGGCTTGCCCTTTGGGCACTACAGGATAAAAGAACCCTATCACATAAATCCCTTTTTCTAACAAGCTTTCTGCAAATTGTTGAGCCAAAGGTGCATCATATAACATAATAGGAACTATAGGATGCTCACCTGGTTTTATATTGAATCCTGCTTCAGTCATCGCTTCTCTGAAGTATTTAGTATTCCACTCCAGCTTATCTCTAAGGTCTGTAGTTTGGCTTAGCATATCTATCACAGCAATAGACGCCCCGGTTATTGAAGGTGCCAGTGTATTTGAAAACAAATAGGGTCTTGACCTTTGTCTTAACAGTTCCACTATTTCCTTTCGAGCAGCGGTAAATCCTCCTGAGGCTCCGCCAAGCGCCTTACCTAATGTTCCTGTAATAATGTCGATTCGGCCCATTACATCTCTATACTCATGCACACCTCTACCCGTTTTACCCATAAAGCCAGTGGAGTGACACTCATCAGACATCACTAATGCTCCATACTTATCTGCCAGATCACAGATTTTATCGAGCTGCGCAATCGTTCCGTCCATAGAAAACACACCATCAGTCACTATTATCTTTTCTTTAGCTCCTGCCTCGTCTGCTTCTTTCAACTTAGCTTCCAGATCAGCCATATCATTATGATTGTATCTGTAACGCATGGCTTTACACAGTCTTACACCATCAATAATAGATGCATGATTTAGTGAGTCAGAAATAATAGCATCTTCAGGACCTAAAAGAGGCTCAAAAACTCCTCCATTGGCATCAAAAGCAGCAGCATAAAGTATGGTATCTTCCATACCTAAAAACTCAGAGATCTTGTCTTCTAACTCTTTATGAATATCCTGCGTACCACAGATGAAACGTACCGAAGACATTCCAAAACCATGAGTATCAATAGTAGCTTTTGCTGCCTTTAGCACTTCTGGGTGAGAAGAAAGTCCTAAATAATTATTAGCACAGAAGTTAATCACTTCTTTCCCTTCAGTAGTTTTAATATCAGCTCCCTGCGGGGTAGTGATCACTCGCTCACTTTTATATAATCCGGCCTCCTTAATAGAAGCTAATTCTTTTTCTAATTTTAACTTCAGCGTATCGTACATAGGTTATTCTTCTTTTTTTGGTCTTTTCTTAATTACAGGTCTGGGTTTGGCCTTTGGCTTTTTCTCTTCTTCTGTAGCCTCAGGATTTATCTCTTCTTCCTTAGTTTTTATAACAGGCTTTTGCATTTTCGGTTTAATAACCGGCTTTACCTTCTTTACTGGCGCATCTTCATTAGGATGTTCCTCTTCACCCGATTTTTTAGGAATTTTGGGTCGCACCATTTTTGGCTTCACAGGTTTTGGCTTAGCTTCTGCTACATTATCCGAATCTTCATTTTTGGGCTTGCTTTTCATCTTCGGCTTCATTACTGGCTTCACCTTTTTTACTCCTTCCGCCTTTTCACTTTCCTCTTTAGCGGAAGCAGCTGGCTTGGTCATTTTTGGCCTTACCATTTTAGGTTTCGGCTTAGCCTCACTCCTCTCTTCTTCGTCTTTCGGAGTAATTTTTGGTTTACCCATTTTGGGCTTCATCACAGGCTTAGCCTTAGCAGCTTCACCACTTGTAGTTGCCCCCATTTTCGGCTTGGCCATTTTCGGTTTACTTATCTTTGGCTTTGCCTCCTCCTCAGTCTCTGCAGACTGAATAGTTTTTGGTCTTACTGGTGCTTTTCTTTGAGGCTTCACCTCTGCCACCTCTTCAGTAAAAGGAAACTTCCGTCTCAACGGGTTCAATAGAAACTTCTTTTGAGAAGTAAAACTATCAGGGTGAATCTGCTCAAAAATACCTTTAAGATTTGCCCAAAGAGCCTCATCCTGCTCTTTAAACTGATCATTATTGATCTTCTTTTTATATAAATATTCCTCGAAGCTCATTAAGGCAAATATATAAATTTATGACGTAGATAAGGTTTGCTCTTAAGGATCATTTGCTTTAAAGGTTTTTTGGTAATTTCGCACCACAAAAAAATAGATAGACGTGATGGACAGAATTCTTGTAACAGGTGCATGTGGACAATTAGGATCTGAATTAACCTTAGCCCTTAGAGAATTATATGGAAATGAAAATGTTATAGCATCAGATGTAAGACCTGCCGAAGGAGATCTTTTGAATGGCCCTTGCATTATACTCAATGCTATGGATAAAAGTGATGTTGAAAATGCCATTGATGACCACCAGATCACACAAATCTATCACTTAGCAGCCATACTCTCTGCCAAGGGAGAAAATGACCCGAAATTTGCCTGGGATTTGAATATGACCAGCTTGCTTAATATTTTGGAACTGGCTCGCGATAAAAACCTTGATAAAATCTATTGGCCCAGCTCCATAGCCGTTTTCGGACCAGATACACCAAAGGACAACACACCTCAAAACACTATAATGAGCCCCACCACTGTGTATGGAATAAGCAAATTAGCCGGTGAAAGATGGTGCGAATATTTCCATAATAAGTTTGGAGTGGATGTAAGAAGCCTAAGGTACCCAGGCCTTATTGGCTATAAAGTAAAACCCGGAGGAGGAACCACAGACTATGCCGTGGACATTTTCTACAAGGCACTGGAAGAAAATAAATACGAAAGCTTTTTAGAGGCAGACGCGTACTTGCCTATGATGTATATTAACGATGCCATAAAAGCTACCATCAACCTAATGCAAGCCAAGTCTGAAGATGTAAAGGTGAGATCCAGCTATAACATTTCGGCTATGAGCTTCTCTCCTGAAGAAATTGCTGCTGAAATAAAGAAATCTCTTCCTGATTTTAAAATTTCTTATCAACCAGATTTCAGGCAAAAAATAGCCAGTTCATGGCCCAACTCAATAGATGACTCTCAAGCTAGAGCTGACTGGAACTGGCAGCATGAATATGACCTTTCAAAAATGACATTATCAATTTTAAAAGGCCTTAAAGAATTACTCAACAATTAATTTACCTGTTTTAGTAAGTGAACCTGTAGTTAATTTAATTACATAAAGTCCACTTCTTAATCCAGAGCTAATTACCGTGTAACCAGCTTCTGCATGACTTTCCTGAGCATAAAGCAGCTGGCCTGCACCTGAATATACTTCTAAATTTAAGGCTTCAGAATTGTCGGCTCCTGTATATATTTTCACATCTTGCCCTTCTGCTGCAGGAGATGGGAATATGGCAAAGGACTTTACACTGGTATTGAAAACGGCCTTTATAGCCACGTTATGCTCCGTTCCGTCA
Source organism: Fulvivirga maritima (assembly GCF_021389955.1). Classification (NCBI taxonomy): domain Bacteria; kingdom Pseudomonadati; phylum Bacteroidota; class Cytophagia; order Cytophagales; family Fulvivirgaceae; genus Fulvivirga; species Fulvivirga maritima. The sequence goes on from NZ_CP089980.1 coordinate 1,158,086, forward strand.
TAATCTGTTTGCAACAAGCGATAGTAAGATGTACCATAAATCGGATTTCTGTCTAAAAATGAATAGCGTTGCTCATCACTAGTAGTTCCTCTTCCAGCTATTTGCTCTATATTTTCAAATACCTTACCGTCTGTAGATCTTTGTATAGTAAAGTAGTCATTATTTTCTTCTGAGGCTGTAGCCCAAATTAAATTAACATTTCCATCAACTAACTCATAATTAAAAGAAAGCAATGTAATAGGTAATGGCGCACTCCCATTATTTTGAACAAAATCATAAATATCAGGGAAATCATTTCTTAGATCATTATCAACATCCTTTTCAGAACTATCAGGCACAAAATCTCCGGCCACTCCAGAATATGATCCTGCGTAAACATTTCCTGTACCGGTATAATCTCCTTGATTAGAAGAGCCAGACTTATAAAAGTCACCACTTACCACCAAACTACCAGATGAAGCCAGTTCTATTTTATTAGCCATTGTAAGATTTCCTAATATTATCATCACTGCACCCGGATCAATAACCAGATTCATCGATTTATTAGTAAAAACAACATCTCCGTACACTACCAATGTATCAGATACTGTAAAATCGTAAGCATCTCTATTAGACTGAAAACTTAAGGCAGTAACTGATCCTGGCGCTGGAGCAGGTGCTGTACCCACACTTATATATCCATTTATTTGGAAATTTCTAGCCACAACAGGCAAATTGGCAGTTTCTGGCGCTGAACCATCCACCCAAGAGCCATTTGAAGACCACGAGCCAGTATAATTATTTTGGGAAACCTCTTGAGCCTCTGCGTAATAAGAAGCCACTACCATCAACACAAATCCTACAATCGCTTTCATAATTCTAAATGTTATATTCTTTTATTTAAAAAAGACATTAAAAGTAACCTATGTAAGTTACAAGCTTAATTTTAATTATTTCCCATAAATACGAAATATAACCTGCAATCAGATTTAAAAAGATTGGATTTTTTCAACATTTCTCCACGTATTACATTTTTACACGAAATAGTAATACATAAATTATTTTATTTTATGTTATTTATTACATCAAAATTGATCAGTTTTTCCTTTCCTCATTCTCTCGTATATTTGGGTCAAACATTCAAGAAGTGCTATGAGCTTATATCAGAACCTTACTGAAGCCATTGAAAATGGCATTTTGACTATTACCATCTCAAGACCTGAAAGCTTAAATGCTTTAAATACTGAGACTTTAGACGAGCTAAGAACAGCCATACAAGAAGTATATGACAATAAAGAGATAAGAGGAATTATAATAACGGGGTCTGGTGAGAAGTCATTCGTAGCCGGCGCTGATATTAAAGAAATTGCTCAGCTCAATGAACTCAACGCCAGAAAATTCGCAGAAAACGGACAAGAAATATTCTCTTTAATAGAGCAATGTGAAAAACCGGTGATTGCTGCTGTTAATGGATTTGCTTTAGGCGGAGGGTGTGAACTTGCTATGGCTTGCCACATAAGAATTGCCTCTGAAAATGCCAAATTTGGGCAACCAGAAGTAACTTTAGGCATCATTCCAGGATACGGGGGTACACAAAGACTTACCCAACTAGTAGGTAAAGGAAAGGCTCTTGAGCTTATTACTACCGGAGATATGATCAGTGCTAACGAAGCCAAGAGCATTGGCTTGGTAAACCACGTGGTAGAAACGCAGGATGAACTCATGGAGCTCAGCAAAAAAATCATGTCAAAAATAGTATCCAAAGCTCCTCTGGCTGTAGGCATGGCTATCAATTGCGTTAATGCCTTTTATGCTGAGGAAAACGGATATCAGACGGAAGCCAATAGTTTTTCTAACTGCACTAAAACAAAAGATTTTCAGGAAGGAACCACAGCCTTTATAGAAAAAAGAAAGCCTGAGTTTGAAGGCGAATAGAGATTCTTCTTTATGAGTAAAATAAAGAGCTTGGCGAGCCAAACCGCTATCTACGGTATTAGTAGTATTTTAGGTCGGCTCCTAAACTACGCGCTTGTCCCTATTCATACAGACTTATTTCCTAACCCTAATGATTTAGGAGTAGTAACGGGTCTTTATGCCTATACAGCTATATTTTTAGTTCTCTATACTTTTGGTATGGAAACGGCCTTTTTTAGGTTCGCCACTAAAGATAACAAGGAAGATACCTATAACATTACGGCTTCCTTTGTCTTCTTTTGTAGCACTGTTCTATCTATATTAATATTTTTATTTTCAGACACACTAGCTGCCTGGGCGGGCTATCCTGATTCCTCCAACTTAGTGACGTGGCTAGCCATTATTTTATGGATAGATGGACTACTTGCCATTCCTTTTGCACGAATAAGACTTGAAAATAAAGCCAAGCTGTTCGCTACGGCCAGAATAATCAATATAGTAATTAATGTAGGCCTTCAGGTTTTATTCCTCTATCTAATACCACTAATAATAAGAAAAGGTTGGACAGGAGCTGAGTGGTTGCAAACGGTATATGATCCTGACTTAGGCATTGGTTACATCTTTTTAGCCAACCTAATTGCTAACATATTACTACTTGGTATACTCGGCAAATGGCTATTAAAGGTGAAACTCACCTTCAACTCACAAAAGCTGAAGCCCATATTAATATACGCCTCTCCTATTCTCCTCACAGGGCTAGCTGGCATGCTTAACGAGCAACTAGACAAAATATTAATAGAGAAGTTTCTGCCTGACCACTTTTATGACGACATGACCAGTACGGCAGCAGTAGGAGTATATGGCCAGACTTTCAAGCTCAGTATTTTCATGATGCTGGCCATTCAAGCATTTAGATATGCAGGAGAGCCTTTCTTTTTCAGCAATGCAAAAGACAAAAAGGCACCTGAGTTATTTGCTAAAATCATGCACTACTTTGTACTGTTAAGCCTGCTTATTTTCCTTATGGTTAGTATAAATGTAGAGTTAATTGGTTTTGTATTCCTAAGGAGCTCCACCTACAGAACGGCATTATACCTTGTACCGATACTACTTTTAGGCAAACTCTTTTATGGAATATACATGAACCTGAGCATTTGGTTCAAACTTACAGACCAAACCATGTACGGCACTTACTTCAGTATTTTTGGTGCAGCCATCACTATTATAGGAAATATCTTACTTATTCCCGTCATTGGTTATACAGGCAGTGCCATAACATCAGTATTATGTTATCTTTGCATGACTATCATCTGCTATAGGATTGGTAATAAGAAATACCCTATCCCATATAACTTCAAGATTTTATCAGTATACATAATAATAGCCTGCATAATAGCTGCTGGCACACAATTATTTAAACTGGAGAACTTTTGGATGGATAGCATTGTAAAGTTGGCAATATCTTTGTCTATAGTGATGTTTATTTACTTTATAGAAAAACCCAAACTGGTAAAGAGATAACACTCTTATTTTTTTAGTGTAGAAACAAAAAATAAACGCAAACAATGAATATAATAATACCGATGGCCGGCCGTGGGACCAGGCTTCGTCCGCATACACTTACTGTTCCGAAACCCTTAATGCCTATTGCAGGAAAACCCATCGTAAGGCGATTGGTCGAGGATATTGCTAAGGTGTGCGATGATCAATTAGATAAAATAGCATTCATTATAGATCGTGATTTTGGCCCTCAGGTAGAAGAAGATTTAATCAAAATATCCGAAGCTGCAGGAGCCGAAGGCATCATCTGTTACCAAGATGATAAATTTGGAACTGCTCATGCCGTTCTGTGCGCCAAAGAATTACTGGAAGGAAATGTAATTGTGGCTTTTGCCGACACTTTGTTTAAGGCAGATTTTAAATTAGACACTTCTCAAGATGGTATCATTTGGGTCCAGCAAGTAGAAGATCCATCTGCTTTTGGCGTAGTAAAGCTTGATGATGACCGTGTTATCACAGATTTCATTGAAAAACCACAGACCTTCGTATCTGACTTAGCCATTATAGGTATCTATTTCTTTAAGAGTGGAGAAACCCTACACAGTGAGCTACAGTACTTGGTAGATAATAAAATTCATGACGCTAAAGGTGAGTACCAACTTACCGTAGCTCTAGAGAACATGAAAAAGAAAGGGACTAAATTTGTTCCTGGTCAGGTTACAGAGTGGTTAGACTGCGGTAATAAAGACGCCACAGTTTTTACCAATATGCGTTATTTAGAATACCTTAAAGACCACGATCACAACCTTATCTCAGAAAGCTTTAAGCAAAAGAACTGTGTTATAATACCCCCTGTATATATTGGAGACAACGTAGAAATAGAAAATTCAGTAATTGGACCTTATACCTCTATTGGTGCTAACACCATTATTAAGAGCTCTATTGTGAAGAATTCTATTATTCAGACCAATACTAAAATAAATAATGCCAACTTCAAAAACTCGATTTTAGGAAATTTCGTTACTTTTGAAGGTAAATCGGATGATTTTAGTATAGGAGATTACAATAGTTTTCAATAATATTCTCTATGGGCTGGAGCAAAAAGAACTTTATCATACATATTATTTTTTGTGCTATTATAGTTTTAATAGCCCCAACCCAGAGTATAGCTCAAAAAAACAAAAACAAAGGTAATAACTCTGCATCTAAACTAAGAGATGCAGAGTACTACTTTACTGAAGGTGAAAAATACTTCATACTGGAAGATTACGCCAAAGCACTCGTACTCTTCCAAAAATCATTAGATGTAGCTCCAGACAACGCCACCGTCCATTATAAAATAGCTCAAATCTATGCCGCCGGGCAAGAGATGGATAAAGCGCTTATAAACATCAAAAAAGCGCTGGACTCTGACCCCGACAATAAGTACTTCTATGTACTTGCCGGCGAAATCCACACTCAGATGGGCGATTTTAAGAATGCAGCCTCTACCTATGAGCAAATGACCTCCACAATAGAGGATACGGATCAGTACCTCTTCGAGCTGGCAGCCATTTACCTTTATCAGCAAGACTACGACAAGGCTGTAGAAGTTTACGACAGAATAGAGAAACACTACGGTCCCAATGAAGACGTAATATCTCAAAAACAAAAGATATACCTAAGTAATAAAGAATTTGATAAGGCCTTGCAAGAAGGTCAAAAACTTATTGATACTTACCCTGAAGAAGAGCAATTCGTTCTTAACCAGGCAGAGGTTTTACTATCCAATAACAAAACCGAAGAAGCCAGAATCTTACTTAAAAATTTCTCAGAGCAGAACCCTGATAACAGCATGAAGTCCAGGTTGGTTCTTTCTGAGCTAGACCGTAAAGAAGGTGATATGGAAGGCGCTATTGCTAATATGGAAATAGCATTTAAAGATCCCTCTCTTGATATTCAGGAAAAAATACAGATTCTGGCAGAATACAGAGTATCTATGACTCCTGAAGAGTTGAAAAACTCAGGCGTTAAACTTGCTGAATTATTAGTAGAAGCTCACCCCGAAGTGGCAGACTCTCACATTATATATGCAGACATACTACAGACAGTGGGAGAATTACCTCTGGCTAAAGATGCTTACCTTAAGTCTTTAGAGCTAGACCAGTCTAATTTCGCCGTATGGCAAAATATATTGCAAATATTCATTCAGCAAAATAAAATGGACAGCGTGCTCCTTTTTTCTGATCAGGCATTAGAGCTGTTTCCTAATCAGGGCTCATTATATTACTTCAATGGTTACGCCAACCTCCGCAAGCAAAACTATCAAGAAGCAGTATATGCATTAGAGCAAGGCAAGCGCCTTTCCAGCTCCAACTTATCATTAGTAAGTGCCTTTAACAGTATGCTAGGTGATGCCTACAATGGCACCGAGCAATTTGCCAAATCTGATAAAGCCTATGAAGCCGCATTAGATTTCGACCCTGAAAACTATGCTATTTTAAACAACTACAGCTATTTTCTTGCTCTAAGAAAAGAAAAGCTTGATGAAGCAGAAAAAATGGCGGCTAAAACCGTAAAGAACAACCCGGATAATGCTACTTATTTAGACACTTATGCTTGGGTACTTTTTACTAACGGCAAATACAAAGAGGCTAAAAAAATTATAGAGCAAGCAATAAACACAGGAGAGGTTACCGCTGTTTTTCATGAGCATTATGGAGACATCCTCTATAAACTGGGGCAGGTAGATGCCGCAGTAAAACAATGGCAAAAGGCCAAAGAAATGAATCCAAAATCTGAACTAATAGACAAAAAGATCGCTGACAGAAAACTATATGAATAAACTTCCCCTAATCCTAATAGTAAGTCTCCTTATCTTTTCTTCGTGTAGCAAAAAAACAACCGGAATAAAATGGAATTTTCTGGATAAGAATAAGCTGGACGTTCAACAGGTAGATTTTGATTACTTTTCAGGAAAAGCCCGCATAGATTTCAAAAATGGAGATACAGACCTTAAGGCTAAAGCCAATATCCGTATCAGAAAAGATAGTGTCATTTGGATTTCCTTCTCAGCTGTAGGCATACAGGGAGCCCGCTGCCTCATTAATCAAGACTCCATAACCATCATGAATATGATGAAAAAAGAATACTCTGTATTTAATTATGACTCTTTGAGTAAGCAATTTAATTTTGAGATTAATTATGCTACTATACAAGCCATAGCATTAGGCAATTTAGTAGTGCCACGTAGTAAAAATGATGAGGTAGAGAAAAAAGAAGACTTCTATTTGCTGAAACAAAAACAGGGGCACATAGATGTGGACAACTACGTTAACTCTAAAACCATGAAAGTGGAGAGGATACAAATGACTGAAAAAGGATCTAAAAATACAGCTGAAATGAAATACAGTGATTTTCAGATGCTTGAAAAGCATGCCTTTCCTTATTCTGGGTTAGTATCTATTTTATATTCAACCAAAAAAGGCACCTTAAACACTGTTATAGAGTTGGAATACAGTAAAGCAGAAATTGAAGACAAAGAACTCAAGTTTCCTTTTAGCATCCCAAATAAGTATGAGCGTAAGTAAAAACCTGAGTCTAATTTTCGTATTTATTCTATTTTGTGGAGTTTCTACTTCTTTTGGGCAAAAATCAAAAGCTCAGTTACAAAAAGAGAAGCAGGACAACCTTAAGAAAATAGAAGAAGCTGAGAAAATCCTGAAAGAAACCACAGGTAAAAAGCAAAACACTCTGGGCCAGCTCAATGCGCTTAATCAAAGAATTAAAACGCAAGAAGACCTTATAGGATCTATCAGAAAAGAAATCACTTTACTTACTGAAGAGATAGAAGAAAACAATCAGATTATCTCTTCTCTGGAGCAAGATCTCGAGAAATTAAAAGAAGAATATGCAGCCATGGTCTACGCCGCACACAAGGCTAACCAGGGATTTAATAAGCTGACTTTCATTTTTTCGGCCAAGTCATTTAACCAGCTACTCATGCGCCTCAAGTATATGGAGCAATATAGTGATGCCAGAAAAAATCAAGCTGAAGAAATAGTAAAGGTTCAGGAAACACTGGGAGCTCAGGTTACAGTTATTGAGAATAAAATGACTGAGAAAAATGACCTTTTAGCCGAGCAGCTAGAAGAGAACAAGAGCCTCTCAAGCCTGAAACAGAACCAAAACCAACTGGTTAAAAACCTTCAGAGGCAGGAAAATAAGCTAAAAGATGACCTTACAGAAAGAAGAGAAGCTGTAGCCCGACTAGATAAGATCATCAACGATATTATAAAAGAAGAAATGGCCAAGGCCAAGGTAGCCGAAAAGAAAGATACCGAAGCCAGCCTCAAACTCGCCAATCAGTTTGCAGATAACAAATCAAAATTACCATGGCCGGTATCAGGCTTTGTATCTCAGAAATTTGGAAGACAAAACCACCCCGTATTAAAAAGCATAGTCTTAAATAATACAGGCATTTACATACAAACCAAGGAGAATGAAAAGGTAAAAACAGTATTTACTGGTGAAGTAAAAACCGTGGCCTTTGTACCCCTGATAGGAAACACTGTAATTGTCACCCATGGTGGCTACTTCACCGTATACGCTGGTTTAAAAGATGTATTTGTTAAAAAAGGGCAGGAAATTTCTACAGGACAAGAGATAGGCACTATACTCACTAATAAAGATGGTGTTTCCGAATTGCGTTTCGAAATATGGAAAAACTCGCAGGCCACAGATCCACAACAATGGCTAACCAGAAAATAAAAAACGAACTTTTTACATCTTAAATATCTTTTATAACAAACAAACGTTTTTTCACATGGAATATTTATGTATATCTTTGTGAGAAGCCGAATTTTGAATATTTACAAAACTAAGGCACACTGAATTCTCGTATATCAGTGAATAGAAAAGTAGAAAAAAACATTTAATTTAAATAAAGACGGAAATGAATAGCATGTTAGCATTTATGCCTGGAGGCTGGGAATGGGTAGTAATCATCCTGGTAGTATTAATATTTTTTGGTGCTAAGAAAATACCTGAACTGGCTCGTGGTCTTGGTCGTGGAATCAGAGAATTCAAAGATGCTACCAATGAGATTAAAAGAGATATTGATGACTCCTCAAGAAGAGACGAAGAGTACAGAAGAAGAGATGAGGAATATAGAAGAAGAGAAGAGGAAAAACCACGTGATATTCCTCAGGAGAATGTAAGATAATTCATTTTCATTTCAACTGATCTATTCAATCAATAAGCTCAAAACAACCCATTGGAACTATATACTTCTTTAAATCTTATACAAGAAGATTTAAAATCAGGAAAAACTACGTGCTGTGAGCTGGTGGAGTATTATCTAAAAAACATTGAAGACAATAAACATCTTAATGCCTTTTTAGAAGTATACACTGAAGAAGCTAAAGACGCAGCCAAAAAAGTAGACGTTAAAATAAAAGAAGGCACTGCAGGCCCACTAGCCGGACTGGTAGTATCTATAAAAGATGTACTATGCCATATAGATCATGGTTTGCAGGCATCTAGCAATATCCTGGAAGGATTCCAATCTCAGTTTAATGGCACTGCCATACAAAGGCTTATTGATGCGGATGCTATCATTATTGGCAGAACTAATTGCGATGAATTTGCTATGGGTTCTTCCAACGAAAATTCAGCTTTCGGACCTGTATTAAATGCCATTGATAATGAGCGCGTTCCTGGAGGCTCTTCAGGCGGTGCCGCAGTATCAGTGCAAGCAGATATGTGCCTGGTAGCACTAGGCTCCGACACAGGCGGATCCGTAAGACAACCCGCCGCTTTTTGTGGCGTTATTGGCCTTAAGCCAACTTATTCAAGAATTTCAAGGCATGGGCTTATGGCCTATGCCTCCTCTTTTGACTGCATAGGACTTTTAGCGAAAAATGTAGATAGCATAGCTGCTACGCTAGAAGTAATTGCCGGGGCCGATGACTATGACAGTACCGTTTCTCAAAAACCAGTACCTGAATATTCAAAAAACCTCGCGCCAGAACCTCAGTACAAAATAGCTTATATCCGTGAAACCATGGAAACAGAAGGCATTAACCAAGAAGTTAAGGCCAAGACTGTAGAAGCTATTGAAAAACTTAAGCAAAACGGCCATGAAGTAGAGGTTGTAGATTTTCCTCTTTTAGATTATCTGCTGGCCACCTATTACATACTTACTACTGCTGAAGCGAGCTCTAACCTATCACGCTATGACGGTGTGAAGTATGGCTTCAGGAGTCCTCACACCCATGATCTGGAATCTATGTATAAAAAAACCAGAAGTGAGGGATTTGGTCATGAAGTAAAAACAAGGATCATGTTAGGAACCTTTGTGCTTAGTGCCAGCTATTATGATGCGTACTATACTAAAGCACAAAAAGTAAGGAGAATGATAAGAGACGAAACAAAAAAAATCTTATCTAAATATGACTTTATTGTGTTACCTACCACCCCCACTACTGCATTTAAGTTAGGGGAACATAGCGAAGATCCCTTAGAAATGTACCTGGCTGATTTATTTACCGTTCAGTCATCTGTAAGCGGGCTACCTACTATTTCCATACCTAATGGAAAAGACAAAGGTGGATTACCTATAGGTCTTCAGATAGTATCTGATGACTTTCAAGAAGAAAAAATATTAGCATTTTCGGACTATTTAATCAATCTCAATTGAGAAGACATTTCACGGCACTATTATTTTTTTGCGCATCGTCTGTTTCGTATGCCCAATATGACCCATCAGTTTTTGATGCGTCCATTTTTGATAGAACCATAAGCGTATCTCGTGCTCCTGAAAAAGAGGATAACTCATCTATTGACCTGGCCATGTTCGAGACTGATTCTCTCGGAGATTACTATTTCCCTGAATCAGAGTACGAATTTATTCCTGGCGAAGTAGATTTTGATGTTATCAAGGATAGGTTATCATGTATTGAAAATGAGATTCCATTACATTATAATGAAAGAGTTCATGCCTTTGTAAACTACTTTGCGGTAAAAGACCGTGAGTACACGCGCATGATCCTTAAAAAGGAAAAACCTTTACTTCCCTTTATTTGAAAAGTACTTGAAGAAGTACAATATGCCGGAAGAGCTGAAATACTTATCTGTAGTAGAATCAGGCCTTAACCCAACGGCCGTTTCCAGAGCTCAGGCAGTAGGCCTTTGGCAGTTTATGTCCTTCACAGGAAGACACTTCGGCCTGCATCAGGACTGGTACATGGATGACCGTATGGATCCAGATAAATCTACTGAAGCAGCATGCCGATACCTAAAGCAATTGTATAACATGTTTGACGATTGGGAGTTAGCTATTGCTGCTTATAATACCGGACCAGGAAACGTGCGTAAAGCCATAAGAAGATCAGGGTATAAAGAGACTTTCTGGGAAATATATCCTTACCTTCATAGAGAAACCAGAGCTTATTTACCTCAATTTATAGCTATTGATTATATCATGAGTTATGCTCATGAACATAACTTCCTGGAAGACAATCTGGAATATCAAATAGAATCTGATACCGTAAGAGTTTCTAACTATCTCCATTTTCAAACATTCGCTAACCAGGTTAACCTTTGTCTTGATGACATCCAAAAGCTGAATCCGGGTCTTAAGCGTAATGTAATACCTGAAAATGTAAAGAACTATCCTTTTAAAGTGCCTGCTGATATTAAGGCTGACTATATGAGCAGCATGACTGCCATACTTGACTCAGCTTCCAAAGTAGGTAAAAAGGAATTGGAATATCTTGCTCGTAATACCGTAGGTAGTACTTATGGTAGAGATAAGCTAGTGTATAAAGTGAGATATGGAGATGTACTGGGTAAAATAGCTCAAAGATATAATGTAAGGGTTAGCGACATTAAAAAATGGAACAACCTACACAGTAACACTATTCGCATTGGTCAGAGATTAGCCATTTGGCAAAATGGAGGACAACCAGTACCTAGTTCTGCTCCGCGGACTACCGTAGTAAGCACTAATGCCGATGGTTCTAAATTTTACGTAGTGCAGCCTGGCGATACACTTTGGGACATCTCCAGAAGGTTTAATAACATTACTTTAGCCGAACTAAAACAAATGAATCAGCTAAAATCAAATGATATTAAACCAGGACAGAAACTAATTGTTAGCAAATAGTACGGAATCTCCGTCGCTAACAATTATTAAATCTTTCTGCTTTTGATAGTGACGGAATTACCTTTGTCGGGTTATTACTATAGAAAACAATGAATTAGGTGCGGCCTTTACCAGGGGCCGGAAACAATTATCAGCAATGAAAAATATCAGCTTAATAACCTTAATAATTTTAATTATTGCCGGCTGTTCCGGTACAGGTAAAAAAAACAAAGGGCTACTGCCTGATGCCAGTGGTGGTGCTGGAGAAATTATCATAGTAATGGACTCTGCCCAATGGAATGGAGAAGTTGGGGATGCCATAAAAACTACGTTTAAGCAAGATGTGCCCGGCCTTCCTAGAGAAGAGCAAATGTTCAAAATCAACCATGTTGATCCTCGCAAACTAACTAGCTTCTTAAAATCTGTTAGAAACCTCGTTTTTGTGATGACTACTGATGACAATAGCGCCGGTTCTAAAATATTAAGGAACTACTTCACTAAATCATCATTAGACAGAATTAATAAGGACGAAAATCTTTTTATCCATACGGCTGACGATGAATATGCTAAAGGACAAGAAGTGATGTATTTATTCGGCCAAAGCAGTGAATTACTGGCTCAACATATAAGAGAGAATAAAAATAGTCTTCAAAAATTCTTTAATCAGGCAGAAAAAGAGAGACTTTCAAAAACATTATTTGCCAATTCTCCTAAAGGACTTACTGAGCTACTAGAAAAAGATCATGGCTGTACCATGACGCTTCCTTTTGCCTATAAACTGGCCGTAAATGAAGATGGTTTTGTGTGGTTCAGACAAATGAATGCTGAAAATGATAAAAACATATTCATCACTTATCGTCCATATACTTCAGAAAGTATCTTTCAAAAAGATCAACTCATTCAATTAAGAGATTCTATTGCTAAAAAGCAGCTTTTTGGTGACCCTGATGAACCTAACTCTCACCTCATTACAGAAACCAATGTATCACAAGTACCAGTGGAAGTAGAGCACCAAACCTTTAAGGGCAAATACTCTATGCAAATGAAAGGAATCTGGAGAACTAATAATGTAACAATGGGTGGTCCGTTTATCAGCTACACCATTTTAGATGAAGAACAGAACCGAATTTACTACATAGAGGGCTTTGTTTATAGCCCTGGAAAAAACCAACGTGAATACATGAGAGAAATGGATGTTATTTTATCCACTTTCGACACAAAAGGCTCTCCTCAAGCTTCGGCTAAATAAGCTTTCTTTTGTACCTTTAGATTCAAAAGAACAATAATTCTAAATTTATTCCTGTAAGCACATCACCGTATGGCACGGTGATGTATTTGGAGCATATTACGCCTATTTTATACTTTGCTAATCATTACTTATGGCTATAAAAATAAGAAAAGAAGATGCCCTCAATTACCATTCTCACAACCAGCCTGGTAAAATTGAGGTAGTACCTACTAAGTCACTTAGTTCGCAACTAGACCTCGCCCTGGCTTACTCACCAGGCGTGGCAGAACCCTGTAAAGAAATAGCAGCTAACAAAGATGATTCCTATAAATACACATCTAAAGGTAATCTGGTGGGAGTTATTTCTAACGGAACAGCCGTTTTAGGGCTGGGAAACATTGGAGCAGACGCCTCCAAGCCTGTTATGGAAGGTAAAGGAGTATTATTTAAAAAATTTGCAGGTATCGATGTTTTTGACATTGAGATCAATGAAGAAGACCCTGACAAATTTATTGAAATAGTAAAATCTCTGGAACCTACTTTCGGTGGTATTAACCTGGAAGACATCAAAGCTCCTGAAAGCTTTAAGATAGAACAGGAGCTCAGAAAGCAAATGAGTATTCCGGTAATGCATGATGATCAGCATGGTACTGCTATCATTTCGGCCTCTGCCCTACTCAATGCGCTGGAAATCATTGATAAAAAAATTCAGGATATAAAAATAGTGGTTAACGGTGCAGGTGCTGCTGCTATTGCTTGTGTGAAATTGTATATCTCTTTAGGAGCTACTAAGGAGAATATAATCATGTGTGATAGTAAAGGAGTGATCAACACCCGAAGAACCAACTTAGACGAAACCAAATCTGAATTTGCCATAGATACTGAAGTGGATACTCTTCAGGAAGCTATCAAAGGAGCTGATATGTTCTTAGGCCTTTCCATTGGAGATATCCTTACGGCTAATGACCTGGAAGGAATGGCAGAAAACCCTATTGTATTTGCACTTGCCAATCCTAACCCTGAAATTGGTTATGATTTGGCTATGAGTACGCGGGAAGATATAATTATGGCTACGGGCCGTTCAGACCATCCTAATCAGGTGAACAACGTATTGGGCTTCCCCTACATTTTCAGAGGAGCATTAGATGTACGAGCCACTTCTATTAATGAAGAAATGAAACTAGCGGCTGTTCATGCCATTGCCAATTTGGCCAAGCAGCCTGTTCCTGAGCTCGTGAATAAGGCTTATGGAGATAACAAAATTCAATTTGGCAAAGAGTATTTAATACCCAAGCCTTTAGATCCAAGACTGATCACCACTATTTCTCCTGCAGTAGCTAAGGCTGCCATAGAAACTGGTGTGGCCAGAGCTGAAATAACTGACTGGGAAAAATATCATATTGAACTTCAGCACAGAATAGGTATTGATGAGAAATTAATGTCTCGCATTATCAACAGAGCTAAAAAACAGCCACAGAGAGTTGTTTTTGCTGAAGCGCATGACCTAAAAATACTGAAAGCAGCTCAGATCTTGCAAGATGAAAAAATTGCTTGCCCTATCTTATTAGGTAATCGTGAGTCTATTCAAAAGCTTATTGAAGAGCATAATTTAGACCTACAAGACTCTACTATTATTGACACGGCTGAAGAAAAGGATAAAATCGAAAAATTCGCCGTTTCTTATTATGAGAAAAGAAAGCGCAAAGGAGTGACTTTAGCAGAAGCTAAAAAACTGATGCGCGAAAGGAATATGTATGGCTGCATGCTGGTAGAACATAATGAAGCCGATGCTATTATTTCTGGTCTTACTAAAGATTATCCTAAAACCATCCTCCCTGCTTTACAAATTATAGGCATGGAAAAAGAGGTAAAGAAAGTGGCCGGTATGTATATCATAGTAAACAAAAAAGGAACTTTCTTCTTTGCTGATACTACTGTAAATGTAGACCCTACTCCGGAAGAGTTGGTAGACATTATTGGCATGACAGCGCGAGGTGTTAAATTCTTTGATATTGAGCCTAGAGTAGCTATGCTTTCTTACTCAAACTTTGGCAGCAGTAAAGGAGACGTGCCTGACAAAGCGAAAAAAGCAGTACAGCTGGCTAAAGAAAAATTCCCTGATCTTATTATTGATGGTGATATCCAAGCCAATGTGGCTATAGATAAGGAAATGCAGCAAAGCAACTATCCTTTCAGCGCATTAGCAGCAAAAGGAGCTAATACACTGATTTTCCCTAACCTGGCTTCAGGTAATATTGCCTATAAATTATTAATGGAAATAGGTGGAGCTGAAGCTATTGGCCCTATTTTGTTGGGTATGAATAAACCTGTTCATATATTGCAGCTTGGTAGCTCTATTAGAGAAATAGTAAATATGGCCGCCATAGCAGTAGTAGACGCGCAGTTATATAAAAAAAACAACCCTAAATAATGATCACCTATCTCAAGGGAAAATTAGTTTATAAAGACCCAACTTATGTTATTATAGATGTTAATGGAATCGGGTACCACGTGAATATTTCACTTGGTACCTACTCCAGCATCAAAGACGCAGAAAACATCTTACTTCATACTTACTTACATATAAAGGAAGACTCTCATACTCTTTTTGGCTTTGCTGATGAAAATGATAAAAAAATGTTTTTGAACCTGATCTCTATTTCAGGAGTAGGACCTAGTACAGGGCTTATGGTTCAATCATCACTTTCAGCGGCAGAATTACAAGAAGCTATTGTAAATGAAGAGGTTAAAACCATTCAGGGAGTAAAAGGAATAGGAAGTAAAACTGCTCAAAGAATCATTCTGGAGTTAAAGGATAAACTGAAAAAAGATACTTTAATTCAAGGATCTGATAATTTAAAACCATTATCACACAATACTGTCAGAACTGAGGCGTTATCCGCCTTACTAACGCTTGGCATTAATAAATCTTCTGCTGAAAAAAGTATAGATCGCATCCTTAAAAATTCGAAAAATACAATTACATTGGAAGAATTAATCAAGCTTTCATTAAAAAACGCCTAGACTAAACCAACTTTTAGTGTTGATATTTAAGAGATTTCATAAGTCGCTCTTTGCTACATTATGTGCTTTTGTAATTTGGGTGGGACTAGACTATTCTGTAAGCTCTAAAGGTCTCAACTTTAGTTCAATAGAAAGTTTGGAATACTTCCTGCTTCAGGAGCAAGATACTACTAAACAAGATACTCTGAAGCGAGATTCTGCACGTAATGTACCGTATACTCCCTCCAGACAGCCGAACTATCAGCCTAGCGACAGATACGGAGATCCTTTTAGTAATTCTACGAGTTCTTCTCCGTTAATGTTACAAGATCCTGCTAGTTTACAGCTAGATGTAGACATAGATACAAGCATGAATTACACCATCTATGAAAAAATAGGTGATGTAAACTACAGGCCTACTTCTTCTATGACTTTTGCGGAGTTTAAACAATATCAGGAAAAACAACAGCTAAAAGATTATTGGAAAAGTCGGTCTGAAGGACTTGACGGAGAGAGTGCCGTAAGTGGCAGAAATTTGATTCCCCCGATTTACATCAGCCCGGTCTTCGACAGAATATTTGGAGGTACTTATGTAGAAATCATACCCAGAGGTTTTGTAACGCTAGACTTTGGTGGCAGATGGCAAAGAATAAGCAACCCTAACATTCCTATAAGACAGCAGAGAAGCGGTGGCTTTGAGTTTGACCAGCAGATAAGCATGAATGTAGTAGGTAAAGTTGGGGAGAAACTTCAGGTAACAGCCAATTTTGACAACAATAACTCCTTTGACTTTGAAAATAACCTCAAAGTAGAATATACAGGTTATGAGGAAGATATCCTGCAAAAACTAGAAATAGGAAATGTAAGCTTACCCCTTAATAACAGTTTGATTACAGGAGCTCAAAACCTTTTTGGTATCAAGGCTCAAATGCAATTTGGAGACTTATATGTAACCACTGTGGCCTCTACTCAAAGAGGTAAGTCAGAGTCAATAACTATAGATGGCGGTGGTGCCCAGGGTCGTGAGTTTGAAGTACAAGCCTCTAACTATGACGAAAACAGACACTTTTTCTTAGGACATTTTTTCCGCGATAATTACGAAGACTGGTTATCTACTATTCCTAACATTAACTCAGGTGTAAATATTACTCGACTAGAAGTATATGTAGTTAACACCAATAATAATACTCAGACCTTAAGAAATGTGGTGGGTCTTATGGACTTAGCTGAGCCTGACACTGAAAACTTATATAGAGATACCTGGAGTAATGGAACTGCTACCCTGGCTAATGCCAATGGAGCCAATAGCTTGTTTGAAGCCATTTCTGGCATTACTAAAAATGCTGACCAGGTAGATGGTGCATTACAAGGGTTAGGTCTGGAAGATGGCCTTGATTATGAAAAAATCACTAGTGCGCGTAAACTGGATTTAAGTGAATACACTTACCATACTAAGCTCGGTTATGTAACCCTTAATAGAAGGTTACAAAATGATGAGGCCTTAGCCGTAGCCTATCAGTATAGCTATAGAGGACAAAACTATCAGGTGGGTGAATTATCAACAGACTACAGCAGCCGACCTGAGGATAATGTAATATTCTTAAAATTATTAAGACCTAAGAAAATAAGCATTACTGATAACCAAAATTTCCCTGTGCCTACCTGGGATTTAATGATGAAAAACATCTATAACCTTAGCGGCACTAATATAGAAGAGGAAGGTTTTGAACTAAGAGTAATTTACCGGGATGACAATACTGGTATTGATAACCCTCAACTACAGGAAGGTACTGAGGCCAGTCAAGATCCACTGATCAGACTGCTTAACCTGGACAGGCTAAACCAGAACGAAGACCCGCAGCCTGATGGTAACTTTGATTATGTAGAGGATGTAACTATTGATTCAGAAAATGGCCTTATCATATTTCCGGACCTGAAGCCCTTTGCAGATCCTCTGAGAGAAGCATTTCAAAGTGATCCACCGGGAAGGCAGCAGACTTTAATTGACAAATATGTCTATGATGAGCTTTATGAACAGACCAAAATTGACGCAGAACTCGTATCCAACAAAAATAAATATGTAATAGTAGGTAAGTATCAGGCAGGATCCTCAACCGAAATAGTTATTCCCGGATTTAATATCGCCGAAGGCTCTGTGAGAGTCTACGCCGGAGGATCTCCACTACAAGAAGGAGTAGATTATCAGGTAGACTATACTTTTGGAAAGGTAAATATCTTAAATGAAGGCGTACTCAACTCAGGAAAGCAAATCACTATTTCTTATGAAAAAGCCGATTTATTCAACTTCCAATCAAGAACGTTACTGGGTGCCCGTTTTGACTATAAATTAGATGATGATGTAACTTTTGGAGCTACCTTACTCCACCTAAATGAAAGGCCGCTAATTTCAAGAATAAGCGTGGGTAATGAACCTATCAGAAATACCAAATATGGTTTTGATGTTAACGTGCAAAAGGACTCGCGCTTTCTTACCAAAATGTTGGATAAGCTCCCACTCATTCAGACTAAGGAACCTTCAAGCATTTCATTTAATGCTGAATTTGCACAGTTAATACCCGGCACCTCAAACATAGTAGATGGAGAAGGTACTTCATATATTGATGACTTTGAAAGCTCGGCCACGCCATATTCTCTCAGCAATCCTACCACCTGGAAACTCGCGGCTACACCGGAAACTGATGACAACCGCTTCTTTGGAGAGTCTGCAGACCTGGAAAATGGATACAAAAGAGCTCGCTTAGCCTGGTATACTATTGACAACCTCTTTTACCGTAATGACAGGAGAAAGCCTGACAACATTACTGATGAGGAACTGGAAAACAACTATGTGAGACAAGTTATTCCGCAAGAGATTTTTCCTAATAGAGATCAAAATGTAATTAACATTCAACAGACCTTTGACTTAGCCTATTACCCGGCAGAAAGGGGCCAATATAACCTTAATAGCAATGAAACTAATAACGACGGTGTATTCACTAATAATGCCAGCATAAGAAGAAACTGGGGAGGTATAACCAGTGCTATTAATACTGAAATAGATTTTGACAAAGCCAATATTGAGTATATTGAGTTTTGGCTTATGGATCCGTTCATTAACAATGCTAACGGAAACATTAATGATGGTAGAGGAAACAACAGACCCAATACTACCGGTGGAGACATGTACTTTAACCTGGGTACTATTTCTGAAGACGTTATTCCTGACAATAAACATGGCTTTGAAAACGGCCTCCCGGCAGATGGGTATTCCCTTGATGCACCTGAAGGAGTTGAAGAGATCAGCCCGTGGGGATATACCACTACTCAGCAGTTTCTAACTAATGCTTTTGACAACTCACAATCAGCAAGAGCTAATCAAGACGTAGGACTAAATGGTATGGGTAATGACAAAGAGAGAAACTACCCGCAATACCCTCAAAAATTCAGACAATTAGAAGATCCTGCAGGTGATGACTTTAACTACTTTTTAGGAGATGAATTAGATCAAAGAAATGCAGGTATACTAGAAAGGTATAAGAGCTTCAATGGTATGGAGAACAACTCCCCCGTAGTTTCTAACAATAATGCACTTTACACAGAATCTGGTTCTACCCTTCCTGATAATGAAGACCTTAACGGAGACAATACCCTAAACACGCTTGAAGAATACTACGAGTATAAAGTAGATCTTAATCCGGGAGATTTGGAAAACAATGATTACGTGGTAGATCAGGCTACTACAGATGAAGGAGTCAATTGGTACCTGTTCAGAATACCTATTAGACAATCAAACCTTAACAGCTACGGTAATATTTCAGGATTTAAATCAATAAAATACATAAGAACCTATCTCACTGACTGGCAAGAACCGGTAGTACTTAGAATGGTTAATTTCCGATTTGTTGCCAGCCGCTGGAGAAGATACACTAACCCTATAGAAGATGCCGATTTTGGAACTATAGATGATAACAACCTGGGATATGATGACCTTACCGTATCTGTAGTGAATGTTGAAGAAAATGGAGCAGGTAGCATTAACACCTCTCCATATGATACCCCTCCCGGCATAAACAGAGATAGAGATAATACTTCTTCAGTAGAAAGAAGGCTTAACGAGCAGTCATTACAGCTAACTGTAGAAGGTCTGGAAGATGGTCATGCCGCTGCGTCATTTAAACAAGTGGCCTTTGACTTGATCAACTATGGTAGAATAAAAATGTTTTTACATGCTAACAGTGAAAATGCTGCTGATGATGAAGTCACAGCCTTCCTGAGATTAGGATCTGATGTTGATTCTAACTACTATGAGATTGAAGTGCCACTCAAAATTTCGAATCCATCCTCTTCTGATCCTGAAGTAATATGGCCAGAAGAAAATGAAATAGATATGGACATGGATCAGCTCTACTCACTAAAAGCTGACCGTGACGCTGATGGAATAAGCAAAAGAGAACTCTTCCCGCTAGATGGGCCAAGAGTGGTAGGCAATAACAGGATAAGGCTTCGGGGTAATCCGGATATGAGTGCGGTCACCTGGCTTACTATCGGGGTACGGAACCCTAAAGATGACGGGCAAACCAAAGATGCCATAGTCTGGGCTAATGAGCTCCGAGTCACAGACTTTGACCGAACGAAGGGCTGGGCTGCCAATGCCACCTTAAATGCCAAACTTGCCGATTTCGCTAATATTACCGCTACTGCACGACATACTACTTTTGGTTTTGGGGGTATTCAATCAAAAATTGCCGAAAGAACCAGAGAGGAAACAACGGCTTATGATGTGTCTGCTAATGTGAATGTAGACAAACTTCTGCCTGATCAATTAGGTCTAAAAATACCCATGTACGTCAGTTATGAAAAAACTACTATCAAGCCAAAATTTGACCCTGCTAACCCTGATATAACACTAGAAGCCTCTTTACTTAATAAGAGTGTAGAAGAAAAAGCAGAATATGAAAGCATAGTTACAGACATTACTACAAGGAAAAGTATCAACTTTACTAACGTAAGAAAGGTTAAAACTAACCCTGAAGCCAAAAAGAGGATTTATGATATAGAAAACCTATCCTTTAGCTATGCTTATAGCGAAATGGAAAGGCACAACTTTAATCTTAGGGAGCAGCTTTACAGGAACTATAATGCATCTATTGCTTATAATTACAGTACACAATCCAAACCTTGGGAGCCTTTTCAGAATGTTAAATTCTTAGACAAGTCATACCTACAACTTATTAAAGACTTCAACATAAACTTCCTCCCAAGTAATATTGCTGTGAGAGGAGAGCTTCAGCGTAGACTGGAAAAAACAGTTTATAGAAACAGTGAGAACGTATCTAGCCAGACTAACTTTGAAAAGTACTTCTACTTTAATAGAACTTATAATCTACAGTGGGATCTAACCAAGAACCTAACACTTGATTATAATGCCCGTGCAGCTGCTGTAATAGATGAACCGGACACTGACCCTAATGGAGGTTTAAGCCAGTCCTCCAGGGAGCTAATAACTGCTGATCAGTATCAAGATTCAATCATGACCAACCTTAAAAATCTGGGTCGATTGAAAAACTTCGATCAAAGCATTAGTGCCAATTATCATTTACCAATAGATAAAATTCCTTTGACTGACTGGGTAGCCACAGATTATCAATATCAGGCCGGTTATTCCTGGACAGCAGGGCCATTATATACAGAACCAGAAGATCAAGCATTGAATTTTGGTAATACCTTGCAAAACAGTAGAGATAATACAGCCAGAGGAAAATTAGATCTGGTTAAACTTTATAACAAAGTAGGTTTCCTTAAAAAGATTAACAACCCTACCAGAAATACCAGAAGAAGCTCTCTAAGAAGAAACCAGGCTCAGGATAGCACTGAGACTAAGCAATCGGAAAATAAATTCGGAAAAGGCTTCTTAAGAATGCTTATGGCGGTAAGATCTATTAATGGTACCTATACCTTAAGGGAAGGAACTTTATTGCCCGGTTATACAGGTCGCCCTTTCCTATTTGGCATGGACAGCAGCTTTAATGAACCTGGCTGGGGCTTCATTCTGGGTTCACAAGATCCATCGATCAGATATCGCCTGGCAGATAAAGGTTTAATAACAAGAAACACTGATCTTACAACACCATTCACTCAAACAAAAACAGTGGACTATAATATAAAAGCGAATATAGAGCCATTTAAAGACTTAAAAATTCAGCTTAATATGCAGAAAACTAAGAGTTCTTCGTATCAGGAAATATTCCATATGAACGCTGACTCTACTATGTTTGAGAGTATTGGTCAGACCAGAAGCGGCGCCTATTCTGTTTCTTTCTTAAGTATTGCCACGGCATTTAAGCGAGATGACAGTAGAAATAACTCTCCCGTATTTCAGGATTTCGAACAATACAGAATGGAAATCCTGGATGAATTTGAAAGAAATACTGGGGTAAGATATGATACTAACTCACAAGATGTACTTATTCCTGCTTTTATAGCGGCATATTCAGGCAAAAGCCCTAATAGTGTTAGTTTGAGCCCATTCCCAAGAACACCATTACCCAACTGGAGAATTGATTATGCTGGATTAGGAAAAATAAAGGCATTGGCTAAAATATTTCAGTCTATCTCCATCACACATGGTTATCAATCAGACTATACAGTATCTAACTATAGTAGTGAAGTTTCTTATTCTGATGGCATAGACTTAACCAATGGAATTGAATCATATAACCGTACACAGTTTGCTCGAGACATAGATGGCGAGTTCAACCCTATGTACTTCATAGATCAAGTGGTCATTCGCGAACAATTTGCTCCGCTAATAGGTGTCAACGTTAGAACCAAAAGCAGACTATCTGTAAGGGCCGAATACAAAGTAGCTAGAGATGTAGCCTTGCAGGTAACTAATGCTCAGGTTACAGAAATGAGAAGTAACGATGTAGTATTAGAAGTAGGTTTTACTAAAGCGAATTTCAAACTTCCATTTAAATCTCAAGGAAGAGTTATTTCTTTAAAGAACGACCTTACATTCAGACTGAATGTAACCGTACGAGATACGGAAACCATACAAAGAAAAATAGATGAAGTGAACACAGTTACTGATGGTAATTTAAACTTTCAATTAAGGCCAAACGTTAGCTATGTTCTAAATGAAAAGCTAAACATCCAATTTTACTTTGAAAGAAGCATTAATGAGCCAAAAATATCTAGCACGTTTAGAAGAACTACCACCCGAGCTGGCTTCCAATTACGATTTAGTTTAGCTCAGTAAAATTTTAGCATTACAAAATAAGGATGTATTTTTGGCCATTAACTTAATAAAGCAACTTATGAACATACCTGAATCATTAAAGTACACAAAAGACCACGAGTGGGTGAAAATTGAAGGCGACACAGCCACTGTGGGTATCACTGATTTTGCTCAGAGCGAACTAGGTGATATTGTTTATGTGGAAATTGAAACTGAAGGAGAAGAAGTAGAAAAAGGAGAAGTTTTCGGTACAGTAGAAGCTGTAAAAACGGTATCTGATCTGTTTATGCCTATTAGTGGTACAGTAGAAGAAGTAAATTCTGAACTAGAATCTGCTCCAGAATTGGTAAATGAAGATCCTTACGAAAAAGGTTGGTTAATCAAAATAAAAATAACTGACACTGATAGTTCAGAATTATTATCTGCCGAAGAATACAAAGAAGTTATAGGAGGATAAGACGTGAATAAATACCTCATTGGAGCGTTTTTATGGTCTCTCCTCATTTTAGTTCTTACACTTACACCAGGAGAGTCCGTTCCCGACGTCAGCCTGTTTGACTATGATAAGCTAGGGCATGCATTTATCTTTTTTGTATTGTCTTTTTTATCAATAAACGGCATTTACAGACATCCTAGATGTCAAGCGCGTATCACTAAGGCAGTGGTAATTGGGGTATTATTTTCAGCATTTTATGGGTTCGCTATAGAACTCATTCAAAGCGTTATTCCTGGTAGATCTATGGAAGCTATGGATGCCGTAGCCAATATAATTGGATCTATTTTGGGATTATCTTTGTTCTACCTAATGAATAAGCTTAGAACATAAGCTATTAATAAATTTTATTTTGTATATTTGAGTAATACACTCATTAAATTTTTAACACGAAAAAGAGTAGATACAACTAATAATGGAAGCTAAAAAGAGTAAAAAAGCCGACTTGAGAGGAAAATCTGGGCTTTTCTTCCAGATAGGTCTGCTGCTTGCCATGTGTCTTGTAGTTTTTGCTTTTGAATTCAAAAACTATGACGAAGGCGCACAAGTAGAAACCGCTCAAGTCCAAGACGATTTTGAAGACTTGTTGGAAATACCACCAACAGAGCAGCCGCCGCCACCGCCACCAAAAGTTCAGCAACCTGAAATTATAGAGGTTCCTGATGAGGAGGAAATCGAAGAAGAAATTGAAGTTGACCTTGATGTGGAAATTACCGAAGAAGAAGTAATTGAAGACATCATCGTTGAAGAAGCTCCTGAAGAAGAGGTAGCTGAAGAGATCTTCCAAATAGTAGAAGACCCTGCTACACCTCCTGGAGGATACCCAGCATTCTACAAATTTGTAGCTGACAAGTTAAAATACCCAGCTCAAGCAAGAAGAATGGGTATTGAAGGTAAAGTATTCGTTCAGTTCGTAGTAGATACCGACGGAACTTTAACTGACGTTCAGGCTGTAAAAGGTATCGGAGCTGGTTGTGACGAAGAAGCTGTAAGGGTGATTAAAAGTGCACCTAAGTGGAGTCCTCCAAAGCAAAGAGGTAAGCCTGTTAAACAAAGAATTATTCTACCTATCACATTTAAGTTAGGTTAAAAAATACAAGAGCCCGATAGTCATCGGGCTTTTTTTATACCCTTCCCATCCTTACATAGCTTATTCTACTATTCGAGCCTGTACCCAAGCATGCTCAAATAAATGCAGTAAAAGCTAACCTCTGATCTAAATATCAATACAGAAACTACTGTAGCGCGTTAAGCCTAGTTATTCCTAGCCAGATAAGTATTATAGGGCCTCCCTTTTAAATAAAAAACACTGAAATACAGTTACTTATCAGTATTAAAGCATAAAATAAAACCCCGAAATTAGCTATATAAAGCTTTTTTCGGGGGTTTTTGATTTGTTAAATTGTAGTGCCTAATCACAATTAACACTGCAATATATGAGAGATCAAGAGCTTTTCCAACCGCAAGATTACTTAACTCCAAAATGGTACTTATTCAAGAATAGCACCTTGGGGAAAGTTTATAATACTATTCCTTGGAGTCAACTTTCAGAATGTTTGCCAAAGGAAAATAGAGGCCCAGGCGCACCCCGCTGGTTTTCGGCCCAAGGCATGTTTGGTCTAATGTTTCTAAAATCTTATTTAAACCTGAGTGACGAGAAGTTAATAGAACGATTTAATACTGACTGGAGCCTTCAGCTTTTTTGCAATAAATTGTTGGATGATAACCAAAGAATTAAGGATAAGGCCATTTTAAGTAGAATCAGGACGTATATGGCTGATAATACTGATTGGCAACAACTTCAGGAAGTACTCATTCATCATTGGAAAAGAGATATGAATAATACGCATGTTCTCTTAATGGATGCCACTTGCTATGAAAGTTATATTCGTTTTCCTACCGATGTAAAACTACTTTGGGAAAGCTGTCAATGGGTGTTTGAAAAACAGCTTTACAGATGGAGTAAAATATTAGGTGTAAAACGGCCTCGCTCCAAATATATAGATCAAAAACGCAAGCAGATGTCTTACGATCGTAGTCGAAAAAAGACATACAAAGCTGGACGCAAGCGTAAAAAGGCATTGATATATCTACTGTCCAAAGGGCTTGGACAGCTGCAGTACTTACTCAATGAAAACCCACAAATACAGCTTCACTTTCAAGAGCGAGCATACCTAAAAACAATACAGAAGGTACTTGGGCAACAGCAATTCTTGCAGCATCATCCAGCTAAAGAATTGAAAAACAGGATAGTATCGCTTCCCAGACCTTATGTCAGGCCTATCGTACGAGGCAAAGAAACTAAAAGGGTTGAGTTTGGAATGAAAGCCCACATGCTTCAGGTTGACGGCATCTGCTTTATTGATGCCATGGAGTTCAGGGCATTCAATGAAAGTACCAGACTAAAAATAAGTAGTTTAAAACATAGATCGATATTTGGCTCCCTTCATCAGCTGGGGGCAGATCGCATTTATGCCACTAATGCCAACAGAAAGTATTTAACAGTAAGGAAAGTGTTCACTTGCTTTCCAAAGAAAGGCCCCAAGATAAACAAACCTGAGGAAAGCAAACTCAGAAGCCTCATCTCTAACCAGAGAGCAACCGTGATGGAGGGAAGTTTTGGTACCCATAAAACGGCTTACGGCCTGAATAAAATCAAGGTTAAGGGAGAAAAACGAGAAATGATACATGTATTCTTTGCCGTTATGATGGCCAATGCTGTTAAGATGAGCAAAAAGAAATCAGAAAACATACCACTACTTCAGGCCGCCTAAACCTAAATCAGAAAAGCCTTAGGGATCGGTGTGTCTATACTATTCTAAATCGATATTCCTTCAGATTTATTAATAAAACCACTCACGATTTTGCACTTTTCGAAGACGCTAAAGCGGAAGGTGTTCAGATTTATAACAAAAAAAGCTGGACTTAATCAGTCCAGCTTTTATATCTTGTTTTGATTTATGTAATTATCAAGGGAGGCCTATTATATTAATATCTGATACTGTATATCGAAAACTTAAGGAAGATTGATTATTAGAAGATAAACCCTATAACCAGACCGGCAAGAATAATTACTGGAGGAGGAATCTTAGTGAACAGCAAAAGCGCGAAGGTGCAAACCGTAACGGATATATTTAATAAATTCATCTCCAAAGGTAAAAACATTAAAACAGCGGCAGACACCACCATACCCGCACTAGCAGCATTAATTCCTTCAAGAGAGGCCTTGACTATACGATATTTCTTTAAGCTCTCCCAGAAGCGAATAACAAAGAATATAAGAAAGGTACCAGGTAAGAAGATACCAGCAGAGGCAGCTATTGCACCAAGTACTTGCCCACCTACCCCATACTCCTTCATAGACAACGCTCCTATATAAGAACAAAATGAAAATACAGGCCCAGGAACAGACTGCACTAAAGCATAACCAGATAAGAATTCTTGAGAGGTTAGGTAATGCTTGAACTCAACAAACTCACCATATAGAAAAGGAATAAGCACTTGTCCACCCCCAAAAATCAAACTACCATTACGATAAAAATTCTCTAAAAGCAGAATAGGCCTATATCTAGTGAAGTGACCTAATACAGCAATAAACACAAAGAAGCCAGCCCATAAAATAAAATTTGCCCAGCGTATATTTATTCCTTTCTTTTCCTCAATAGGTTGAGCCTTATATTTTAAAGCAGTGAAAGCTCCTCCTATTATCAACATAATAGGGAAGGCAAACGGCGAGCCCGACCCAAAGGTTAATGAACCCGTTAATGCCAACAACCATAGCACCGCCGATGTCTTGGTTTTTACAACTTTATGAGAAATCTTCAACCCCGCGTATGCGACAAAGCCCACGGCCATAGGCTGGATAAAACGAGTAAATTCGGTAGACTCCAACTGAGAGATGGTAATACCCGCAATAGTCATAATAGTTACTGCTGGTATCATCCAAACCAGCAAAGTAAGGTAGGCCAGATTGGGCCCTCCTATTTTAAAACCAATTGCCGTTACAGTCTGTGTAGAAGTAGGTCCCGGAAGAATCTGACACAAGGCATTAAGCTCTATTAAGTCCTCTTCTGTGAGATATCCCCTCTTCTTGACCATCAGATCAAACATAATAGCGATATGCGCCTGTGGACCTCCAAATGCACTCACAGCCAAAACTAATACATCCCGAAGGAATATCAAATATCGAACTCGCTTGAACAAAGCCTCTTTTACTTCTTTAAGCCTATTTCCGCTAATCGCTGATTTAGAAATTCTCCAGCAGTAATGTCATCAAATTGCTTAGGGTGATCAGCATCAATACAATTATCTAAACATGTCAAATCCATATCAGAACGCGGGTGCATGAAGAATGGAATAGAAAAACGACTACTTTTCATTTGATCCTTGGGCGGGTTAACCACTCTATGAATAGTAGATTTCAATTTCTTATTAGTAAGCCTCTCGAGCATATCCCCTACATTAACTACCAACTGTTCGGGTAAAGCAGTAATCGGAATCCATTCGCCATCTCTCCTTAGAACTTGTAAGCCATCAGCACTTGCTCCCATGAGCAAGGTGATTAAATTGATATCACCATGTTCTGCTGCTCTTACAGCATCTTCAGGAACTTCTTCAGGGTTTTCTATAGGAAAGTAATGAATAGGTCTTAAAATACTGTTTCCGTTCTTCACCTTATCGTCAAAATAGTTTTCCTCAAGCCCTAGATATAAAGCAATAGCACGAAGCATTTCCACTCCAGTTCTTTCAAGTCGCTCGTAAACTTCCAGGCCTATTTCCAAAAATTCAGGCAACTCCTTCACGGCTACATTATCAGGATACTCTTCTTTTATAGGATCTCCATCAGTTACCTCTTGACCAATATGGAAAAATTCCTTTAGGTCACCGGTTTTTCTTCCCTTAGCATGCTCCTTTCCTTTCCCCACATAACCGCGTTGTCCTGCTAAGCCCTCAATTTCATATTTCTGCTTAACGTCATCAGTCAAGGCAAAAAATTGTTTTATGCTGCTGTATAAGTTTTCAGACATTTCATCAGTTAGATAATGTCCCTTAATAGCCACAAATCCAATGTTATTGTAAGCGTTACCTAAATCTTCTACAAACTGCTTACGTTGAGC
The DNA here is from genome assembly GCF_021389955.1 of Fulvivirga maritima. Classification (NCBI taxonomy): domain Bacteria; kingdom Pseudomonadati; phylum Bacteroidota; class Cytophagia; order Cytophagales; family Fulvivirgaceae; genus Fulvivirga; species Fulvivirga maritima. The sequence goes on from NZ_CP089980.1 coordinate 1,186,682, forward strand.
TTCAGTACCATTCCTAAAATCATTTAAATCTAACGATGGCACCTCATCATATAAAATATCAGGCATATTTATTCATTTTTGGGTTCAACCCTGCTAAAATACATGAAATAATCGTCAATTCATCAACTCATAAAAGGTAAACTAAGTAGTATAGATTGAATTAAAACATGATTTTCAGCATAAAAAAAGCCCTACTCACAAAGTAAGTAGGGCTTTAATATATTATTCTTTACAGTTAGACTTTGATCTCAACATCAACTCCACTAGGTAATTCTAATTTCATTAATGCATCAACAGTCTTAGTACTGTTAGAGTAGATATCAACTAGTCTTTTGTAAGTACATAGTTGAAACTGCTCTCTTGATTTCTTATTAACGTGAGGTGATCTCAACACAGTAAACTTCTCCTTTATTGTAGGAAGAGGAATAGGTCCACTTACTACAGCTCCGGTAGTTTTTACCGCTCTTACGATCTTCTCAGAAGATTTATCAACCAAATTATGATCGTATGACTTTAATTTTATTCTAATTTTTTGATTCATAACTTTATTAATTAACGGCCGCTCCTTTTACCTCTTCAATTACCTTTTCTGCCAAGTTCTTAGGAACTGGATCGTAATGAGAGAATGTTAATGATGCAGTTGCTCTACCAGAAGTAATAGTTCTTAAATCAGTTACATATCCGAATAATTCAGACAATGGAACATCAGCTTTAATTACTTGTGAATTACCTTTAGTATCCATACCTCTCATCAAACCTCTTCTCTTGTTCAAGTCACCAGTAACAGATCCCATGTACTCTTCAGGAGTTACAACTTCAACTTTCATTACAGGTTCTAGCAATTGAGGTCCAGCTTTTTTAGCTGCAGCTTTGAAACCTAATCTTGCTGCTAATTCAAAAGACAATGCATCTGAATCCACATCATGGAAGCTACCATGGTATAATTCAACTTTCATTGCTTCGATAGGATATCCTGCCAAAGGTCCATTTACCATCGCTTGCTCAAATCCTTTTTGAACAGCTGGGATAAATTCTTTAGGGATAACACCACCAGTAATACTGTTTACAAATTGTAAACCTGGTTTGATATTACCATCTTCATCAGGATCAGCCGGGCTAAGTTTGAATACGATATCCGCAAACTTACCTTTACCACCAGACTGCTTCTTATATACTTCCTTATGATCAACTAAAGTAGTAATGTCTTCTTTGTATGCTACCTGAGGAGCACCTTGGTTAACCTCTACTTTAAATTCTCTTTTCAGACGATCCATGATGATGTCAAGGTGAAGCTCTCCCATTCCTCTTAGGATAGTTTGACCTGTTTCTTCATCAGTGTTTACTTGTAATGTAGGATCTTCCTCTACCAACTTAGCGATAGCCATACCCATTTTATCAACATCGGCCTGAGTTTTAGGCTCGATAGCATAACCAATTACTGGCTCAGGGAATACCATTGACTCTAGAACGATCTTATTACCTTCGTCACAAAGAGTATCTCCGGTTTTGATATCTTTAAATCCTACTACGGCAGCAATATCTCCAGCGTGTAATTTCTCAATTTGATTTTGCTTATTAGCATGCATTTGGAAAATACGAGAGATACGCTCTTTCTTATTTGTTCTTGTATTGAATACATAAGAACCTGAATCTAATAATCCAGAATAAGAACGTACAAAGCAAAGTCTACCAACAAATGGGTCAGTAGCGATCTTAAATGCAAGTGCACTAAAAGGAGCTTCTGTAGATGGTCTTCTTGATATTTTTTCTTCAGTATCAGGATCAGTACCAACGATGTTATCTCTATCTAATGGAGACGGTAAAAGTTCCATTACATAGTTAAGCATTGTTTGAACACCTTTGTTTTTGAAAGCTGATCCACAAAGCATAGGAACGAAAGCTAAATCAATAGTAGCTTTTCTTAAAGCAGCTATTACTTCGTCTCTAGTTATAGATTCAGGATCTTCAAAATATTTTTCCATCAAAGTTTCGTCGTATTCAGCTACGGCCTCCAATAGGTGCTCTCTGTAACTGTCTACTTCTTCTTTCATGTCGGCTGGAATCTCTACCTCGCTAAATGTCATACCAAGGTCTTCATCATTCCAAACCATAGCTTTCATTTCCACTAAGTCTACAACTCCTTTGAATCCAGCTTCAGCTCCGATAGGCAACTGTAAAGGCACAGCCTTAGTTCCTAACATCTCCTTCACTTGCTTACATACATTCAAGAAGTCTGCTCCATCACGGTCCATTTTATTAACGAAACCGATTCTAGCCACTTTGTAGTTATCAGCTAATCTCCAGTTAGTTTCTGACTGAGGCTCTACACCATCAACAGCACTAAAAAGGAACACAAGACCATCTAATACTCTTAATGATCTGTTTACCTCTACTGTAAAGTCAACGTGTCCTGGAGTATCTATAATGTTAATGTGATACTGCTCTCCGTTATAAGGCCAAAATACAGTAGTCGCAGCTGAAGTAATTGTAATACCTCTTTCCTGCTCCTGCTCCATCCAGTCCATGGTAGCTGCACCGTCGTGAACTTCACCGATTTTGTGGCTTACACCAGTATAATAAAGAATACGTTCTGTAGTTGTTGTTTTACCAGCATCGATGTGTGCAGCGATACCTATGTTTCTTGTTAATCTAAGATCTCTTGCCATTTTAAAAGATATTAAAATCTAAAGTGTGAAAATGCTTTATTTGCTTCAGCCATTCTGTGAGTATCATCTTTCTTTTTCACAGCTGCTCCTTCACCCTTAGAGGCAGAAATAATTTCACCAGCAAGTCTATCTCGCATGGTTTTTTCACCTCTTAATCTAGAGTAACGAATCATCCACTTAATACCTAGAGTAATCTTTCTATCAGGACGCACTTCCATAGGAACTTGAAAAGTTGCACCTCCGACTCTTCTACTCTTCACCTCTACAGAAGGCATGATGTTATTCAATGCTTTCTTCCAGGTTTCAAGACCATTTTCACCAGTCTTATTTTCTACTTGCTCTATAGCTTCATAAAAAATGTTATAAGCAATACTTTTTTTGCCATCCACCATTAGGTAGTTTACAAACCTGGTAACAAGTGTATCTTGAAACTTAGGATCTGGCAGAATATACCTTTTCTTTGGTTTAGCTTTTCTCATTCTATTCTACTGATTTATTTTTTTGGCCTTTTAGCACCGTACTTTGATCTTCTTTGCAGCCTACCATTTACTCCGGCTGTATCCAGCGCACCACGAATAATGTGATACCTAACACCTGGTAAATCTTTTACTCTACCACCTCTAATAAGCACGATAGAGTGCTCTTGTAGATTGTGACCTTCACCAGGAATGTAAGCGTTAACTTCCTTACCATTAGTAAGTCTAACCCTTGCTACTTTTCTCATAGCCGAATTCGGCTTCTTTGGGGTAGTTGTATATACCCTTGTACATACTCCTCTTCTCTGTGGACACGAATCAAGAGCTGGTGACTTCGATTTGGACACCAATTTCTTTCTCCCCTTTCTTACCAATTGTTGAATAGTAGGCATTATATAATCTTTAGTTTTATACCTTTTTTAAAATTCGGACTGCAAAGGTAAAAAAAACAGTCCAATTATTCAAATAGTTTAAATAAATTAATTATCAATTATAAACAAGACTTTCCCGCTTTTTGTGAAGAAAGTCTTGTTTTGAATATCCTTTTATAAAGCTTATCAGGCTTCGCCTACCGTTCCCCCGAAATTCAAGGGAAACTTAGGTGCCTCTTCAGTCTTTTTTATAGGGCCGAACGTATCTTCATATCTTTGAATATTATCATTCAAGGCATTTAGTAAACGTTTGGCATGCTCTGGAGTAATCACGATCCTGGATTTAACCTTGGCCTTTTGTACTCCTGGCATAAGACGAATAAAGTCTATTACAAACTCACTATTAGAGTGAGCAATCATCGCCAGATTAGCATATACACCTTCAGCTGTTTCTTCTGAAAGCTCTATATTGATCTGATTAGGATTATCTTTCTTTTCTTTATTATCGTCAGCCATTTCTAATTAGTTGTTCTGAAGTTCCTTTTGCTTGGCTTCTTCGTTAGAAGCTACCAAACCATCATACTCCTCTTGTGAACCTACAATTACATCTTTGAAAGATCTCTGACCTGTTCCTGCAGGAATTAAGTGTCCTACAATTACGTTTTCTTTCAAACCTAACAGGTGATCTGCTTTACCTCTAATTGCCGCTTCACTCAATACTTTAGTTGTCTCCTGGAATGATGCTGCTGATAAGAAACTTTCTGTTTTCAATGAAGCCTGAGTGATACCTTGTAATGTTGGCTTAGATACCGCTGGCATAGCTTCTCTAACCTGTACAAGTTTCAAATCTTTACGCTTCAATGTAGAGTTCTCATCTCTAAGTTCTCTAGGAGTTACAATCTGACCTGGCTTGAAGTTTTCAGAATCACCGGCATTGGTAACTACTTTCTTATCAAGTACTAAGTCATTTTCTTCTCCAAATACAAACTTATCAACTATCTCATTAGTCAAGAAACTGGTATCTCCTGAATCAAGAATCTGCACTTTCTGCATCATCTGACTTACGATAGCCTCAATGTGCTTATCGTTTATCTTCACACCTTGCAGACGGTAAACTTCCTGAATCTCATTCACTAAATACTCTTGTACTGCTGTTGGTCCTTTAATAGCCAAGATATCAGCTGGAGTAATTGCTCCATCAGATAATGGATAACCTGCTTTTACAAAGTCATTATCCTGTACAAGTATGTGTTTAGATAGTGATACCAAATATCTCTTCTTAATACCATCCTTAGACTCGATGAAGATTTCTCTGTTACCACGTTTGATACCTCCGTAAGTTACTACACCATCTATCTCAGAAACTACAGCTGGGTTTGAAGGGTTTCTTGCTTCAAACAATTCTGTAACTCTAGGAAGACCCCCTGTAATATCTCTTGATTTACCCATAGTTCTTGGAATCTTAGCAAGAATTTGTCCCGCTTTGATTTTATCTCCATCGTCCACAGCTAAGTGGGCTCCTACAGGTATGTTATAAGATTTACCATCGTTCTTACCATTAATTCTAATGGCAGGGTTCTTAGTTTTATCTTTAGTATCAGTAATTACTTTTTCTCTGTGACCAGTTTGCTCATCAGATTCTTCTTTATAAGTAATTCCTTCTATAATAGATTCGAATTCAATAGTACCATCAAACTCAGAAAGAATAACCGCGTTATAAGGATCCCAGAATACAAGCTCATCACCTTTTTCAACCTTTTGACCTTCTTTCACTTTCAAGAAAGCTCCATAAGGCACATAGTTGGTCATCAGTACTGTTCCTTTCTTCTCGTCAACCACTTTGATCTCACCAGTACGTCCCATGATTACTTCTATCTTCTCACCTTCTTTATCAGTGGTTTTGATAGTTCTAACTCCTTCGAACTCGATAACACCATCAAATTTAGCTTTGATGTTTGCATCTACTGCAATGTTAGAAGCAGTACCCCCAACGTGGAAAGTTCTAAGTGTAAGCTGAGTACCAGGTTCACCGATTGACTGTGCTGCTATTACACCCACAGCTTCACCAGCATGTACCATCCTACCTGTAGCCAGGTTACGGCCATAGCATTTGGCACAACCACCTTGCTTAGTTTCACAAGTAAGTAGTGATCTGATCTCTACTTCTTCTATATTACTTTCGTCAATAGTCTTAGCGATCTCTTCAGTGATCTCATCACCTGATTCACAGATTAACTCATCTGTTACAGGATCATAGATATCATGAACAGATACTCTACCTAAGATTCTCTCTGATAATGCCTCTACAATATCCTCATTATCTTTAAGTGCAGCTACAGTCAGACCTCTTAAAGTACCACAATCATCCTCAGTGATTACTACGTCCTGAGCCACATCCACCAAACGTCTGGTTAAGTAACCCGCATCCGCAGTTTTCAATGCTGTATCGGCAAGACCTTTACGTGCACCGTGAGTAGAAATAAAGTACTCTATTACATCAAGTCCTTCTTTAAAGTTAGAAAGAATAGGGTTTTCAATAATAGCACCCACTGAACCTGCAAGGTTCTTTTGTGGCTTAGCCATCAATCCTCTCATTCCACCTAACTGACGAATCTGCTCTCTAGATCCCCTTGCACCTGAGTGCATCATCATATAAATAGAGTTGAATCCTTGATCATCTTCAGCCAACTGAGTCATCAATGTGTTAGTAAGCTGAGTATTGATCCTGGTCCAAATATCAATTACCTGATTGTATCTCTCATTATCAGTGATAAGACCCATTAGGTAATTATTCCATACAGCATCCACTTCCTCTTTGGCTTGATTTACAAGCGCCTCTTTTTCTTCTGGAATAGCTACATCATTAAGTCCCATTGAAAGACCACCTTTGTAAGCCATTTGGAAACCAAGCTCTTTAATATCATCCAAGAAGTGAGCTGTTCTTGCCATTCCTGATACTTTAAAAATATCAGAAATAATCTGTTGAAGCTTTTTCTTAGTTAAGAGTTCGTTTACAAAGCCTACTTCTTCTGGCACGTGTTGGTTTACAAGAACTCTACCTGCTACTGTTTCCAGTAAAGTATTTTCAAGCTCGCCTTTTTCATTACGAACTTTAGTTCTCACCTTAATATACGCGTGCTTAGAAAGCCTCTTCTCGTTTATCGCAATGATAACCTCTTCAGCGCTGTAGAAACTCATGTTTTCTCCTAGCACAGGATTATCTTCAGTTCCTCTTCTTCCCTTAGTTACATAGTAAAGACCAAGTACCATATCCTGAGAAGGTACAGTAATAGGTGCTCCGTTAGCAGGGTTTAGGATATTATGTGATGAAAGCATCAACAATGAAGCCTCCAAAACAGCTTCCTGACCTAGAGGTACGTGAACGGCCATCTGGTCACCATCAAAGTCAGCGTTGAATGCTGTACATACTAATGGGTGTAGCTGGATCGCTTTACCTTCTATAAGCTTAGGTTGAAAAGCTTGAATACCTAATCTGTGAAGTGTAGGAGCCCTGTTAAGCAATACCGGATGTCCTTTCAACACGTTTTCAAGGATATCCCATACTACAGGATCTTTTCTATCTACTATCTTCTTAGCAGATTTTACTGTTTTAACAATGCCTCTTTCGATCAACTTACGGATAATAAACGGCTTGAATAATTCTGCCGCCATATCTTTAGGTAAACCACATTCGTGCAGTTTTAACTCAGGACCTACTACAATTACAGAACGACCTGAATAATCTACCCTTTTACCCAATAAGTTTTGACGGAAACGACCTTGCTTACCTTTAAGCATATCACTTAAAGATTTTAAAGCTCTGTTTCCATCTGATCTTACAGCATTCACTTTTCTGGAGTTATCAAACAGTGAATCCACAGCTTCCTGAAGCATCCTTTTCTCATTTCTAAGAATTACTTCCGGTGCTTTAATATCAATTAGTCTCTTCAGACGATTGTTCCTGATAATTACCCTTCTGTAAAGATCATTCAAATCAGAGGTAGCGAATCTACCACCATCCAAAGGAACTAAAGGCCTAAGTTCTGGCGGAATAACCGGCACCATTCTGATCACCATCCATTCAGGGCGATTTTCAATTCTTGTTTTTGCTTCTCTGAATGCTTCAACAACTTTAAGTCTTTTTAAAGCTTCCGCTTTTCTTTGCTGTGAAGTATCAGTTGCAGCCTGATGTCTTAACTCATAAGAAAGAGTGTCTAACTCAGTTCTTGCCAATAACATTTCAAGAGCCTCAGCTCCCATTTTGGCAATAAATTTATTTGGATCATCATCGTCTAACAATTGATTCTCACGAGGCATTTTATCCAGAATATCCAGATATTCATCCTCAGTAAGGAAATCCATTTTAGCTATACCATCTTCCTCTTTGACACCTGGTTGAATAACCACATATCTTTCATAGTAAATGATTTGATCCAGCTTCTTAGTAGGTAATCCTAATAAGTAACCAATTTTATTTGGCAACGACTTGAAATACCAGATGTGAGCTACAGGGACAACCAATTCAATATGTCCCATTCTTTCTCTTCTTACCTTCTTCTCAGTAACTTCAACACCACATCTGTCACAAATTATACCTTTATATCGTATCCTCTTGTATTTTCCACAATGACACTCCCAGTCTTTCACAGGCCCGAAAATACGCTCACAGAACAATCCACCCATTTCAGGCTTATAAGTTCTGTAGTTAATTGTTTCAGGTTGAGTAACTTCACCATGAGAGCTCTCTAAAATAGACTCAGGTGATGCCAAACTGATAGTAACCTTGGAAAAGTCGAGGTTTAGCTTTTTATTCTTTCTGAATGACATAATTTGAATATTTGATGTCAATGTTCAAGAGGTTTTCACCTCTTGAACACATGTAATTTTTATATTAGTCTAAAGTGATTTCCAACGCTAATCCACGAAGCTCGTGTACTAGTACGTTGAATGACTCAGGTATATTTGGCTTCTTCATGTTTTCACCTTTAACAATAGCCTCATATGCCTTCGCTCTACCAATAACATCATCCGACTTGATGGTAAGAATCTCTTGCAACACGTTTGATGCACCGAATGCTTCAAGTGCCCAAACCTCCATCTCACCAAATCTCTGACCACCAAACTGGGCTTTACCTCCCAATGGCTGCTGAGTAATAAGTGAGTAAGGTCCGATAGATCTAGCGTGCATTTTATCATCTACCAAGTGACCCAGTTTAAGCATATAAGCTATACCTACTGTTACTGGTTGATCAAATCGCTCTCCTGTGAGACCATCATACAAATATGCTCTACCATAGTCAGGTAATCCTGCTTCGCTAAGTTCTGCAGCTACTTCTTCCATAGAAGCACCATCAAAAATTGGCGTAGCATAACGTCTACCTAACTCTAACCCGGCCCAGCCTAAAACAGTTTCATAAATCTGACCCAAGTTCATCCTTGATGGTACACCAAGAGGGTTCAAACAAATGTCTACAGGCGTTCCGTTTTCAAGGAATGGCATATCCTCATCTCTCACGATCTTAGCAACAACCCCTTTATTACCGTGTCTACCTGCCATTTTATCACCTACTTTAAGTTTACGCTTCTTAGCAATATAAACTTTAGCCAGCTGAACAATACCTGCAGGTAATTCATCACCAACCTCAAGAGTAAATCTTTCACGCTTAAATTCTCCAGCGATCTCATTTCTCTTGATGTTATAACTCTTCACAAGTTTGAACACAATATCATTAACTCTTTCATCTGTAGTCCAGTTATCAAGGATTACATCTGAAACCAAGTTAACTTCCTCAGGAACATTATAAGTACTTTCATCCTTATAAATGTTTTTCTCTGGGAATAGATTGTGCTCTATATTTTTTCCAGAAAACTTAACTCCTTTGCTAATTAGCTCATCTCCAAATTTATGTCTTACTCCCTGGCTGGTTTGTCCATCCAATAAAGTAGTCAATTTTTCGATCATTTGAGCTCTTAACCCAAGAAGTTCTTTACTGTATTTACTCTTAAGAATTTCAACTTCTTTCTTAGCTTTGGCTCTTAACTCTTTATCCTTCTTAGGTCTAGAGAAAAGCTTAGTATCAATTACCACACCTCTTAATGAAGGTGAAGCTTTAAGAGAAGCATCTTTAACATCACCAGCTTTATCTCCGAATATAGCTCTTAAAAGCTTTTCTTCCGGAGTAGGATCTGTTTCCCCTTTAGGAGTAATTTTACCAATTAGAATATCGCCTTCTTTTACTTCAGCTCCAACTCTAATGATACCATTTTCATCTAAATGCCTTACAGCTTCTTCACTAACGTTAGGAATTTCAGAGGTCAACTCTTCCTCTCCACGCTTAGTGTCTCTAACTTCAAGCTCATACTCATCAATGTGGATAGATGTATAAATATCATCTCTTACCACTTTCTCAGAGATTACAATAGCATCCTCAAAGTTATACCCTTGCCAAGGCATGTAAGCCACTCTCAGGTTTCTACCTAAAGCAAGCTCTCCTCCTTGTGTGGCATAACCCTCAACTAAAGGCTGTCCTTTAAGTACTCTCTCTCCTTTTTTAACTATTGGAGTAAGGTTAATACAAGTATCCTGGTTAGTTCTTCTAAACTTAATCAGGTTATATGTTTTAGTATCTTCATCAAAGCTTACAAGAAGATCATCATCAGTCATATCATATCTAACAACAATTTTCTTAGCATCAACAAAGTCAACCACACCATCACCTTCAGCCAATACCAAAGATCTAGAGTCAATAGCAATACGTCCTTCCAAACCAGTACCAACAATAGGAGCTTCAGGCTTCAATAATGGAACAGCCTGACGCTGCATGTTTGATCCCATCAATGCACGGTTAGCATCATCATGCTCCAAGAAAGGAATCATAGATGCCGCCACTGACACAATCTGGTTAGGAGCAACGTCCATGTATCTAACTTCTGCGGGTTCAACCACAGGGAAGTCACCTTCAAATCTTGCTTTTACTCTCTCATTAACAAAGTCACCAGTCTCTTTCAGAGGTGCATTTGCCTGAGCGATATTGTGAGTATCTTCTTCTTCAGCAGTAAGATATTTCACATCACCAGTCATATCTACTTTTCCTTCATTTACTTCCCTATAAGGAGTTTCAATGAATCCCATGTTATTCACTTTAGCATGAACACATAAAGAAGAAATAAGACCAATGTTAGGACCTTCAGGTGTTTCAATAGTACATAAACGTCCGTAGTGAGTATAGTGAACGTCACGAACCTCAAAACCAGCTCTTTCTCTTGATAGACCACCAGGACCTAAAGCAGACATTCTTCTCTTGTGAGTAACCTCAGCAAGCGGGTTGGTCTGGTCCATAAATTGAGACAACTGGTTAGTACCGAAGAACGAGTTAATAACTGAAGAAAGTGTTCTTGCATTAATCAAGTCCACAGGTTTGAAATCTTCGTTATCTCTAACGTTCATACGTTCTTTAATAGTTCTGGCCATTCTGGCAAGACCTACACCGAACTGAGTATATAACTGCTCACCAACAGTTCTTACTCTTCTATTACTTAAGTGATCTATATCATCAACTACAGCTTTAGAGTTAATTAAACCAATAAGATATTTTACAATAAGTATAATATCCTCAGTGGTAAGTACTCTTTGCTCAGAGTCAATATCAAGACCTAACTTTTTATTTATTCTATATCTACCTACTTCTCCTAAATCATAACGCTTCTCACTAAAGAATAGACTTTGAATAATATCTCTAGCAGTTTGCTCATCAGGAGCTTCAGTATTTCTTAATTGTCTATAAATCTGTTCAACCGCTTCTTTTTCAGAGTTAGAATTATCTTTAGCAAGCGTGTTGAAGATGATAGTAAAATCTGTAACGTTTACATCCTCTCTATGCAGAATTATTGACTTAGATCCTGAATCTACAATTGTTTCTATGTCTTCATCAGTAAGAACGTGATCTCTTTCGAGCAACACTTCATTACGATCTATAGAAACCACTTCTCCAGTATCTTCATCTACGAAGTCTTCTGTCCAGGTTTTAAGTACCCTTGCAGCAAGTCTTCTTCCTTCAGCATCTTTTAGATCTTTCTTAGTAGCTTTAACTTCTTCAGAAAGACCAAACAGATCTAATATATCTTTATCTGTACCATAACCTATTGCACGGAGCAAAGTAGTAACAGGGAATTTTTTCTTTCTATCAATGTAAGCATACATCACGTTGTTTACATCGGTAGCGAATTCTATCCATGACCCTTTGAAAGGGATAATTCTTGCAGAATAAAGCTTTGTACCATTAGTATGTTTACTTTGGGCAAAGAACACACCAGGGGACCTGTGTAACTGAGAAACTATAACCCTTTCAGCTCCATTAATAACAAAAGAACCTTTTTTGGTCATATAAGGGATGTTCCCCAAGAATACTTCCTGTTCGATGGTCTCAAAATCTTCATGATCCTCATCATTACAGGTAAGCTTTAATTTAGCCTTTAAGGGCACAGAGTACGTAAGCCCTCTATCGATACACTCATCAACAGAGTATTTAGGAGGATCAACTATATAGTCGATAAACTCCAACTCAAAATTTTCTCTGGAATCAGTAATGGGAAAGTTCTCAGAAAAAACTTTGAATAATCCCTCCTGTTCCCTTTTTTCGGCAGGTGTTTCTAGCTGAAAAAAGTCCTTAAAGGATTGTAATTGTATATCAAGGAAATCAGGATAATCTATAATCTTCTTAATGGAAGAAAAACTGATTCTTGCGTTTTCTTTTTTACTAGCCAAAGCTTTTAAAATTTAAATTACAAGATTTTGTAAATGGCCACCGAATCTAATGATTCTTAAGCCTTAATGTATGTTGAATGTAAAGTAGCTACAAACAGCAAAAGACCCCGATTAATACCGGGGTCTAACTTTTTGTTAGACGACCTATTGTATGTCGCCAAGGCTTATTTCAACTCAACCTCAGCCCCAGCTTCTTCAAGCTGCTTTTTAAGACCTTCAGCTTCGTCCTTAGACACGCCTTCTTTGATAGCTTTAGGAGCGCTATCTACGATTTCTTTAGCTTCTTTAAGACCTAATCCAGTTAATTCCTTCACCAATTTCACGATAGCTAATTTAGCTCCACCTGGTGATTTAAGGATTACATCAAATTCAGTTTGCTCAGCTCCAGCATCGCCACCTTCACCGCCAGCAGGTGCAGCAACTGCAACAGCTGCAGCAGCAGCAGGTTCGATACCATGCTCTTCTTTAAGGTACTCTGCTAGTTCATTAACTTCTTTTACTGTAAGTTCAACTAGTTGATCTCCAAGTGCTTTAACGTCTGCCATTTTATTCTTATTTAGTCAATTATTCTTTTTAATTTAATTAATTTTCTCGCTCAGATAATGTTTTTACTAAACCTCCAAGTATATTCTTTCCACTTTGAAGCGCAGAAACAACATTCTTAGCAGGAGATTGAAGTAAACCAATAACCTCGCCGATGAGCTCTTGCTTAGATTTAAGCTCGCTCAAAGTTTTAAGATTTTCTTCACCGAAGAAGAAATCTCTATCTACGGAAGCAGCCTTTAACGAAGGTTTTGCAACACCTTGTTTTTTTCTATATTCAGTAAGTACTTTACCTGGCAAATTTGCCACCTCTTCTGAAAACAAAATCCCAGAGAATCCCTTCAGGCTTTCATTCAAACCTTCGAAGTCACCTTCTATGTTTTCTAAAGCTTTCTTGATCAAAGAATTTTTGTATACTCCGTACTCCACTCCTTTATCGAAACAAATGCGTCTGAAAGCGTTTACCTGAGCAACAGATAGACCTGATGCATCAGTGATA